>NZ_BSNL01000001.1:1290212-1612765 GCF_030159975.1 Sulfitobacter pacificus
GTTACTTCGCGGGCCGAATGATTGGCGGCCCGAAGTTCTGGCCGGCCGTCAGCCCAAAGAAAACCTGGTCCGGTACGGTTGCGGGCTGGATCGGCGCGGCGATTGTGGGGCTGCTGTTTTCGATCAATACCGGCGTTGGTATCCAGCTGGTGGTGATTTCTGTATTGATCGCAATGGCTTCTCAAATGGGGGATGTTGCGGAATCGGCCCTGAAACGTAAGATGGGAGTCAAGGACAGCTCCAATCTGATCCCCGGCCATGGTGGCCTGATGGACCGATTTGACGGTATGCTGGGCGCGGCGCTTTTCCTTTTGCTGGCCAGTCCGTTTCTTGGCCTGCCTACAGGTTTCAACTGATCCATGCGACGCGTAAGCGTTTTAGGTGCCACCGGTTCCATCGGGCAGAATACGCTTGATCTGATCGCGCGCGCGCCAGAGGATTACGATGTTGTTGCCCTGACCGGGGCCAGCAATATCGCACAGCTGGCAAAAGATGCCATTGCATTAAAGGCTGACATTGCTGTTACCGCTGATGACCACCGGCTGGAGGATCTGCGCGCGGCCCTTGGCGGCTCCGGCGTGGCGGCGGGGGCGGGGGCGGCAGCAGTTGCCGAGGCAGCAGCGCGCCCTGCGGATTGGACCATGTCGGCAATTGTCGGGGCGGCGGGGCTTGCACCGGGCATGGCGGCGCTGGCGCAGGGAGGCACGCTGGCACTGGCGAATAAGGAATCGCTGGTCTGTGCAGGCCCTCTGGTGATGGAGACCGCCCGCCAACATGGCACCCGCATCCTGCCGGTGGATTCAGAGCATTCAGCGATTTTTCAGGCCCTTATCGGTGAAGAGATGGCGGCGGTTGAACGCATTATCATCACGGCCAGCGGCGGCGCGTTTCGTGATTGGCCGCTGGAACGGTTGGCGGAGGCGACGCTGGATCAAGCCTCAAGCCATCCCAATTGGGACATGGGCCAACGGATCACCATCGACAGCGCATCCATGTTTAACAAGGCCATGGAGGTCATTGAAACACATGAGTTTTTTGGAGTTGATCCGTTAGGTATTGAGGTCATTGTCCACCCGCAATCCATGGTGCATGCGCTGGTCGGTTTCAAAGATGGTGCGCTGATGGCACATGTGGGCCCCGCCGACATGCGCCATGCGATTGGATTTGCCCTGCATCATCCAGATCGCCAACATCTCCCGGTAGAGCGGCTGGATCTGGCAGCCATTGGCCGTTTTGACTTTAGCACGCCGGACGAACGGCGGTGGCCCGCCCTGCGCCTTGCCCGCGAAACCATGCAGTCGGGCGGCATGATGGGGGCAGTGTTTAATGCGGCCAAGGAAACCGCGTTAGATGGGTTCATTGCAGGGCAGATCACCTTTGTGCAGATGGCCGATGTGGTCGAGGATACATTAACCGGGTTTGATGCGTCAGCTGGCCTTATTGCTGACACCATGACCCTTGATAACGTGCTGCAAATAGACCATTTGGCACGTAAGGCGGCACGGGACGCCATTCATAAAAGAGCAGGGTAGAACTTTGGATATTCTTGGGCTGATACCGCAATTTGGCGGGCTGATCTGGACTTTATTGGCGTTTGTCATCGCGCTTTCGGTGATTGTCGCAATCCATGAATACGGCCATTACATTGTCGGGCGTTGGTGCGGGATCAAGGCGGATGTTTTTTCGCTGGGGTTTGGTCCGGTGCTGTGGTCCGGCATGGATAAACGCGGCACCAAGTGGCAGATCGCCGCTTTGCCCTTTGGCGGCTACGTGAAATTTGCAGGTGATGCCAATGCGGCCTCCGGCAAGGATGAAGCGGCCATGGCTGCTGTGGCTGACAACCCGGAAGCGGCACGCCATACGATGCACGGCGCACCGCTTTGGGCACGCACATTAACCGTTGCCGCAGGGCCGGTGTTCAACTTTGTGATGTCGATCCTGATCTTCTTTGCCGTGGCGTTCAGCACCGGTGTTGCCCGTGATCCGCTGACCGTGGGTGAAATACGCGCTTTGCCACAAGGGGCCGCTGAACTGCAGGCCGGGGACGAGATTGTCGCCGTGCAGGGCAATACAATCCCGCAAAGTGATCCGGCCTATCGTGAATTCATTGACGGCCTGCCCAAGACACCAACGCTGTCTTATGACGTGCGCCGTGACGGGCGCGAGATCGCGGTGGAGGGGCCTTATCTGCTGCCACCTGTGATCCTGCAGGTGGTGCCGCAATCCGCCGCCATCGCCGCCGGTCTGGAGGCCGGCGATGTGATTACAGGCATCGACGGCACGCCGATCTATGCTTTTGATGAATTGAAATCGGCGGTTGAAAGCTCTGACGGGGCGGCCTTGGCCCTGACCGTCTGGCGCAACGGAGAAACCCTTGATTTCACCATGACGCCAAAAGTCGTGGACGAACCACAGGCGGACGGGTCGTTCAAACGGGCCTTGCGCATTGGCATCGCAGGCGGCATGGCGTTTGAAGCGGCCACAGATACCCCAAGCGTGGGTGCGGCCCTGTCCGGCGGGGTGCAGAATACCTGGCGCATCATCACCGGATCCCTGTCTGGTTTGCGCGAAATGATTGTGGGCAATATCAGCACCTGCAACCTGAGCGGGCCGGTCGGCATCGCCCAGACCTCCGGTGCGATGGCCAGCCAGGGGGCTCAGTCGTTCATCTATTTCATTGCGGTGCTCAGCACGGCTGTGGGCTTGCTGAACCTCTTCCCGATCCCGGCGCTGGATGGGGGGCACCTGATGTTTTACGCCTATGAGGCGGTGACCGGCAAACCGCCAAGCGACAAGGCGCTGAAGGTGCTGATGACAATTGGATTGAGCATGGTCCTGGCGCTGATGGTCTTTGCGCTGGGGAACGATCTGTTCTGCCCTTGAACCACTAGGGCAACTGCACCGCTGCTGCGGGCATAAAAATCACCGTTGCGGGCCAATTTGGCAGAATTTTCTGCGGCCCGCCACAATTTCGCCTTATTTCGTCAAAATCGTGCCGCAATGGTTTGCTAGATACAATTCAACGTAAAGGATTGGACAGATGCAAGCTATTCAAAGCTCTTATCGCGGCCTCAGCCTGTTGATGGCTCTCAACTGGGACCGTGTTCTCTATGTCGGGACAATTGCCCTGGCGCTGGTTGCTGGCGCATATCTGGGCAGTCTATAAGCCTCCTAACGCCCACATCATGATGTTTACACGCTGAAATGCACTGCTTGATGTAGTGCTTTTTTGCTTTTGCGGGTTTTGACAATCCCGCCCGGCTGCCGTACTCAGAAACCCAATGAAGTCTAAAGATTGGGTTGAAACCATGAGACTGAGCACGTGGGGCGCAGTGCCTTTCCATCAGGTAAAAACATCGACAATTGCTAAACTGGCACGCAGTGCTTCGGTTTGCGCATTGTTATCAGTGGCTTGGGTGGCCACTTCGGTGCCGGTACAGGCCCAGCAATATCAATTCAACTCCGTTCAGATCAATGGCAATAACCGCATCGGTGACGCCGCCATCCTGCGCAGTGCAGGAATCACTCGCGGCCAGCCCATGTCAGGCGGTCAGCTGAATGACGCCTACCAGAAGCTGCAAAACTCCGGTTTGTTTGAAAGTGTCGAGATCGAGCCACGTGGCGGCACGTTGGTGATTTCCGTGGTCGAGCTGCCGACGTTGAACCGTGTCCGCTTTGAAGGCAACAAGCGAGTCAAGGATGAAGCGCTGGCACAGTTGATCGGATCGACCGAGCGGCGTGTGTTCAACCCGTCGCAGGCCAAATCAGATGCCGCCGCCATCGCAGAGGCCTATAGTTCCGAGGGGCGGATCGCTGCCCGCGTACAGCCGCGCATCATCCGCCGTGATCAAAACCGTGTTGATCTGGTGTTTGAAATTTTTGAAGGCGACAATGTTGAGATTGAACGTCTGAGCTTTGTCGGCAACCGCAAGTACTCTGACCGTCGATTGCGCCGTGTTCTTGGCACCAAACAAGCTGGTTTTTTCCGCCGTCTGGTGAAACGCGATACCTTCCGCGAAGGGCAGGTTGACGTTGATAAACAGCTGTTGCGCGATTTCTATCTGTCCCGTGGCTATGTCGACATGCGCACCACGGCGGTGAACGGTGAGTTGACTGAAGAGCGCGACGGCTTTTTCGTGTCTTACAACATCACCGAGGGCCAGCAGTTCAAATTTGGCGAAGTGTCGGTGGTGTCCCAGATGCCAAATGTCGATGCGGATACTTACCGCAATATCGTGAAAGTGCGCCCCGGGGTGATCTATTCGCCAACCCTTGTCGAAGCAGACATTGCCCGTCTTGAACGGCAGGCCATTCGTGATGGCGTCGATTTCATGCGGGTTGAACCGCAGATCAACCGCAACGACCGCGACCTGACGCTGGATGTGACCTATGTGATCAGCCGCGGACAGCGCGTTTTCGTAGAACGGATCGATATTGAGGGTAACACAACGACGCTGGACCGGGTGATCCGACGTCAGTTTGACAGTGTTGAAGGGGACCCGTTCAACCCACGTGAGATCCGTCAGGCGGCGGAACGTATCCGCGCGCTGAACTACTTCGAGACTGCCGAGGTCAACGCCCGTGAGGGATCCAGCGGCGAACAGGTTGTTGTCGATGTGGATGTGGTTGAAAAGCCAACCGGTTCTTTGAACTTTGGTGGGTCTTTCTCGAACAACGACGGGGTCGGAGTCGCGGTCAGCTTTGCGGAAGAGAACTTCCTTGGGCGTGGGCAGAAACTGTCTCTGTCGATTTCGACAGCGGAAGATGCAACGCGTTATGGCATCAACTTTGTCGAGCCGGCGCTTTTGGGCCGGGATTTGGCCTTTGGTCTGAACATTGACTATGCCGAGACCAATTCAAGCTTTGCCAGCTATGATACCGAGCGTTTGATTGTGCAGCCCTCCCTGTCATTCCCGGTCAGTGAAAACGGGCGGTTGTCGCTGCGCTATACTGCTGAGCAGATTGACCTATTGGCGCGCGATCCGGCGGAAAACGGGTTGACCGTCGGTGGCGATATTGCGGCTGATGCACAGATTTCTTCGGCAATCGGCTATGAATATACCTATGACACCCGGCGCAGCGGGCTGGATCCGACAGCTGGCGTATTGTTCCAGTTCAGTCAGGATTTTGCCGGTCTGGGTGGCGACAGCAAATACATCAAAACGGTTGCAAAAGTGACCGGCGAAAAACGTGTCTTCAACGAGGATGTGACCCTGCGGGCGACCCTCGAAGGGGGCGCGCTGGCGTGGCAGGAAGGTACCAACCGTGTGGTTGATCGTTTCTTGCTGGGGCCATCGATCATTCGCGGCTTTGAACCGGGCGGCATTGGTCCGCGCGACACCAGCGGCACGTCAAATGATCCACTGGGCGGTAACCTTTATGTTGCGGCGCGTTTCGAGGCGGAATTCCCGCTGGGCCTGCCAGAAGAATACGGCATTTCCGGTGGTGTTTTCTACGACGTGGCAAACCTGTGGAATCTGGATGATGTGAACCTGAACGGCGGCAATGTTCAGGGCGAGGCCGGATCATTCCGCCATGTGGTGGGCGTGTCCCTGTTCTGGACAACCCCTGTTGGTCCGTTGCAATTCAACTTCTCCAAAGCGCTCAAGAGCGAGGATTTTGACGAAGAGCAATCTTTCGAGATCACGCTGCGCACCCAGTTCTAGGGGATGCAGGGCGGCACGCGATCCGCTGTTTTTGCGCTGGCTCTGATCGGGCTGGCGCAAACTGTTTTCGGGTCTGCCGCTTTCGCGCAGCAGGCCCGTTCCGACACCACTTTAAACCGCGGCAGCATTGTCAGCCCGATTCTGACAATCGACTCTGACCGTCTGTTTCTGGACAGTGATTTTGGCAAAAGGGTCGTCGCCGAAGTAGAGGCGAAGGGTACGGAACTGGCCAGCGAGAACCGCAAGATCGAGGCAGACCTTGAGGCCGAGGAAAAACGCCTGACCTCCGTTCGTGCGACCATGACCCCCGAAGAATTTCGCACCCTTGCCAATGAGTTTGACGAAAAGGTCCAACAGACCCGTCAGGTACAGGCGACCAAGGGACGTGCGCTGAACGCGCTGCTGGATCAGGAACGCGCGGTGTTTGAACGTGCGGCGGGGCCGGTGCTGGAACGTCTGATGCGCAGTGCCGAAGCGGCAGTGATCCTTGATCTGCGGTCGGTTTTTGTCAGCGCCTCTGCCATCGAGATCACCGATGATGCCATTTCATTGCTGAATGAAACATTGGGCAGCGGTGCCGAGTGAGCCACGCTTGCCCGTCTGTGGTGAAGTTGATAGCTCTAGAAAACGCCTCAAGACACCAAAGGACATGACATGAGCGAGACCACAAGCGACACACTTTTGCGCGCTGATATCCAGATGATCCAACGCATTCTGCCGCACCGCTACCCGTTCCTGTTGGTGGATAAGGTAGAAGAGATCAACGGCACACAATCCTCGGTTGGTTACAAAAACGTCACCATGAACGAGCCGCATTTTCAGGGCCATTTCCCCGGCACCCCCATCATGCCCGGTGTCACCATTGTCGAAGCCATGGCGCAGACCGCCGGTGTGATGGTTGGTGTCGCGCTGGAGCAGATGGATAAGGAAATGCTGATTTACTTTATGTCCATCGACAATTGTAAATTCCGCCGCAAGGTTGTGCCCGGCGATGTCCTGCGCATGGACCTCAAGACAGTGCGCGGCAAACCCGGTGGCAAGATCTGGAAATTCTCCGGCGTGGCCACGGTTGAGGGCGAGATGGCGGCAGAGGCGGAGTTCATGGCGATGCTGGATCTGCCGAAATGAGCAATATCCACCCCTCGGCGGTGATCGAAGCGGGCGCGCAGATTGACCCTACCGCAAAGGTCGGGCCGTTTTGTCTGGTCGGGCCCGATGTGGTGCTGCATGCGGATGTCGAGTTGAAAAGCCATGTGGTTGTCACCGGCAATACCGATGTGGGTGAGGGTACGGTGATCTTCGCCTTTGCGGTGATTGGAGAGATTCCGCAGGATCTGAAGTTCAAGGGTGAGGCCAGCCGCCTCGTGATTGGCAAGCGCAACCGCATCCGTGAACATGTTACGATGAACTGTGGCACGGAAGGCGGTGGCGGGGTCACGCAGATCGGCGATGATTGCCTGTTTATGGCCGGGTGTCATATTGCCCATGATGCGGTGATCGGGAACCGCGTGATTGTGGTGAATTCCGTCGCTGTGGCCGGGCATTGTATCATCGAGGATGATGTCATTATTGGCGGGCTGTCCGGCATTCACCAGTTTGTGCGCATCGGCAAGGGGGCGATCATCGGGGCGGTGACGATGGTGACCAATGATGTGATCCCCTATGGTCTGGTGCAGGGGCCGCGTGGCGATCTGGACGGGCTGAACCTTGTCGGGTTGAAACGGCGCGGTGTTGCGCGCGGTGACATCACGGCCCTGCGGGCCGCATTTCAGATGCTGGCGCAGGGGGAAGGCACGTTTCAGGACCGCGCCATGCGTCTGGGTGAAGAAACGGAAAGTGCCTATGTGCGCGAGATCGTTGATTTTGTCACGGCCGACACGGGCCGCCATTTCCTGACGCCGAAATGACGCTGGCGTTGATCACAGGGCGCGGGCGCCTGCCCGCTGAAGTGGCCGCCGCGCAGGAGGTGGCACCGCTGGTCTGCGCCTATGAGGGCATGTTGCCGGATGTGCTTGGGGTTGATCTGACCTTTCGGCTGGAAACGCTTGGCACGCTACTGGTTGCCCTTGGCGAACGTGGTGTGACGCAAGTGTGTTTCTGTGGGGCGATTGACCGGCCTGATCTGGACCCCGCCAGATTGGACAGCGAGACCCTGCCACTGGTGCCGCTGTTTCAAAAGGCGCTGGCGGCGGGCGACAATGGTGCCTTGCAGGTTCTCAAAGAGATATTCGAACAGACCGGGTTTGAGGTGGTTGGGGCCGATACACTGCTGCCTGATCTGGTGGCGGAACAGGGCATGTTGTCCGAAGCCTGGCCGGATGCCCAGATGCGCCGCGATGCGGCACGCGGCGAAGCGGTGCTGGCGGGGCTGGCCCCTCTGGACATCGGGCAGGCCTGTGTGATCGGGGCGGAACAGGTGTTGGGCGTTGAGACCATGGGCGGCACTGATCACCTGTTGGCGACCCTGCCGGAAAAGGCAGCTGGTATGCGGGCAATCCTCTGCAAGGGGCCGAAAACCGGCCAGATCAGAGAGATTGATCTGCCCACCATTGGCCCTGCAACGATTGAGGCCGCGCATCAGGCGGGGCTGGCAGGTGTTGTGGTGGATGAGGGGGATGTGATCATTCTTGATGCGGCGCGTTGCACAGAATTGGCGGATCAATATGGTCTGGTGCTTTGGGCGCGCCGCGGGGGGGCGGCGTGAGGATCTTCATCCTTGCCGGCGAACCCTCGGGGGACAAGCTGGGCGGGGCGTTGATGGCAGGGTTGAAAGCGCTGCACACTGATGTGACCTTTGAAGGAATTGGCGGCCCGATGATGACGGCTGAGGGGCTGGAAAGCCGCTTTGACATGTCAGAGCTGAGCGTCATGGGGCTTGCCGAGATATTGCCAAAGTACCGGGCGTTGAAAGCGCGGATCAATGAAACCGCAGCGGCTGTGGTCGAGATGCGGCCGGATGTGCTGATTACCATCGACAGCCCTGATTTTTCCCTGCGGGTGGCGCGACAGGTCAAGGCCAAGAGCGACATCAGATGTGTGCATTATGTGGCCCCGACGGTTTGGGCCTGGCGCCCGCGTCGCGCGGAAAAGATGGCGCGGTTTGTGGATCAGGTCCTGGCCCTGTTGCCGTTTGAACCGCCTTATATGGAAGCGGCGGGCATGCGCTGTGACTTTGTGGGTCATCCGGTGGTGGCCGAACCGGTGGCGAGCGATGCAGAGGCAGCGGCTTTCCGGGCACGTCACCACCTCGGCGATGCGCCGCTTCTTCTCGTGCTGCCCGGATCGCGCCAAAGCGAAGTGGCCCGTCTGGGGCCGGTGTTCCAGCAGGTGGTTGCCCGGCTTGCCCGCGACAAGCCCGAGATGCGGGTTGTTATCCCCGCTGCGGCCCCCGTGGTGGGGGCGGTGCGACGTTTGGTGCAGAACTGGGATATGCCACCGGTGGTCTTGAACCCGCTGGATGAGGGGGTGGCCGATCCTTTGGCTGAAAAACGCGCGGCATTCCGCGCGGCGGATGTCGCCCTTGCGGCCTCCGGGACGGTATCCTTGGAGCTGGCGGCCAGCGAGACACCGATGGTGATTGCCTATGATATGAATTGGGTCAGCCGGCAGGTAATCGGGCGGATGGTCAAGGTGGATACGGTGACACTGGTCAATCTGGTGTCCGATACACGGGCTGTGCCGGAATATATCGGGGCCAATTGCCGACCCGGACCGATAGCGCAGGCGGTGTTAAAGGTCTTGGCGGCACCGGAGGCGCAATATGCGGCAATGGCACTGAGCATGCAGCGGCTGGGGCAGGGGGGGGAAGCCCCGGGGATAAGGGCCGCGAAGGCGGTGCTTGATGGGCTGTCGGGAAAATGACGCGCCAGGGCGCGACACTATTTTAAGTGATGAGGGCTCTGCCCTCAAACTCCCGCAGCATTTAAGGCCAAAAAGAGAAGAAGATCGGTCTGCGGGGCAGTGGTTGGGGGTAAAGGCTAGCCTTTATGGATCCAGCCACCACCGAAAATCCGCGTGCTGTCGGGATCGTAGAAAACGCAGGCTTGACCGGGGGAGACGCCCTGTTCCGGGGTCAGCAGTTCAACTTCGGCTGTGGTGTCTGACAGGGGGCGCAGGATGGCCTCTGTCGGGGGGCGGGTTGAGCGGACCTTGACTGCAATATGCCATTCTGACCGGGAGGTCAGGGGCGCATCCCCCAACCAGTTGATTTCGCGCACCGGGACGGTACGGGTGGCCAGCATGGATTTCGGGCCGACAACAACCTCTTTGCGGTCGGCATCCAGTTTTACCACATAGAGGGGATCGGAAAGCCCGCCGATGCCAAGGCCGCGGCGCTGGCCCACGGTATAGTTGATGATCCCGTCATGGCGCGCAAGCACCGCACCGTTGGTGTCGACAATGTCACCGGGATCAGCCGCTTCGGGGCGCAGTTTCAGGATCACAGAGGCATAATCACCATCCGGGACAAAGCAGATGTCCTGACTGTCGGGTTTCATCGCTACGCTGAGCCCGTATTTCGCGGCCAGTGCGCGGGTATCGTTCTTGGAGGGCAAATGGCCGAGGGGGAAGCGCAGGTAGTCCAATTGCTCTGGCGTGGTGGAGAACAGGAAATAGCTTTGATCCCGGCTGGCGTCGGCGGCACTGTGCAGCTCGGCACCGGATGCACCCATTTTGCGTTGGATATAATGGCCGGTGGCCATGCAATCGGCCTCAAGATCCTTGGCGGTTTCCAGCAGGTCCTTGAATTTTACACGCTCATTGCAACGGATGCAGGGCACGGGGGTGGCTCCGCCCAGATAGCTGTCGGCGAATTCGTCAATCACCGCATCCTTGAAGACGTTTTCGTAATCCAGCACGTAATGGGGAAACCCCATATCTTCCGCCACACGCCGGGCATCGTGGATGTCGATCCCGGCGCAGCAGGCACCTTTTTTCGCAAGGGCGGCCCCGTGGTCGTAGAGCTGCAGGGTGACGCCGACCACGTCATAGCCTTCCTCGGCCAGCATGGCCGCCACCACGGAGCTGTCGACGCCGCCGGACATGGCGACCACCACACGGGTGTCGGCAGGGGATTTTGCAAAGCCCAGTGAATTCAGCGGGGGGGTCTGATCAAGCGGCATGGTTTTCTCCAGGCGGGTGTTAGGGGGGAATATAGGAAAATCCTAACTACTCACAAGGGGGGGCTTCATGCAGCGTTAAGGGCGATGGGGGCAAGCTTCGCGTGGTGCGAATAAATGGATAGTCCTGATGTATCTTAAAAAAGTGGATGGCCCGCGATCGGTGACCCTGGCAGATGGCAGTGTGATGAGCCGGGCCGACCTGCCCAGTGCCAAGACCCGGCGATGGGTTGCCTCACGCAAGGCTGCCGTGGTCCGCGGGGTGGTTTACGGGTTGTTGAGCCAGGCCGAGGCGCTTGAACGCTATCAGATCAGTGAAGAAGAGTTTCTGGAATGGGTGCGTGCGGTAACCGAACATGGTGAAGCGGCATTGAAGGCAACGGCCGTTCAAAAGTATAGACAACTTTAAGTTGTTGCTCTAATTTCCACTCATCGGTAACGGGTGGTTAACCTTTTTTGTCCAGTTTCTATTCCAATGGCCCATCCCACTGTAAAGATGCCAAACGGAGAATGCCCATGCGTGTACTGCTTGTCGAAGATGATCCCACAACATCACGCAGCATCGAGTTGATGCTGACCCACGCCAATTTGAACGTCTATGCGACGGATCTTGGCGAAGAAGGGATCGATTTGGCAAAGCTGTATGACTATGATCTTATCCTGCTTGATCTGGATCTGCCCGATATGAATGGCCATGAGGTGTTGCGCCAATTGCGGTTGAGCCGGATTGCAACACCGATCCTGATATTGTCGGGGTCTGACGATACCGAAAGCAAGATCAAGGGGTTTGGCTTCGGGGCGGATGATTATCTGACCAAACCTTTCCACCGGGAAGAACTGGTTGCACGCATTCACGCAATCATCCGCCGCTCAAAAGGGCATTCGCAATCGGTTATCGAGACCGGGCAGATTGCGGTGAACCTTGATGCAAAGACTGTCGCGGTCGACAATCAGACGGTGCATTTGACCGGTAAAGAATACCAGATGCTTGAGCTTCTATCGCTGCGCAAAGGGACAACCCTGACCAAGGAAATGTTCCTGAACCATCTTTATGGCGGGATGGATGAGCCTGAACTCAAGATCATTGACGTTTTTATCTGCAAACTGCGCAAGAAGTTAAGCACCGCCACAGGCGGGGATAACTACATCGAAACGGTTTGGGGGCGCGGTTATGTGCTGCGCGATCCTGAACCTGTACGGATGGATCTGGCTGCCTCTGCCTGAGAGGGTGCCGTGAAATCACGCTAGACCTGCTTTGCCTGCCGACTTATCTGTTGGGCGATGATGCCAACGGAAGGGGCAAAGCGGGGGGCGATGACAGCAAAGATCGACATAGAGGATTTGACGCAAGACGAGGCCGCTGTTGAGTTGGCGCGTTTGGCCGATGTTTTGGGCCGCGCCAATCAGGATTATTACAATGCGGATGATCCTAATCTTGATGATGCCACATATGACGCCCTGAAGCGGCGAAATATCGAAATTGAAACCCGTTTCCCGGCGCTGAAACGTGAGGACAGCCCCTCAGAGCAAGTGGGCGCTGCACCTGCGGAGGGGTTTTCCAAGGTCACACATGCGGTAGCGATGCTGTCGCTGTCCAATGCCTTTGATGCGGAAGATGTCGCAGAATTTGACGGGCGCATCCGCAAATACCTTGGCATTGGCGATCAGGAAAGGCTCGAATATACCGCCGAGCCAAAAATTGACGGGCTTTCGCTTTCCCTGCGCTATGAAAATGGTGTGCTGGAACAGGCCGCGACGCGTGGCGATGGGGCGATTGGCGAAAACGTGACAGCCAATGCCGGCACCATTGCGGATATTCCGCGTGTTTTGACAGACGCGCCGGAAGTGCTTGAGGTGCGTGGCGAAGTTTACATGAGTCATGCGGATTTCGAGGCGTTGAATGTGCGGCAAGAGGCGGCAGGGGCCAAACCTTTCGCGAACCCGCGCAATGCGGCTGCCGGCTCTCTTCGGCAGCTTGACAGCACCATCACCAAATCGCGGCCGCTTCGGTTCTTTGCCTATGCTTGGGGCGAGTTCTCTGCCCCTCTGGCTGACACCCAGGATGGGGCGATCAAGAGATTGAAATCACTTGGGTTTGTTACCAACCCATTGACTGCCCTCTGTGCCGGCCCAGATCAACTGGTTGATCATTACGCCGAAATCGAAAAGCAGCGTGCGACACTTGGCTATGATATTGATGGCGTGGTGTACAAGGTCAACGACCTCGCCCTGCAAGAGCGTCTTGGCTTTCGTTCCACCACGCCGCGTTGGGCGATTGCCCATAAATTCGCCGCCGAACTTGCCTGGACGTGGCTAACGGCGATCGACATTCAGGTGGGGCGCACCGGGGCATTGTCGCCGGTCGCCAGGTTACAGCCGGTGACAGTTGGCGGCGTAGTGGTATCAAATGCGACCCTGCATAATGAAGATTACATCAAAGGCCTGGACAGCAAAGGCGGCGAAATTCGCGGCGGAAAGGACATTCGGTTTGGCGATTGGGTGCAGGTATACCGCGCCGGGGATGTGATTCCAAAAGTGGCGGATGTGGACCTGAACAAGCGGCCCGAAGATACGGATCCCTTTGTTTTCCCTGATGTTTGCCCGCAATGTGGCTCCGATGCAATTCGCGAACCCGGTGATGCTGTCCGCCGGTGTATCGGCGGGTTGATCTGCCCAGCACAGGCGGTGGAGAAGTTGAAGCATTTTGTCGCCCGTGGTGCATTCGACATCGAGGGGCTTGGCGCAAAACAGGTGGAGCAGTTCTATGGCGATGGCTGGATCGCGGAACCTGCTGATATTTTCACTCTCAAGGAACGCTTTGGTGAAGGGCTGCAACAGCTTAAGAACCGTGAGGGCTGGGGAGAGAAATCTGCGCAAAACCTTTTTCAAGCTATTGATGAAAAACGGAAAATTCCCTTGAATCGTGTGCTTTTTGCATTGGGGATACGACATGTTGGCGAAGCCGCTTCAAACCTGATCGCTTTGCACTATGGGGATTGGGCCACTTTCGAGACCGCCATGCGTGATGCGGCGGCGCAAGAGGGGCCGGCGTGGGAAGATCTGATCGGCGTTGATGGCGTGGGTGGGGTCATGGCCGGATCTTTGGTTGGCACATTTGCGCAGGACCGTGAACGGGCGTCGATTGACCGGTTGATTGCGCAGCTGGACGTCCAGCCGGTGAAACGCCCAGATACTTCGGGCAGCCCGGTCACCGGAAAAACCGTCGTGTTCACGGGGACTTTGGAAAAAATGACACGTGCCGAAGCAAAAGCCCGCGCAGAGCGTTTGGGGGCCAAGGTTTCGGGATCGGTCAGCGCCAAAACAGATATTCTGGTGGCCGGGCCCGGTGCCGGGTCCAAGGCAAAAAAGGCGGCCGAACTGGGGATTGAGACCATGGATGAGGATGGCTGGCTGCGCCTGATCGGGGCCACATGAGCCAGCGCCCCGAAGCTCTTTTTCCGCTCTTTGCCGGGCTCGAAACGCTGGAGGGGGTCGGCCCCAAGACCGCCCAGAATTTTGCCGGTTTGGGGGTGCAAACCCCGCGTGACCTGTTGTTTACTTTGCCTTATTCCGGCATTGACCGCGGTCGTCGCAACAGCGTAAAGGATGCAGTTCTGCCTTCAACTTTGACCGTATTGGTCACCATTGGCAGCCATCGCCCCGCACGCAACAAAGGCGGCGCATACCGTATCCATGTGGAGGATGCAGAAACCAGTTTTCAGCTGGTCTATTTCCATGCGCGCGGTGATTATCTGGCGCGTCAGATGCCAGAGGGGGCGCGTATGATCGTGTCAGGGCGCGTCGAGCTGTTTGACGGGGTTGCCCAGATGGTGCACCCAGATTTCGCCGTGCCTGAGGCCGAAGCCGGGACGCTGCCCCTGTTCGAGCCGGTATATCCGCTGACCCATGGGGTGACCCAAAAATTGATGTATAAGGCCACGCGCGGTGCCTTGGCGCGCCTGCCTGATTTGGCCGAATGGATTGACCCTGAACAGAAAAAACAGGCCGGCTGGCCCGATTTTGGGCCCGCAGTAGGGGCAGCACATGATCCGCAGGAGATTGCAGACCTTGCGGCAACCGCCCCGGCAAGAGAGCGCTTGGCCTATGATGAGCTTCTGGCCCATCAAATCACCCTGGCTTTGGCGCGTCAGAAGGAACGGCGCAAACAGGGGCGCAGCACCAAAGGGGATGGCAGCTTGCAGGCGCGTGTATTGGCCTCATTGCCCTATCAACCGACAGGGGCGCAGACCCGGGCAATTGCGGAAATCACTGCCGATATGGCGCAACCGCAGCGGATGAACCGGCTTTTGCAAGGTGATGTTGGCGCGGGTAAGACGCTGGTTGCCTTTATGGCCTTGCTGGCCGCAGTTGAGGCAGGCGGGCAGGGGGTGTTGATGGCCCCTACAGAAATTCTTGCGCGCCAGCACCTGCAAGGCCTACGGCCCCTGGCCGAAGAGGCGGGCGTGGTTTTGGAAATCCTGACGGGGCGCGACAAAGGGGCAGAGCGGCAGGCGAAATTGGCCGCACTTGCTGGCGGCGACATACAGGTTTTGGTTGGAACCCATGCGGTGTTTCAGACAGACGTGAATTTTGCCGATTTACGGCTGGCAGTAGTGGATGAACAGCACCGCTTTGGCGTGCGTCAACGGCTGGAGCTGGGCCGCAAAGGTGATCGCGCGGATGTCTTGGTGATGACGGCAACCCCCATTCCGCGATCTCTGGCGCTGGCGCAATATGGCGATATGGATGTGTCGGTTCTGGACGAAAAACCGCCGGGCCGTCAGCCGATCACAACGGCGTTGATCAGCACCGGCAAGTTGGATCAGGTGGTGGAACGGTTGCGAGCCGCCGTAGCGGAGGGGCGGCAATGTTATTGGGTCTGCCCCTTGGTGGAGGAAAGCGAGGTCAGTGACCTGATCGCGGCCGAAGAACGGTTCAAACGGTTGCGTGCGTCCCTTGGTGAGGGGGTTGTCGGCTTGGTACATGGTCAGATTCCCCCCGCAGAGAAAGATGCGGCGATGCGTGCCTTTCAGAAGGGAGAGACGCAGGTTCTGGTTGCGACAACCGTGATCGAGGTCGGCGTTGATGTGCCAAACGCAACGATCATCGTTATCGAACGGGCAGAGACCTTTGGTCTGGCACAGTTACACCAGCTGCGTGGCCGGGTTGGGCGGGGCAAAGGGGCCTCAACCTGCCTGTTGATGTATCAAAGCCCGCTGGGAGAAACAGGTCGGCAACGGCTTGAAGTGTTGCGCGAGACCGAGGATGGGTTTGTCATCGCAGAGACTGACCTGAAAATGCGCGGTACGGGGGATTTGATCGGCACGGCACAGTCTGGTGTGCCCCGATTCAAAGTGGCAGACCTTGAACGGCAGGCGGGATTGATGGCGATCGCGCAATCTGACGCCCGTAAATTACTGGCCGAAGATCCGACATTGACATCTGATAGGGGCAAGGCGGCACGCATGCTGTTGTGGTTGATGCGACAGGATGAAGCCATTCGTTTGATTTCAGTAGGTTAACCTCCGCTGGAACATTTTGTTCGCAAATGTTCGCAAAAAGTTCTTTACAGTCGGTTAAAGAAATGAGAACAAAGGAGCAACAAGAGCGGAGGTTCCGATGACGACGTTAAAAACACTCAAATCCATCGCCAAGCGGTCGCAAGATACGATTGTGCAGGATGCGGTTGGTGCAGCAGCGCTTACAGTGATGCTCGTTGGTTGTCTTTATCTGCCTGTTTTTGTTTGATTTCTGCCTGCGATCTTATGCCGTTTTGCCCCTTTGCATCCGTCCCAAATTGATGCTGTCAGCGGGTACCGCCTGTCCTTGACTGACACGGGGTTTCTGCCCCAAGAGCAAAACGGGTCCCCGTAAGAAACGCTTTCCTTGCGCCGCCATCCCTTTGGATGTGCGGCGTTTTTTTTTGCACTGGTAAGCATACTGGAACCCGTGCCGGGCCTAATGCGTCGCGCCTTAAACTGAGGCCCAAATATCGCTTTTCGCGTTCGTCCAAAGCGAGAAGCAGCAAATAAGCGATCCATGTTTAAGGCGGGGCGATCTAGGCGTCGCCTGCGGGCTGCATGGCCTGTTCCATGGCCTCAACCATGGCTTCCATGCTCAACATAATCGAGGCATGGCGGTTTTTATACTCGACCGCTGGGGTCAACACGTCGAACCCGTGAAAAGGGGCGTCAGGCACAGGGCCACCAGACTTCAGCATGGCGAGAAGTTGATCACGGCCCTTTGCTACCACTTCAAGTGAGGCCCCGATTGCACCACCAGCGGCCACGGCGGCGGCAGCCTGACCCAAGGCGCAGGCTTTCACGTCCTGACCCAGATCGGCCAATATTCCATCACGCACCTGCACATCGACTGTCACCGCAGAACCACATAGGGGCGAGCGGCGTTTGACAGTTGCATCCGGAGCTTCCAGACGGCCCAGATAAGGGATGTCAGCCGCCAGCGCCAAAATGCGTCCGGAATAAAGTTTGATTAAATCGGTGTCGCCTGACATGTCTGTTTCCTTAGCCGCCTAATGCCTACATAACCTTCCCGTCCGCAGATGCAAATTCATGAAAGATGTTGACCATGTCATTTAATCCATCCGACCTGACCTTTAACGATGCCGGTTTGATCCCGGTCATTGCTCAAGACGCAAAGAGCCATGAGGTACTGATGCTGGCATGGATGAATGCAGAGGCGGTCACCCGTACCCTAGAGACCCGCCGCGTGACCTATTGGAGCCGGTCACGACAGTCATTCTGGATCAAGGGCGAAACCAGCGGTCATACTCAGGAACTGGTCGAGTTTCGTTTTGACTGCGATCAGGATTGTCTTTTGGTTCTGGTCAACCAGACCGGCGCGGCCTGTCATACGGGGCGGCGTCACTGCTTTTACCGCGCAGTAAAGGGGGATGAGGTGGTGGAACTTATTGCGCCTGAATAAGTTAAAGCTTTAGATTAGTTAAGGGAGCTATCTATCTATTAGTGAACGAATATCTTGGGTAGTTATTCCTTCATTTCGATAGGTCGATATGGCCCGCGCATCGTCTCGTTTGGCAAGCCGCTTGCCTGCATCATCGCGGATCAGCCTGTGGTGGTGATAGCTGGGCACCGGCAGGCCCAGCAGTGTTTGCAGAACCACGTGGATTTTCGTCGCTTCAAATAGATCCGCACCGCGCACCACATGGCTGATGCCCTGCGCGGCATCATCCAGCACCACGGCGAGGTGATAAGAGGTGCCCATGTCACGCCGTGCGATGACGATATCGCCGACCTGGTTGACCACATCTTGACCGGTAAATCTGATCTGGCCGGTTTCGCCTACAGGCCCTGCACCTGTCTCGGTGAACTGGAAAACCTGATCGGGATTTTCGATGGTTGCTGCGATGTTAAGCCGCAAGACGGTATTGCCTTGCGGGCGTTCCGATTGAGACTGCTCCCCATCAGGGCGGCAAGTGCCGGGATAGATCAGCCCGTCCGGCCCATGGGTTGGCACACCTTCCTGCGGGGCGGAAAGTGCAGCGTTGATATCGGCGCGGGTGCAGCTGCAAGGGTAAATATGATTGCTCTTCCAAAGGCTATCCAGCGTGGCCCCATAGACGGCCAGCCGCTCTGACTGGCGCATCACGGGTGTCGGCCAGCGCAGGCCCAGCCATGCCAGATCATCATAGATCTGTGCCTCCCATGCAGGGCGCGCGCGGGATTGATCAATATCTTCGATCCGCAGCAGGAATTCACCGCCCTGTTCAACGGCCATATCATAGGCCAGCATCGCCGAATAGGCATGGCCAAGGTGAAGTGGTCCGGTTGGGGATGGCGCAAAACGGGTTCTAAAAGTCACGCTTTTTCAAGGATATAAACGTTAGATTGCATGTCGATACCCGGCAAATGTGCGCCGCGTTCGCGAAACAGCAGACGCGCCGCACCACAGTCGGTCCATTCGTTGATCCGCGCCTCATGAACCGGATCTTGAAGCGTGTGATCGTTGAAACTGAACACCAGACGGCCATCGCGCGGCAGGGCTTTCATCAGCATGTCCAAAACCGAAATCGGCGCAGCCCCGGTGCCAATCACGCCAATGGCGGCAATATTGGCATAGCTGCCTGTTGCAATGACGGTGTCGGCCGTCACCTGTCTGGTGCTGCGATAAACACCTTTCTGTGTCGCCTGTGCCAACATTTCCTTTGATATATCGACACCATCGATGGTTTCAAACCCGGCCAGCTTCAGCGCCAGACCGGACAATCCCGTGCCACACCCGAAATCCAGGAGCGGGGCAGTCAGGTCTGGCGTCATTCCTGCCAGTGCAGCGGCACATCGCCCCGGTGTAGCATAGCCGTGTTCGCCAACTTCCGTCTCATAGGTTTTGGCCCAGGCGTCGTAGATCTCGCGTGTTTCGGTCTCACCGCTTGCGGCATAGACCTTGTTCAGAAAAACCTCTGTCATGACAGAAGTTTAGGCGGGCAGTTCGCTTCTGTCCAGCCATGCCTGCCAATCCAGTTTGGCGCGATCCGTATAGGCCTTGTAACGATCCTTGCGCCCCCGACGTCCCGATTTCAGCCCTTCAACCGGCGGGAAGAGGCCAAAGTTCACATTCATCGGCTGGAAAGTTTTGGCATCAGCGCCACCGGTGATATGGGTGATCAACGCGCCCATCGCCGTGGTATTCGGTGGGGTTGGGGCAGTGCCGCCCAGCAGCTCTGCCGCGGCCATACGGCCGGCCAGCAGCCCCATGGCCGCGCTTTCCACATAGCCTTCAACGCCGGTGATCTGCCCGGCAAAGCGGATATTGGGGCGCGAGCGCAGGCGCATCTGGTCATCCAGCAAGGTGGGTGAGTTGATAAAGGAGTTGCGATGAATGCCGCCGAGTCGCGCAAAGGAAGCATCCTCAAGGCCGGGTATCATTTTAAAAACATCAGTTTGCGCGCCGTACTTCATCTTGGTCTGAAAGCCGACCATGTTGTAAAGCGTGCCCAGCTTATTGTCGCGACGTAGCTGCACAACGGCATAGGCTTTGACATCAGGCTGATGGGCATTGGTCAGCCCCACGGGTTTCATCGGGCCAAAGCGCAGGGTCTCGCGACCGCGCTCGGCCATGACCTCAATCGGCAAGCAGCCGTCGAAATACCCGGCGGTTTCGCCTTCGCGGAACTCGGTCTTATCCGCCGCCAGCAGCGCGTCAATGAAGGCTTCATATTGCTCTTTCGACATTGGGCAGTTCAGATAGGCGGTACGCTCTTCCTCGGTCTCGCCCTTGTCATAACGGGACTGCATCCAGGCGCGGTCCATATTGATGCTGTCGAAATAGATGATCGGCGCGATGGCGTCGAAAAATGCGAGGGCCTCGGCACCGGTCTCTGCGGCAATTGCTTCGGCCAATGCGCCAGAAGTCAGCGGGCCGGTTGCAATGATCCATTGACCGTCTTCTGGCAGGCTGGTGATCTCGCCATATTCAACGGTGACGTTCGGATGGGCCAACAGGGCGTCGGTGACGGATTGGGCAAAGGGTTCACGGTCCACCGCCAGCGCGCCACCGGCGGGCAGCTTGTGCTTATCCGCAGTGGCCATGATTAACCCGTTTGCCGCACGCATTTCCCAATGCAGCAGCCCCACGGCGTTTTGTTCTGAATCATCTGAACGAAAAGAGTTGGAACAGACCATTTCCCCCAGCAACCCGGTTTGGTGGGCAAATGTCCCGACATCGGGCCGCATTTCATGGATGACGACCTGAACGCCGGCATTTGCTGCCTGCCAGGCGGCTTCTGAACCGGCCATGCCGCCGCCAATGATGTGTAAGGTATCCATGTCAGCCCTTTGCGGTTTCCTGAGGTTGATCGGATCACCCAACATGGTCGGCCATGGGAAGAGGCAGGTTTGTCAGGGGAAACAGATCACAAGGTGTTTGGGGGGATTTAGGGCAGCTGCCACATAGGTGCAATGGGCAGCGTCAAAGATCCAATCGGGGAGGGGGCTGATTTGGGGTCGCCGCTGCAGGGATGGTCGATCAGTGAGAGGCTGATCTGGAGGGACCTTCTGCTAGGCGGCGACCCAAAATAGTCAGGCGCGTCTGCGCTCTGTCATAATCATGCCCCAATTGTGCCCCAATTGATAGTCCTGATTTTGCAACAATTGAAAACAGCTTTGGAAACAATCACTGCTCCCAGTCGGGATCGCGTTTTTCAAGGAAGGCATTGATGCCTTCGGCGGTGTCATCGCGCAGCATGTTTTGCACCATGACTTCGCCGGTATAGGCATAGGCCTCTGCCACGGGCATGGACATTTGGGTGTAAAATGCCTCTTTGCCGATTTTCACCGCTGCGCCCAGTTTAGCGGCAACAGTTTCGGCCAGCTCTGCGGTTTCCGCTTCGAGGGTTTCGGCAGTCACCACACGGTTGATCAGACCCAATGATTCTGCCCGTGTCGCGTCGATGAACCTGCCGGTGGTCAACATTTCAAACGCCTGTTTACGGGGGATGTTGCGGGACAGGGCAACCATTGGGGTCGAACAGAACAGCCCGATGTTCACTCCGTTCACGCCAAATCTTGTGCCTTCGGCCGCAACAGCCATGTCGCAGGTGGCGACCAGTTGGCATCCGGCAGCGGTGGCGATGCCATGCACCTGCGCGATCACCGGCTGTGGCATCGACTGAATACGGGCCATGACGCTGGCACAGCGGTCAAACAGATCCTTGAACGCCGCCGCGCCCCCATCCGGTGCCTGCCGCATCGCGGTCATCTGGCGCAGATCATGCCCGGCGCAGAAGGCTTTGCCGCTGCCGGACAGCGTAATCACACGGGTGTCCGGGTCACCGGCCAGTTGGTCGAGTGTCGATTGCAAAGCCGCCAGCATCTCGTCTGACAGGGCATTCAACCGCTCGGGCGCGTTCATTGTCAGGTGGGTCACGGCCCCACGTTGCGTCACTTGCAAAATTGCCATCTTGTCACCCTCGTGTTTTCTGCGCCAACTCTAGGGGCAAAAACAAGGGAAGAACAAGCATGGCCGCCGTGATGACAGCACAGCAATTGAACGATTTTCTGGGGCAGGTGTTTGAGCAGGTCGCGGATGACTTCCATGTGGATGAGGTCGCAGGGGACCATGTGACCATGCGCTTGCTGACCTCTGACAAACATCTGCGCCCCGGTGGTACCATCTCCGGGCCGGCGATGTTTGGCTTGGCGGATGTGGCGGCCTATGTCGTGACCCTGGCGCATATCGGGCCCAAGGCGCTGGCGGTCACCACCAATTGTTCGATTGATTTCATGCGCAAACCCGAGGCCGGAGTGCCCCTGATCGCCAAGGCGCGGCTTTTGAAGTTGGGCAAGCAACTGTCGGTCACGGATGTCTTGTTATTTTCGGAAGGGATGGAGGCCCCCGTGGCGCGGGCCAGCCTTACCTACGCAATCCCGCCGAAATCAATGGGCTGACGGGCCATAGCAACGAAAAATGGGCCGGAAAATTCCGGCCCAGTTGGAAGAGATCTGGCGGTTGCCACGGGGATGTTACACCCGCCAGAACACGCGTCGGTATTCGTCACGAACATCGTCGCGTGTCAGTCCCACATCGCTCAGCTGCCACGGCTCCAGTTGCGAAAGCGCAAGCCGTGTGCGGCGGCGAGTGGCCCATTTCGTCACCACAACCGCGAAACGGACCGCAAGCTGCGCCGCAATCGGCGTGCCTTGCTGGGAGAGAATGCTGGAAGCATCGGTCGGCATCGGTCTGGTGAGTGTCATGGGAAACTCCTTTCGTAGAATTGTATTGACACAATATAGCAATTTGCTACAGGATAACGATACAAATACTGATACAAAGCTGCTAGGGAAATATTGTAATGAGTACAATTTTGGCGAAAGAGATGCTGCGCGACTCTAAACCCAAGTACAAAGCGGTGGTGGCGATGATCCGGGATCAGATTGCGGCGGGTGGATTGTCGGTCGGGGACAAGCTGCCGCCGGTGCGCGAATTGGCCTGGCAATTGCAGATCACACCGGGCACCGTGGCCCGCGCCTATACAGTATTAACCGACAGCGGCGTTTTGCATGCAGAGGTTGGCCGTGGCACATTCGTCAGTGACCCTGCGACGACAATCGAAAAGGAATCCGGTGAATTACCGTTGAATTTGATCGAGATAGACGTGGTGCGGCACAATTCCGGCGGTGACGTCAACTCGGTAAACCTGTTTTCCCCGCATCTGCCCAATGGCGGTCAGGTGGAGTTGATACGAAAGCTGATGGGGGAGATTGCAAAGGATCCACCTTCCGGCATCATGCATTATCCTTCGCGACGCAGCGCAGAACCGGCACGTGAAGCGATGACACAATGGTTGCATGGCGCCCCCATTGGTCAGATCGACGCCAATGACATTGTATTGTCCCATGGTGGGCAGAACGCAATTGTATTGGTATTCCAAACAATTCTGCGGGGCAGACGGCCTGTGGTTTTTGTTGAGGAATTGGCCTATCCGGGATTTCGTCGAGCGGCCGAGCTGGTGCGCGCCGATATTGTACCAATCGCTTGTGACAAGGATGGGATCATTCCCGAAGCCCTGGCTGCTGCCGCAGAACGTCACCCTGAGGCACAGATCCTGTGTACCTCGCCGGAAGTACACAGCCCGACCTGTGGCTTCACCCCGATGGAGCGGCGGCTGGCACTGGTCAAGGTTGCCCGTAAGGCGGATTTGCAGATCCTAGAGGATGATTGTTACAGGATCGGGCGCGCCGAGGGGGAGGGGTATCGCCTGCTTGCGCCGGAACGCGGCTGGTACGTGAGCTCCCTGTCCAAATCCGTGACACCAGCGCTGCGGATCGGTTGTGCCATTGGACCCAGAGGCATGTCAGCGGCGCTGCACCGGTCAGCAGAACATGGGTTTTTCGGCTTGGCCACCCCGATGCTCGATCTATGTGCCGCCCTGCTGGCCCATCCGCAGTTGCCGCAGATCATGGAAAACTCGCGGCTGGGGGTTGAACGATACGTCAAGGTTGCTGTGAACACTTTGGGCGGGTTTGATCTGCGTTGGCGTCACGATGTGCCATTCCTGTGGTTGAAGTTGCCACAGGGCTGGCGGGCGTCAGCGTTCTGTCTCGCTGCGGAGAAGGCGGGGGTCCAGATCAGGGCAGCCGAAGAATTTGCCAGCCGCGATGCGCAAAGCCCGCATGCGGTGCGCATGGCGGTGAACGGCGGTGTGTCGCTGCGCAGCTTTGAGGCCGCGATGGAGCGGTTGCGCCGGCTTCTGGACAATCCGCCGGAAGAAATCGGCGTATAATCCACGATCCGGCTCCCGCAGAGCTGCGAAACATGGGTGAAATGTGGGGTATTATATTACCTAATTTCTATCACATTGATTTTGCTCATCTAAATCGTGAATACCGCGCTTGACCCTATGCTTTTCCACTATATAACCCGGCCATCACTACGGGGCAGCGGGCTTTGGTCTTTTGCCACACAACTTTTAGGAATGTCCGATGAAAACCTTCTCAGCAACACCGGCTGACATTGACAAGAAATGGATCATCATTGACGCCGAAGGCGTCGTGCTGGGCCGTCTTGCGTCTATCGTCGCCACCCGCCTGCGCGGTAAGCACAAGCCTTCTTTCACGCCTCACATGGATTGTGGTGACAATGTCATCATCATCAATGCTGAAAAGGTCCAGATGACCGGCAAGAAGCGCGATGAAAAATTCTACTGGCACACCGGCCACCCCGGCGGGATCAAAGAGCGTACCAAGGCACAGATCCTTGAAGGCGCACATCCAGAGCGTATCGTGACCCTCGCGGTCAAGCGCATGCTGCCCGGCAACCGCCTGAGCCGTCAGATCATGACAAACCTGCGCGTCTATGCAGGTGCAGAGCATGGTCACGAGGCCCAAAACCCCGAAGTTCTGGACGTTAAGGCCATGAACCCCAAAAACACGCGGAGTGCATGAAGATGTCCGACGAAATCAACACACTCGAAGACCTCGCACAGGTTGCTGGCGTTGCGGCGACACCCGAAGTCGAATTGACCCCACGCGAGCCCGTTCGTGACGAGCTGGGCCGTTCCTATGCCACTGGTAAGCGTAAAGATGCGGTTGCCCGCGTCTGGATCAAACCCGGTTCCGGTAAGGTTGTTGTAAACGGCAAGCCGCAGAATGAATATTTTGCCCGCCCCGTTCTGCAGATGATCCTGGCCCAGCCATTTGGCATCACCGGCACAGAAGGTCAGTTTGACGTTTTCGCCACGGTCAAGGGCGGCGGTCTGTCCGGTCAGGCCGGTGCGGTAAAGCACGGTGTTTCCAAAGCTTTGCAGCTTTATGATCCCTCTCTGCGTGGCGCATTGAAAGCCGCCGGTTTCCTCACACGCGACAGCCGCGTTGTGGAACGTAAGAAATACGGTAAGGCCAAGGCGCGTAAGAGCTTCCAGTTCTCCAAGCGTTAAGCTTTACACTCGTTTTTTCGAAGAGGGCCGTGCCGTTGGGTGCGGCCCTTTTTGGTTTTCATGCCCTGTTTTGCGGCCTTGGGTCGCGCTGCTGCTGGGTGCCAGCCCCCCGGAGTTTATCGCCAAGATGAAGATCATTTACCCGCCAGCGGGTTTTGATTGGCATGCGCAATGCTTAGGTATGGCAAAACAATGAGGTGAAATGATGCAGTATTCCGTTCTTGATCTGGCACCTGTGCCGGAAGGTGTAGAAGTTGCGCAGGCGTTGAAAAACACCACGGACCTGGCGCAGCATTGTGAGGGACTGGGCTATCACCGCTTCTGGCTGGCAGAACATCACAATATGCCGGGGATCGCCAGTGCGGCAACGGCCGTGCTGATCGGCCATGTGGCGGCTCATACCAAGACCATGCGAGTCGGAGCAGGCGGGGTGATGTTGCCCAACCATGCGCCACTGACGATTGCCGAACAATTCGGCACCCTGGCAGCCCTGCATGGAGACCGCATTGATCTGGGGCTGGGGCGTGCGCCCGGTGGTGATCAGGCGGTCTACCATGCGCTGCGCCGGGCGGGCAGTGATGATTTCCCTGCTGATGTCGCTGAATTGATTGGGTATCTGGGCGATCCGCGCGAGGGCGCACAGGTGCGTGCCTTGCCCGGTGAAGGCAGCCATGTGCCAGTCTGGATTTTGGGGTCGTCGCTGTACGGGGCGCAGTTGGCAGCGCATTATGGGCTGCCTTACGCCTTTGCCTCGCATTTTGCGCCGGATGCATTGGAACAGGCGACAGAGATTTACCGACGGACCTTCAGACCATCGGCGCATCTGGCAAAGCCGCATTTCATGCTGGCCGCCAATGTGTTCGGGGCGGAGAGTGATGCGGAAGGGGCCTATTTGCGCACCTCAATGCAGCAGGCATTTGCGCGGATGCGTACAGGGACAAGGGGCAAATTGCCACGTCCGGTAGAGGATATTGACGCGGTGATTGGCGCGGGGGTGCGCCGCTCGGTGGATCAGATGATGGCGGTTTCGGCCAGTGGCAGCGCCGGTAAGGTACGCGAAGAGTTGCAAGGATTGATTGCCCGGTATCAACCGGATGAGGTGATATTAACCAGTCAGATACATGACCACGCTGCCCGCAAACGCTCGCTGGAGATTGCAGCAGAGGTGATGCAGACGCTGAAGGCTGCCCTAGCTTAATCGTCCGGCTGCACCAGCCCCAGACCACGCAGATAGATCCCGATCCCGGTTTCCAGCAGATCCTCTGGCGGGAAAGGCGAGGCGCGACCCGGTGAATTGCGTGCAAACAGTTCGACCACCCCGTGGCTTAAGGCCCAGATATGTGCAGAAAACATCGAGGCGGGCGGTCGCTTGTCCTCGGGGATGTGCTGGCTTAGGTCAGTGGCGGCTTTTTCCAGCACACCATTGGCGCGGTTGGCCACCTGGGCCAGTTCCGGTGTGCGGTTGATCGAAATGCCGCTCTCAAACATTGCGATATAATGGCCGGGATATTTTCGGGCAAAGGCAAGATAGGCACGGCCCGTTGCCTCAAACGCCTTAAGCGCAGAGGGTTGACCGGACTGATAGGCGTAATCCATCAAGTCGGCAAAAATCGCATAGCCCTGTTCAGCCGCTTCGGCGATCAGCGCCTCGCGCCCGTCAAAGTGGCGATAGACCGCCGCAGGCGTGACACCGGCCTGTTTTGCGGCCTCCGACAGGGTGAAACCCATCGGGCCGCGCACTTCGATCAGTTCAAGCGCGGCGTCGACCAAAGCCTGACGCAGATTGCCGTGATGATAGCCCTTCTTAGGCATCCCAAATGTCCGGTCCGCCGCAGACACCCCGGTCGATCTGCCCGATGGCTTTCTCGTCTTTGCGCGTGTAATCAAAGGCATGCAGGACAGTGCGGATTGCGTTCAGGCGCGCGCGGCGCTTGTCATCGGAACGCACCACGGTCCAGGGCGTATGGGCTGCGTGGCTGCGCGTCAGCGTCTCCTCAATGGCATCTGAATAGGCGTCCCATTTGGCGAGGCCCTTCACATCAATGCTGCTGAGTTTCCATTGCTTCAAAGGGTCGCTTTCGCGGGCCAGCATGCGGCGCAATTGTTCGGCGCGGCTGACGTTGAGCCAGAATTTAAACAGGTGGATGCCGTCATCAATCAACATTTCCTCAAACGGGGTAACCTGTGTGAAGAAATGTGCGCGTTGTTCTGGGGTGCAAAAGCCGAAAACATGTTCGACAACGCCGCGGTTATACCAGGAGCGGTCAAAGAACACCATTTCACCGGCGGATGGCAGGTGTTTGATATATCTCTGGAAATACCACTCCGTCGCTTCGGTTTCGGTGGGTTTGGCAAGTGCGATTACGCGGGCGGAACGCGGGTTCAAATTGCCACGAAACCGCGAGATGGTGCCGCCTTTGCCCGCCGCATCGCGCCCTTCAAAGACACAGGCGATGCGGGTGCCGGTGGCTTGCGCCCAGGCCTGCAGCTTGACCAATTCGATCTGCAGCTTTGCCATTTCACGCTCATAGACCTTGCGCGCCATACGGTCGGAATGCGGGTAGCTGGGAGACAGAATGTCACCCTTATCGGCACGTTTGATGGCGGCGCGGATATCGTCGGGCGCGTCAGTGTTGAAATAGGCGCTGATTGCGCCGTCGAAGGGCAGGTCCATGGGGCCTCCTGAATAGAATGTTACACTCTATATGGGATGTTAATCGGCTTAACGCAAACCCGCACGGGTGGCGGCGCGGTCAATTGCGGCCTCAACTGCCTCCGGTGCGGTATGTTGTGGCATGTGGCCTTGGCCCGTCAGCACGGTCAGTTTGCCGTTTGGGATATCCCCCATCAACACCTCAGCATGTACCTTGAGCGGAACAATGGTGTCGGCGTCACCATGCACCGCTTCGACAGGCATGTGCAGGGCGCCATAGTTCTTTTGCATTTCAACCACATGCGGGCGCAGGGCATTGACCTGTTGGGCATTGGCGCGGGTGCTCTCACGGCGCAGGGTCAACCCGGTGCTGATATGTTCTGCGTAGCCTTCAGGCGCTGATTGGGGAGCAAAAATCGCGCTGATGCTGTCAGACACCAACTGCTTGGGCACGAAGGCAGTGATCAGCGGTACCACCAGCGCACCACCCAATTTCGAGCCAAAAACACCATAGGTCCAGCCCAGCTCTCCCGGCCAGGGTTCCGACACGGCAGAGAGCAGCACAAGAGCGGCAGTGTCATCAGGACGGCTGAGACCCCAGGCCAGTGCAACAATACCGCCAAAGGAGTGGCCCAGTACAATCGGGTTTTCAACGCCTAGCTGGTCAGCAGCGCCCTGCAACAATGCGGCCTGCTCCAGCGGTGATTCCTCTTTGTTGTTCCACGCCCCGCCATGGCCCGCAGGCCGTCCAGTCCAACCCAGACCGGGGCGGTCCAGCAGGATCACCCGGTAGCGGTCGGTCAAACGGTCAGCAAATCCAAGTGTGAAATCTTTCAGGTTGCCGCTGGCCCCGTGCAGCAGCACCAGATCCGGGCCTTGCCCCATGACCAGCGCATGCACTGGCACCCCGTTGACGTCCAGAATCTGACCTACAGGCGGTGTTAGCGCCTCGGCCTGTGCCTCACGGGCGGCAGCGCGCCATTGGATCAACGCAATGAAGGCGGCGATCAGAACCGTCAGGAATATCACGCCGCGCCTCATTTCAGCCGGTGCCAATTGCCGTCATATCAAACGGCGTGGACTGGTATATCTCGTTGATCCAATTGCCATAAAGCAGATGCGCATGGCTGCGCCAACGGTTTGTCGGTGCGCGTGACGGATCATCACCGGGGTAATAGTTACACGGCACATTGATCGGTGTGCCCTCAGCGACATCGCGGTCATATTCCTGTTTCAGCGTGTCGCTGTCATATTCAAAATGGTTGAACACATAAAGCGCACGGTGGGCAGGATCCTCGATCAGGCAGGGGCCGACTTCATCGCTGCCCAGAAGCGTGATCAACCCGGCGTGGGCATCCACCTCGGGTTGGCGCATCTCGGTCCAGCGCGACACGGGCATCACACATTCATCGGAAAACCCGCGCAGATACGGCGAGGTCGGCATCAGGTTGCGGTGTTTGAAACAGCCAAATGCCTTGTGATCCAAAATGTGTTTCTGGACGCCGTGGAAATAGTTGATCATCGCCATGCCGCCCCAGCAGACCCCGAAGGTGGAATGCACATGGGTCTGGGTCCATTCCATCACCCGCGTCAGTTCCTGCCAATAGCCGACATCCTGAAAATCCAGATGTTCGATTGGCGCACCAGTGATGATCAGCCCGTCAAATTTCTCATCCATCACCTCGGACACGGGGCGATAAAAGCTCTCCATATGTTCGGCAGCGGTATTGCGGGTCTGGTGGTCGGACATGCGCAGCAGGCTCAGTTCGATCTGCAACGGCGTCGCCCCGATCAGGCGGGCAAACTGGTTTTCGGTCTGGATCTTTTTCGGCATCAGATTCAGCAGCGCGATGCGCAGCGGGCGGATGTCTTGCGAGGCTGCCAGTTCTTCGTCCAGCACCATCACACCTTCGCGCGTCAGCACGTCAAAGGCAGGCAGGGTGGAGGGCAGTTTGATAGGCATGGGATCAGGTCCGGTCTTGTGAAGGGGTTAGATACTCCGCCAAGGTGGCACTGCCAAGAGCGCAGCACTCACGATGTGGCGAGGCGGTTATACATCCAGAGTGTTTGCGATCAGGTCAACAAAATCGCTTTGAGTCTGCAAGGCGCTGATCTGATCGGGGGTGATGGTGACACCCCATTTTGACATCGCCTCGTAACGCGGCTGACGATGGGACAGCGCCTGCGCATAGGTCCAGCGGACAAAGGCATCAGGATCAACTTCACCCTCTGAGTATTTGTTTTCATTCAGATATTCCTGCCAGACACGGGCGAGGAATTCAGGCTGATAGGCCATGGGTTTAGGCGCACGGTCAAAGCGCTTGATCAATTCTTGCGTATGGGCGGCATCGCCTTTGATCCAGACCAACAGGCATTCATCCGCCAGCGCGCGCAGCAAAGGATCGTTTGGATCATCTGCATCGACCCATTCGCAAATCGACCCACCGGTGTCACAGATGAAATGGTCATAGCCATAAAGCGTTTTTGCACGATCCGCGAAATGGGCGGTGTCCATCAGCGCGGCAATCTCCCCCTGTTTGAAGGCCTCTTGCCGTTGGGCGTATTCGACCATCGGCAGGCCGCCCTGATCCGCATTGCCCGGTTTACCCAGCCATGTGGCCACGGGGGACAGGTTTTCAAAGGTGATGTTGGACGCGATATAGATGCTATCGGACAACAGCAGGTTGCGCAGAAAGGGGACTTTCATTGCTTCGGCCTTGGCATTGTCGAGGATGGTTTCGCCCAGATAGCGCGTGCCGATGCGGTAATCGATGGAATAGTGGAACCAGTCGCCGGAGGCACGCAGCAGCCCTGACAGATGCGTCTTGCCCAGACCCGACATGCCAAAGATCAATACCTTGCGGCGCGGGGCGTCACGCCATTCTTGAGCGGTGGAGTAAAGCATGCGGTTGGTCCATTGGTTACAGCTATTGCCCCTACCTAGCCCGCGCAGGCAACAGACGCCAGATGCGCCCGTCCAGTACCAGAAGTCCAAGCGCAAGCAGTGCAAATCCGCCATAGGCCGAGGGCTGCAACGTTTCATCGAGGACCAGACCGCCCAGCACGATCGCAAAAGGCGGGATCAACAGGGTGACCAGCATCAGGTTGCCACTGCCCGCCATGGCCAGCACACGGTAATACAACAGATAGGCCAGTGCCGTGCCGATCAGCGCATAATATCCAATGGCCAGAATTGTATCGGATTGCAGCTTCAGGGTCAGCGGCCCCTCGATCCACCACGCCAGGGGCAGCATGATGAGGGTTGATCCGGTGACCATCCCCGCCGCGGCCACTTGGGGGGGCTGACCGGCCAGCCGCTTGCGCGCCCAGACAGAGGCCAACGCATAAGAGATGGTACCGCCGATCACCGCCAGTTGCGCCAATGACCGTAGATCAAAACTGCGCAGGTTTTCAAACCCGATTGCCATGGCAACACTGGCAAACCCCAGCGTGACACCCACGGCCTTGCGCAGGGTGATACGTTCATCAGCAAAAAATAGGGCGGCCATGATCACGCCAAAGATGGCGGTGGCGGCGTTCAGGATCGAGGTCAGCCCGGTCTCGATATAAAGCTGCCCCCAAGCCATTAGCCCAAAGGGGATAACATTGTTCAACAGCCCCATGCCCAAAAAACCGAGCCAGATTTTCGGATCGCGCGGCAGTGGCAGGCGCATCAACCAGACCACCAACCAAAGCGCCAGTGCGGCCCAGCCGACACGATGCGCCACTGCTGTCAGTGGACCAACTTCATCCAGCGCAATGCGGATCGACAGAAAGGAGGCGCCCCAGATCGCCGCCAGCAGCAGCATTTCCACCCAGGCGCGGGAAGATATGGATTTTTGCGTGTTCATGTGACGGGTCTATGTCGCAGCAATGGCACAGACGATCCGTTTCATGCGGATTTGCGGGTTTCAAACCAGATGTTCAGATAATTACCGGCAAAGATGATTACCGCACCGACGAAAACCCAAATGTCGATGGCCTCGTTATACAGCAACATGGCAGCCACTGCGACAAGCGGCAGGCGGGCAAAGTCAATTGGGGCGACAACCGTGGCAGGGGCGATGGTCAGCGCCTTGGTGATACAGAAATGCGCCAGTAACCCGCAGCAGGCAACAAGGATCAACCAAGGCAGGGCAGGGGCCGTCGGCAGGGCGATATCACCATCGTAACTCGCTGCAATCACGCCAAAAACCAGTTGCACGAAGGTCAGATAGAACATGATCGCGGTGATGGTTTCTGTGCGCGTTAGCCGTTTGGTGAAGACATAGGTCAGGGCAAAGAACACCGCACAACCGGCGGCGGCAAGAATGCCGGCATTCATGCCCTCAATACTGGGCCGGGCGACAATCAGGATGCCGATAAATCCCATCACGGCGGCCAATGCACGAACTTTGGTCAGCCGTTCACCAAGCAACAGAAAAGACAGGACAATCACCCAAAGCGGTGTGGTGAATTCCAGTGCAAAAACCTGTGCCAGCGGGACAATGGTCACCGCATAAAACCACAGGTTCTGGCCGGTGAAATGAAACAGATTGCGCACCAGATGGGTGCGCAGGGCACCGGTGCCAATCTGTCGATAGCTGCCGGTGGCAAAGGCAAGGGCCAGCACCACCAGCAGGCCAAAGGCCGAGCGGTACATCATAATTTCGAAAGTATCGAAATCGCCACCCAATTCGCGACCGGCAATCGCCATGGCGGTGAAACTGACCACTGCACCGATCATCCAAAGGGCGGCTTGCACCGTGGTGTTCATGGCATGCCTTTGATCTGGTAGTCCCGCGCAATGCCTTTGGTTTCCCGCGCCCAGTCTGACGCACCGGCCCGTGCCTGATGGGCCTCAAAGGCTGCGGGTGTGGTGAACTCTTCCGCCACCTGCCAGACCAGAGGGTCCTCCGTGGCGGTGACGTGAAACGAAACGCAGCCCGCCTCGGCCCGCGTCAGGCGGATGTGTTCCTCCAACGCAGCGCGCACACGGGCGGCCTCTGTATCATCCGAACAGCGCAAATATCCTTGCAGGGTTACTCCCATTCGATGGTGCCGGGAGGTTTGGAGGTGATGTCATAGGTGACCCGGTTGATGCCCGGCACCTCATTGATGATGCGGGTCGCGGTTTCGCCCAGAAACTCATGGCTGAAAGGGTAATAATCCGCTGTCATCCCGTCGACCGATGTCACCGCCCGCAAAGCACAGGCAAAATCATAGGTGCGCCCGTCGCCCATCACACCAACCGTGCGTACGGGAAGGATGGCAACAAAGGCTTGCCAGATGTCATCATACAGCCCGTGTTTGCGGATCTGGTCGATGTAAACCGCATCCGCCTCGCGGAGAATGTCGAGTTTCTGGCGGGTGATTTCGCCGGGACAGCGGATCGCAAGACCCGGACCGGGGAAAGGGTGGCGCCCGATAAAGGACTTCGGCAGGCCGAGTTCCACACCCAGCGCGCGCACCTCATCCTTGAACAGCTCGCGCAGCGGTTCGACCAGTTTCAACCCCATTTTTTCGGGCAAACCGCCGACATTATGGTGCGATTTGATGGTGACCGAGGGGCCACCGGAAAAGCTGACCGACTCGATGACATCGGGGTACAAGGTGCCCTGAGCGAGGAATTTGGCGTCGCCGACTTCCTTGGCGTGTTTCTGGAACACGTCGATAAACAGCTTGCCGATGATCTTGCGTTTGGTTTCGGGGTCATCCTGACCGTCGAGTGCGCCAAGGAACAGTTCTTGCTCGTCCGCGTGGATCAGCGGCATGTTGTAGTGATCGCGGAACATGGTGACGACCTCTTCGGCCTCGCCTTTGCGCAGCAAGCCGTGGTCGACAAAAACGCATGTCAGCTGGTCGCCGATCGCCTCGTGGATCAGCACGGCGGCAACGGAGGAATCAACCCCGCCGGACAGGCCGCAGATGACCTTTTCATCGCCCACTTGCGCGCGAATGGCGGCAATGGCTTCTTCACGATATGCGCTCATGGTCCAGTCGCCTTTGAAACCGGCAAGGCGCACGAAGTTTTCATAGAGCTTTGCCCCATTGGGCGTGTGATGCACTTCGGGGTGGAATTGCACCGCGTAAAAGTTGCGATCCGTATCTGCGGTGATGGCAAAGGGCGCATTAGGCGAGGTGCCGAAGACCTTGAAACCGGGGGCAATTTTGCTGACGTGATCGCCGTGGCTCATCCAGACCTGTTCCTTTTCGGTGGCAAACCACCCCTGCAACAGATCCAGTTTTTCCTCTTCCGGCGTGACAAAGGCACGGCCAAATTCAGCGGTGTTATGGCCGCGCTCGACCTTGCCGCCAAGCATTTCCATCATCACCTGCTGGCCATAGCAAATCCCGAGGATTGGCACATCAAGCTCAAAGACTTTTGCAGGCGGGCGCGGGGCCCCTTCGGAAAAGACTGAGGCAGGGCCGCCCGACAGGATCACCGCCTTGGGGTTGAACGCTGTCAGAAAGGCATCGTCCACCGTGTTGAACGGGTGAATTTCACAGAACACATGCAGCTCGCGCAGGCGGCGGGCAATCAACTGGGTGACCTGAGAGCCGAAATCGATGATCAGCAGGCGGTCATGATCCAGCGGGTTTGGGGCGGTGGGGGCGTCTGTTTTGCTCATGCCGCTTGAGTATTGGGGGATTGCGCGGCTGGCAAGTCCCCGAATGCTGCACCCCGGCAAAACCAGCGCAGTATTTCCGGCCAAAAACAGATGTGAAACCGGCAATGTCGCTTTTCACCCGCACAGGACGGTATCTGCGAAAGGTGGCGATCCTGAATAGGGTAGCAGAAGTAAAAATTTGCGCGAGAAGGTGAACATATGGCGGAATCAGCACGACGGGGACGCGGGGGCGGCGGTGCCGCACGACGGGCCGAACGCAACGCGGTTTCTTTTGAAACGGCCAAGTTCATCGAGCGGAACATCCCGAACTTTGAGATTCTGACCGAAGAAGCCATGCAGGTGATCGAAACCAATGCGGAAATCGTGTTGGAAGAGGTTGGCGTTAATTTTCTTGATAATCCGGCGGCAATTCAGCGCTGGCGCGATGCCGGGGCAGAGATTGACGGTGAGCGGGTGCGCATCCCACGTGGATTGGCACGCAAACTTTGTGCAACAGCACCGTCACAATATACCCAACATGCCCGCAACCCGGCACGCAATGTGGTGGTTGGCGGCAATAATCTGGTGCTGGCTCCGGTTTACGGTCCCCCCTTTGTACGTGACGCAGTTGGCGGGCGGCGTTACGCCACGATGGAAGATTTCAACAAGTTTGTGAAACTGGGCTATATGTCCAAATGGCTGCATCATTCCGGCGGCACGGTTTGCGAGCCGACAGATGTGCCGGTGAACAAGCGCCATCTGGACATGCTCTATGCCCTTATGACCCTGAGCGATAAACCGTTTATGGGGTCGGTGACCGAGCCGAGCCGGGCTCAGGATTCGGTGGATATGTGCAAGATCCTCTTTGGTGAGGAATTTGTGCGCGACAACACCGTGATGACATCACTGATCAACATCAACTCTCCGATGACCTTTGACGATGTGATGATGGGGGCGCTGGAAGTTTATGCGCAGAACAATCAGGCCTGTATCATCTCGCCCTTCATCGTCGGTGGGGCGATGGCACCCGTTTCGGTTGCAGGTACGCTGACACAAGTTCTGGCGGAAACCCTTGCGGGGATTGCTTATTCCCAGCTGATCCGCCCCGGTGCGCCGGTGATCATGGGGGCCTTTGTGACCTCGATTGACATGAATTCCGGTGCGCCGACCTTTGGCACACCAGAGGCGGCGCATATCACCTATGGGGCTGGGCAGCTGGCGCGGCGTTTGAACCTACCTTATCGCTCTGCGGGATCATTCTGTGGCTCAAAACTGCCGGATGCGCAGGCGGCTTATGAAACGGCGAACAGTCTGAACATGGGGCTTTTGGCGGGTGTGAATTTCATGCTGCATTCCTGTGGCTGGCTGGAAGGCGGGCTGGTCAGCAGTTTCGAGAAGTTCGTGATGGATGCGGACCAGCTGGGCACCTTGCATCATCTGGCGCGGGGCGTCGAGATTGACGAGAACGCGCAGGCGATGGATGCCATCCGCGAGGTTGGTCCCGGCGGGCATTATCTGGGCTGTGCGCATACGCAGAACAATTTCAAGACAGCCTTCTGGAAGTCCGATCTGCTGGATTATAAACCGTTCGAAACATGGGAAGATGAAGGCGCGCGTGACACGCAGGCGCTGGCGACACTCCGGGTGGAAAAGATGCTGGCGGATTATCAGGCCCCCGCGCTTGATCCGGCGATCCGCGAGGCGCTTGATGCCTTTGTCGCGCAAAAGAAGAGTGCAGAGCCTGACAGCTTTATGTGATTCCGACGTATATGATCCCGGTCGTTGCAGTATCGATCCGGGGGGCGAGGTTCAGCTTGCCTCACCAATTGGTGCAGGGCGCGGCGATTGAGACGCGGCCTGCACAGAGCGCAAGATGCGGGCTTCTGCGACCATTGCGATCAACACATCCAGATGGCGGATCAAACTGTAGCTGCCATCTGATGTCACACGCTGCTCTTCCAGCGCGGCCTCTATATCCATCAGTTTGAGCAAGGCCGCGCCATGGCGTGGCAAGACGCCATAGCCTAGAAGGCGCGGCAGATGCGCGGCGCGTCGATAATCCTGAGCGCCAATGCGCGCGGCACGCATCATCAGGCGTGGACGATGCAGGGTGTTGAGCATGGAGAGAACATCTTTCATGGCATTGATCCTTGAGCAGTGGATAAAGGCACGGTTCCGCCTTTCGTCGACGCCATCATTGCACAACCTATGGAGGTGTTGCGTTCCTCCCTGCATCTGCGTTCGGAGCTTTCACAACTGTTTATGATTTAGAGACAATGCTCGGCAAACCGCAGGGATTTTACCAATCGATAACCGATGCATCCCCCTAGGTTGTGTGGAGAAATCTTGGGATAACCTGTGGGTAAATGTAAACAGGTGGGAGCACGGGAAAAGGATGAACCAATGTGGACAATCGGGCGTGGCAGGCATGTCCCGGAAATTTCCTGAATGGGTGCCGGTTGGGGCACTTCACTATATCGCGCATACGGAAAACGGCGAGCCGATACGCGTCCTTGCACGGGCTGCCGGGTGTCATGCCTCAACCGTCTTGCGTCAGATCCGTAAAGTTGAATTGCGCCGTGATGATCCCCTTGTTGATGCCGCCTTGCGCAAGCTGGGCGCGGCAGTCCTGCGATTGAACCGACACGCACCCCTTTCAGGCAATAAGGAAGCTGCAGATATGAACCCCTTTTCCGAACAGGCCATGCCAGATGATGCCACCCTTGCGCGCGAATCCATGCGGGTTTTGCGCAGGCTTTGTGAATCCGGGGCGGTACTGGCCGTGGCTGCCGATCTGGACAAGGCGGTGGTGGTGCGTGACGGCCCGCAGGGCAGCACCCGCACGGCGGTTGTTGCCAATTCAGTGGCACAGGCCATGGCGTTAAAAGACTGGATTACGCCCGCCAATACGGGGCGGATCATCCGCTATCATATCACGACAGCAGGGCGAAACGCATTGGGGGCGTTTCTGCAACGGTTCGGTATGGCCCCATCTTCATCCTCGGGCTTTGCCGAGGCTGCGACTTCGTTTCAGGGGCAGGGGGCGGGGGGTGCGGTTCTGGACCGGGAAGAAGACTCGCGTCCGCCCCGTGCCCCGATTGGGGAAAGCCCGCTGAGCGCCCTGGCGCGGCGGCGTAATAATGAGGGGAAACCGTTTCTGGCGGAACCGCTGGTCCATGCTGGCGAAAGGCTGCGCGAGGATTTTGAGCTGGCCCAGATGGACGGTTCCACCGCGCAGAATTGGGATCAGTTTCTGACAGCCGGGGTGCAGACCGGCAATTCCGCAAGTGGATCGGCGGGGGGCGCTGCGGCCGAGGCACGCGCCCGTGTGACGGCGGCATTGGCGGATCTGGGCCCGGGGCTGTCGGATGTTGCCCTGCGCTGTTGTTGTTATCTTGAAGGTCTGGAAGCGGCGGAAAAGCGGTTGGGCTGGTCTGCGCGCTCGGGCAAGGTGGTGCTGCGGATCGCCTTGATGCGGCTGAAACGGCATTACGACGAAACTGTCGGCCCCGGTGGACCAATGATCGGCTGAGGGGAACCACCTGACCGCCCCGCGCATGGCTATATTGTAACTGCCCGGGCTTTTGTTGCCGGATGAATATGTTACATAGGGGGCAATCAACCGGAGCCCCGCCATGCGTGATCTGAAAATCCCCGAGCAACGCCACCCTGAAAAAGCGCATAAGCCTGACAATGCCCAGCCGAAAAAACCCAGCTGGATCAGGGTCAAGGCACCGGGCGGCAAAGGCTATGCTGAAACGGCCAAAATCATGCGTGACAACAACCTTGTGACGGTCTGCGAAGAAGCGGGCTGTCCCAATGTTGGTGAATGCTGGTCACAGGGCCATGCCACCATGATGATTATGGGTGAGGTCTGTACCCGGGCTTGCACCTTCTGCAACATCGCCACCGGCAAGCCGCCGGAGGATCTGGATGTATTCGAACCGGGGCGCGTCGCTGATGCGGTACAGAAACTGGGGTTGAACCATGTGGTGATCACCTCGGTCGACCGTGACGATATCGCCGATGGCGGGGCGGAACATTTTGCCCAAACCATCCGCGCGGTCCGTCACCGCAGCCCGGATACCACCATTGAAATCCTGACACCGGATTTTATCCGATGCGGCCCGGAAGCCCTTGAAAAGGTTGTTGAGGCACGCCCTGACGTGTTCAACCATAACCTCGAAACCGTGCCCGGCCTATATCCTGAAGTCCGCCCCGGCGCGCGGTATTTCCACAGCCTGCGCCTGTTGCAGCGGGTCAAGGAACTTGATCCCTCGATGTTCACCAAATCCGGCATCATGGTGGGGCTAGGCGAAGACCGCCAGTCTGTCATTCAGGTGATGGAAGATATGCGCGCCGCTGACATTGATTTCCTGACCATCGGACAATATCTGCAACCGACCCCAAAACACCACCGGGTGGATCGGTTTGTACATCCTGACGAATTTGCCGCCTATGAGAAATCCGCCTATGGCAAAGGATTCCTGATGGTTTCCGCCACGCCGCTGACCCGGTCAAGCTATCACGCGGGCGATGATTTTGCGCAGCTGCGCGCGGCCCGCAACAAGAAGCTGGGGATCGCCTAAACCTGTATCACCCGCTTGTTAGGGCAGGGCAGGCACAGCTTTGAGATAGGCCACAATCGCTGCGCGGTCGCTTTCGGGCAGCTGAGCAAGCTTGTCGATCACTGCGGTCATCGAGCCGCCGGCACTGTCATAGTCAGGGGTGAGCCCGCTTTCGAAGTAATAGATCAGATCCGCTTCGGACCATGTCAGGGCTCCCGGAGTAATGTTTGGAATGCGCCCCTTGCCTGACGGATTTGGCGCGCCTGACAGCCATGCACCCCGGTCCAGCCCGCCCAGAATGTTGCGCGGGGTATGGCATTCACCGCAATGGGCCAGCCCCTCAACCAGATAACGACCCCGTTCAATTTCCGGGGTCTGGACCTGCGTTAAGACAAAATCCTTGTTAACAAACAAGACCTTCCACAACCCAAGCGCACGCCGAATATTGAACGGAAACCCCACATCATGAGGTTTGTCCGGGGTATCTGACACGGGCAGGTTTTGCATATAGGCAAATAGATCAGCCACATCCGTTTCCGCCATGTGCTGATAGGCGGCATAAGGAAAGGCGGGGTAATAATGCTGTCCTGTTGGGGACACACCGGCGGTCACAGCGCGGGCAAATTCCGGCAGGGTCCAGGCTCCGATTCCATTCGGACCGGCAGAGATGTTGGGGGCATAAAACGTGCCAAAGTCGCTGGCAAAAGCATGTCCCCCCGCAAGGATCTGTTTTTGTGCTTCTGTGGCGTCGGGTGCGGCATGACAGGAGGCGCAGCCCGCCGCGATAAAGATTTTCTCGCCCTGTCCAACATCCGGCTGATGCCCGGTGGCAAAATCCGGCGTCAACGGGGCAGGGGCGCTAAGAAACCAAGCGCCCACTGCTGCGATCAGGGCAAGAACTGCCGTGCCTTGGAGAATCCGGCGCAAGGATCAGTTCTTGGGGCCGCGATAGGATTCGTGACAGGCTTTGCATGCCCCGCCCAAGGGGCCCATGCCTGCCCGCAAGGCGTCCAGATCTTCGGCACCCATCAAGACAGCAGAAGCGGTTGCCATGTCCTCAAACTTCTGTGCGAAACCGGCAGGGTCGCTCCAGATTTCGGTCTTGGCGCGCGACAGGTCAGCCGCCCCCTGTTCTGTGCCTTCGGTCCAAAGGCTGGTCGGGTCAATCTTTGCCAGCATGTTGATGCCGCCGGCAGCGGACTGCACCAATCCTGCGTTGAAAGCGATTTCACCTTTGGCGGTACTGCCCAAAATGCCCATATTCTTGGCAACAACTTCCATCATCATATGGCGTGCGGCAACATCGGCATTACTGGACTTTGTTGCATGGCTGCTTGCAACGCTTGCCGTGGCGAATAGCGCGGCAGCACTGGCGATGGCAAAATGGGATTTCGTAAAAGCCTTCATGGTCGTCCCCTCGTTCAATGGAAATTGATTTATATGCTACCTGAAAGTGTACAGCAGCCTGAGCGAACCGAGAAAACATTTTCGTGAACTGCCAAGCGGCAGCGGGGGCGGAGCCTAGAACTTGCGCGGAATCCGCTCGGCCTTGGCCCATTCCGGCCAATAGCCCAGCCACTCAATACCCCAAATCACCGCCGCCACCGCGATGATGCCAAACACCAGTTTTACACGTTTGGCCGAGGGCGGATTACGCGCCCATTGCGACATGCGCATCAGCCAGGTTGTGTTCATGTAAAGCGCACCTTGCCGATAAACGGCAGGTTCCGATTGCGCTGTGCGTAGTCAATGCCATAGCCGACAACAAATTCATCCGGGATCTCAAAGCCGGTCCAATCCGCCTTCATATCCACCTCGCGACGCGATGGCTTGTCCAGCAGGGCGATGGTTTTCAGCCGCGCAGGTTCGCGTGATTTCAATAGGTTGGTGACATGATGCAGGGTATGTCCGGTATCGACAATATCCTCAACCAGCAGCACATCACGCCCTTCAATGGCTCCGCGCAGGTCTTTCAGGATCCGCACCTCGCGGCTGCTTTCCATACCGTCGCCGTAACTTGATGCCTCAAGGAAATCGACCTCGATCGGCAGGTCCAACTCGCGCACCAGATCGGCGATGAATACAAAAGAGCCGCGCAGCAATCCCACAACAACCAGTTTGTTTGTGCCGTCAAATTCGTCATGGATCTGGCGGCACAGCTCTTCGATGCGTGCGGCAATCGATTTCGCCGAGATCATTTCATCAATCACATACCGACGATCAGTCATTGCACCCGCCCTTACCTTGGCCCTTGAAATTGCCCGCATAAACGGTGAAACAGAGCTAACCCGAGCCAGCGCGGAACGCAATGCCAACCCATACCGAGACCAAAGAACTGCCCTATACGGCGCAGCAGATGTACGACCTTGTGGCGGATGTGAAATCCTACCCTGAGTTTCTGCCCTGGACCGCCGCTGCGCGAATCCGCAGTGATGAGGATAAGGGCGACCACCGTGTGATGGATGCGGATCTGGTGATCAGTTTCAAAGTGTTTCGCGAACGCTTTACCAGCCGCGTGGTGCTTTGGCCCGAGGCGCGCAAGATCGATACGGAGTATCTGGACGGGCCGTTCAAATACATGAAATCCAACTGGGCGTTCGAGGATGCCCCCGGCGGTTGCAAGGTGCATTTCCACGTCGATTTCGAATTCAAGAACGCCATTTTGCAGGGCATCATCGGGATCGTGTTTAACGAGGCGATGCAACGGGTGGTGCGCGCCTTCGAGGCCCGCGCCAAAGCGTTATACGGGCCGGCGGCGTGAGTGGTATCACCGACCAACTGATAGAGTTTACTGGCATATCAGTGCCGTCTGATGCCGCTGCGATGATGCGTCTTTCGCTGTTTGACTGGGCGGCCTGCGGGGTAGCCGGGGCGCGGGAAACGGAATTTGACAGCTTTGTGAAGGCGCACCTGGCCATGCATCCCGGTCTGCATGTCACATTTGGCGGTGCCACCGCTTCTGCCCCAACCGCCGCCTTGATCAATGGCACGCTCAGCCATGCGCTGGATTACGACGACACGCATTTCGCCCATATCGGCCATCCGTCGGTTGCTGTGATCCCTGCGGTTCTGGCTTTGGCAGAGCAAACGGCCTGTGACCTTGATGCGTTGACAGAGGCGGCGGCAATCGGTGTCGAAGCCTCTGTCGCTGTGGGTCTCTGGCTGGGGCGGGACCATTATCAGATTGGCTATCACCAGACCGCCACTGCTGGTGCGTTTGGGGCGACTGTCGCGGCCTGTCGTTTGCTTGGGCTTAACGCAACACAGATCCGCCATGCGCTTGGCCTCTGCGCCAGCATGGCATCGGGTATCAAGGCCCAATTTGGCACTATGGCGAAACCGCTGAACGCTGGTCTGGCCGCGCGCAGCGGGGTTGAGGCCGCGCTTTGGGCGCGGGCGGGCATGACAGCGGCAGAGGATGGTTTGGCGGGCCCGTTGGGGTTTGGTCCGACGCATCACGGGCAGGCGGTGGATGTCGAGCTGCCGGTTACGGACTGGCGCATCAACAGTATCAGCCACAAATTTCACGCCTGCTGTCACGGGCTTCACGCGATGTTGGAAGCGCTGCGCGATGGCGAGACCGCGCCGGATCAGGTTGAGGCAATCCATATCCGCACCCATCCGCGCTGGATGTCTGTCTGCAACATCATCGCACCGCAGACCGGGCTGGCGGCCAAGTTCAGCTATGGCCAGACCGCGGCGATGTCCCTGTTGGGCCATGATACCGGGGCGATTGGCAGTTTCACCGATGCATTGGCGCAGGACACTACTGTCATTGACCTGCGTGAACGTGTTCAGGTCAGCGAAGATGCGCGGCTAAGTGAGACACAAAGCGAAGTGTTGGTCACCCGGGGGGATGGCAGCAGTGAACACCTGCGTCATGATCTGATGACACCCATGGCACTGGAAACACGCGCGCAAAAGCTGCGGGGCAAGGCGGCGGCATTGCTTGGCGGGGAAGGCGCGCGCACCCTGTGGAGCGCCGCGCAAGGCAAATCCCTACGCGGCCTCCTTGATCAACTGGTGATGTCGTAAGCGCGTTCACCATGGACCGACAGGTCCAGCCCGTTCACCTCGGTCTCCTGATCCACGCGTATCGGCAGAACTGCGCGACAGATCAGCACCAGCGCCACGGTCACCACGATGGTGAACACACCGACAATCGCCAGCGATCCCAGCTGTGCCGCCCATGACCCTGCACCCAGTGCGGCAATCATGATGGTGCCGAAAATACCGCCCACACCATGCACCGCAAAGACATCAAGCGTATCGTCGACCTTGAGTTTGTTGCGCATCAACACAACTGCCTCCTGGCATAGGATACCGGCCACCGCCCCGATCAACAGCGCCGCCCAAGGGCCGACAAAACCGGAGGCCGGCGTGATCGAGGCAAGCCCTGCAATTGTGCCGGTCACAATCCCCACAAGCGAGGATTTGCCAAATTTGATCCGTTCCCACAGCGCCCAGGTCAGCGATGCGGTGGCGGCCGAAATATGTGTCACGGTGATCGCCATGGCCGCACCACCGTCTGCCGCCAGCTGTGATCCACCATTAAAGCCAAACCAGCCAACCCAAAGGAATGCGGCACCGATCATCACCAGCCCGGGATTATGGGGTGGTGTGGTCTGATGTTTGCGCGCACCCAGCATCACCGCCAGTACAATGGCGGCCAGACCGGCGGTTTCATGCACCACAATGCCACCGGCGAAATCACGTACGCCGACCTCGCCGAAGATACCACCATCAGCCAGCATACCGCCGCCCCAGACCCAATGCACCACCGGCGCGTAGCACAGCAGCATCCAAAGACCGGAGAACAGCAGCATAAACCCGAAACTGATCCGTTCGACATAACAGCCCACGATCAGCGCCGGGGTGATGATAGCAAATGTCATCTGAAAGGCGAAGAACAGGATTTCGGGCAGGGTGCCGCTAAGGCTGTCCGCTGTGACGCCGTTTAAACCGATCTTGCCGAGCCCACCCCAAAGGCCGCTTTCGCCTGGACCAAAGGCAATGGAATATCCAAGCAGAAACCACAGCACCGACATCAGGCAGGCAATGGCATAACAATGCATGAACACACTAAGCACATTGCGCGCACGTACCAGCCCGCCATAAAACAGGGCAAGCCCCGGTAAAGTCATCAATAAAACCAGCGCTGTGGCGGTCATGATCCATGCTGTATCGGCAGCGTTCATCGGGTGGCTCCATTCAGGATTAGAAATTGGTGCCGGTTTGATTGCCTAATGTTCAGGCAGGCGAAAGCCATACCACCCATAAGAAATAGGCATTTATGAAAGAGCTGAATATTTAGGCGGAATTTGCAGGCAAAGCCTGCATTCAGGGCAGTTTGTCAATCGCGCCCAGCAGCAGCGACAGGGCATGATCACGGGCCGCGATGCGGACCGCATCCCGACCAGGGGCACCGAACTCCTGTGTTTCGACGGATGTGCCTGCTGGCGTGGCAACGGCGAAACATACACGACCTTCCGGTTTGTGTTCCGATCCACCGGGGCCCGCGATGCCGGTGATCGACACGGAAACCTGTGCATGTGAACGGGCAAGCGCACCTTCCGCCATTTCAATGGCGACGTCTTCGGAAACCGCACCTACTGCGGCCAGCGTCTGTGGTGACACGCCCAGCATTTCGATCTTGGCCGCATTCGAATAAGTGACAAAACCACGCTCCAGTGCAGCAGATGATCCGGGCACATCGGTCAGCGCGGCGGCAACCATGCCGCCCGTACAGCTTTCGGCACAGGTCACCATCACATCTTTTGCGCGGCACAGGTCTAGGATGCGATCCGCCAGGCTCATTTACAAAGCCCCGTGATACAGCGCTGCCAGCGCCACCACGCCAAGGGCGGCAAAGATCCCCGCGATCACGTCATCCAGCATCACACCCAGCGGTGTGTTCATCCGGTCGGCCCAACCAATGGGCCCCAGTTTGGTGATGTCAAACAGGCGAAACAGGGCAAATGCGGCGATCCAGCCGGGCCACATGGCAAGGATCGAAATCTCCATCGACCATGCCGCATAGCTGAGCGGCAGGAGTGCGATCCACTGGCCAATCACCTCGTCCACTACAATCTCTGAAGGGTCGTGATCCTCTTGCCCGGCGGTCATCTTGTCCGTGGCCCACCAGCCTTTGAAGAACCCCACAACAATCGCCAGAACCAGCAGGGGCAGACCGCCAATCACATGCAACAGCCAGCCCCAAGGCAGCGCCACCAGCGACCCCCAGGTGCCCGGTGCCGGGCGGATATGGCCCACCCCCATTACTGTGCCAATGATCTGTGCAAGTTTCATGTCTTCACCAATGTTGCTGTCGCCAAAGCCGCAATCCCTTCGCCGCGCCCGGTAAAGCCCAGCTGTTCCGAGGTGGTCGCCTTGACCGACACGCGGTCCATTTCCATGCCCATAATCCCCGCCATGGTTTCGCGCATCACGGAAGCATGTGGTCCGATCTTGGGATGTTCGCAAATCAATGTGCAATCCACATGGGTGAGGGTGAAGCCCATTTCAGTGGCCAGCTGGACCGCGTGGCGCAAGAAGATGTGGCTTTCGGCACCTTTCCACTGCGGGTCCGAGGGCGGAAAATGTTGGCCGATGTCACCCCGCGCCAAGCCGCCATAAATCGCATCCGTCACCGCATGCATCCCCACATCCGCATCCGAATGGCCCCTTAGCCCGTGATCATGCGGGATCTTCACGCCACAGAGCACCACATGGTCCCCGATGTCAAAAGCATGCACGTCGAAGCCGTTCCCGGTGCGGATATCCATGAGCGTTCCCTGATCTGGCCATTGCATTCTCTGGCTTCTGTCTATGCAAAGGCAGCGCGGCGCGCAATCACCGGCATAGGGTGCCTAATTTTTGTGCAACCCTGCGTCATTGAAGGTGAAAATCGGCGTGGAATTGTTGTGGCCGGACGTCGATATGGCTACACCGGACCCAACTGCACAAGGATTAAGCACGTGAGCGCATTGGCTCTGCCTCTTGGCCTGACACCTCCTGTATTGCTGGCCCCGATGGCCGGAATCACCGACCTGCCAACACGCAGTCTGGTGGCCCGCTTCGGCGCGGGGCTGGTGGTGTCAGAAATGATCGCCAGCCATGAGCTGCTCAGCAAAAGCCCGGGCACCCGCGAGAAGGCCGAGCTGGGCATCGGGATTGAAGGCACCTCGGTCCAGATTGCCGGACGCGAGGCCGCCCCAATGGCGGAAGCCGCCCGGATGATTGCGAATCAGGGTGCGCGGATCATTGACATCAATATGGGCTGTCCTGCCAAGAAGGTCACACAGGGGCTGTCCGGGTCGGCCCTGATGAAAACACCCGATCACGCCCTGCGCCTGATCGAGGCGGTGGTGAATGCGGTGGATGTGCCGGTGACGCTCAAAACCCGTCTGGGGTGGGATGATGAGATGTTGAACGCACCCATCATTGCCAAACGTGCCGAGGCGGCAGGCATCTGCATGATCACCATCCATGGCCGCACCCGCTGTCAGTTTTACAAAGGCCATGCCAATTGGCGGGCGATTGCGCGGGTCAAGGATGCGGTGCAGATCCCGGTAATCGCTAATGGTGACATTACGTCTGCCGCTGCGGCACGTACCGCACTTGCCCATTCGCAGGCCGATGGCGTGATGATCGGGCGGGGCGCACAGGGCAAACCATGGTTGTTGGCCGAAGTGGCACATGCGCTTTATGGCACACCCGCGCCGCAGATCCCGCAGGGGGCAGCCTTTGGCGATATGGTGTTGGAACATTACGACGATATCCAGCGGTTCTATGGTCCCAAGCTGGGCCCGCGGGTCGTGCGCAAACATCTGGGCTGGTATATGGACACCTGTGATACCCCTGCCGATCTGCGCCGCGCTGTGCTGACCTGTGCTGATCCGGGTGAAATTCGCACCCTGATCGCGCAGGCAATGTTTTACAGATCAGAGCAGGTGGCCGCATGAGTACAGAATTGCAAATCTGGGCCTCTCTGCCGATCCCTACCTTGTTGATCACACCTGATGATATGATCGCCGATATCAATCCGGCTGCTGAAGGGTTCTTCAATGCTTCTGCCAAGGCTGTGATCGGGGTGCCGGTCTGGGATCTGGTGGCGGTGGATTACCCGCTGGAGGACGCGTTTGAACGCGCCCGCGACAGCAGCACGGCCTTGTTTGTCAATGATGTGGATGTGGGCAGCGGTCAACGTGCACCGCAGAAATCTGCGCTTCAGATTGCCCCGCTACAGGGTCAGCCGCGCCACATGCTGATGATGATCTCGCCGCGTGAATTGTCAGGGCGCATGACGCAGAACCATTCAGTGAAATCCGCAGCGAAATCGGCCATTGGGATGGCTGAAATGCTGGCCCATGAGATCAAGAACCCGCTGGCGGGCATCACCGGCGCGGCGCAGCTGTTGTCGATGAACCTTGATGCGGATGAGTTGGAGCTGACCGATCTGATCGTCGCGGAATCGCGCCGGATCGTAAACCTGTTGGGGCAGGTGGAGCAGTTCGGCAATCTGACCGCCCCTGTGCGCAAACCGGTGAACCTGCATGATGTGCTGGACCGTGCGCGGCGTTCGGCGCTTTTGGGGTTCGGCTCTCAGATGAAGATCGTTGAAGATTATGACCCTTCATTGCCTGCGGCCCTAGGCGACAAGGATCAATTGGTGCAGGTGGTTCTGAACTTGTTGAAAAACGCATCCGAGGCGGCGGGACCGGACGGCGGCACCATTCGCCTGCACAGCTACTTCGAACATTCATTTCGCATGCGCCGTGCGGATGGCTCGGGCCATCTGCTGCCCTTACAGATCGAGATCATTGATGACGGGCCGGGTCTGCCAGAACATATTAAGGGGGATATCTTCGATCCCTTTGTCTCGGGCCGTGAAAACGGCACCGGTCTGGGCCTTGCGTTGGTGTCTAAGATTATTTCCGAACATGGCGGCTGGATTTCGGTTGATTCCGTTCCCGGGCGCACCGTTTTTCGCATGTCACTGCCGCGCGCGCATGCGTCGGATTACACCCCCTCAGAGGAGAGTTGATAGATGGATGGCACGGTACTGGTCGCAGATGATGACCGCACAATCCGCACGGTCCTGACCCAGGCACTGACACGGGCAGGGTGTAAGGTGCATGCAACTTCCAGTCTGACCACGCTGATGCGCTGGGTTGCAGAGGGGCGCGGCGATGCGGTGATCACCGATGTTGCTATGCCCGATGGCAACGGACTGGAGATGCTGCCCAAGATTTCCGCAGATCGCCCCGAATTGCCGGTGATTGTGATCTCGGCGCAGAATACCATCATGACGGCAATCAAGGCGGCAGAGGCGGAAGCCTTTGACTACCTGCCCAAACCCTTTGATCTGCCGGATTTGATGAAGCGCACAGCGCGCGCATTGGATCGCAAGGACAGCACCCGCCGCACAGTTCAGGAGCCAACAACGGATGGCGATCGGGATGATTTGCCTTTGGTGGGCCGCACGTTGGTGATGCAGGCGCTTTATCGGCTGGTGGCGCGGGTGATGAATACCGATTTGCCCGTGTTGATCTGGGGCGAAAGCGGCTCCGGGAAATCACTGATCGGCAAAGCAATACATGATTTCTCTGACCGGCGTACCCTGCCGTTTGTGACGGTAACGGCGGCGGATCTGCAAGACATTGAAGGCCCGGCGCGGGTTCTGGCCCGGGTGCGGGGCGGCACATTGCTGATCGACGAAATTGCCGATATCCCGCTGGAAGCACAGGCGCGTATCGCGCGGATGATGGATGAACCGGGGGAATATACCCCGCGTTTTCTTGCCACCAGCCAATCCGATCTGGCCGAGGCGATGAAACAGGGCAGTCTGCGTCGCGACCTTTATTACCGGCTGTCCGGGGCAACTGTGCATGTCCCGGCCCTGCGGGACCGTGTCGAAGATATTGATCTGCTGGCGGCGCATTTTCTGGCGCGCGCTGATTCCGGCACTGCCTCTGGCCGGGTTCTGTCGGAAGGCGCCAGCAAGGTGTTCGCAAACTACTCATGGCCCGGCAATGTGCGCCAATTGGAACATGCGATGCGCCAGCTGGCCCTGACCAGCCATGCGCCGGAAATTTCACTTGAAGAGGCGCGGCAGGTGCTGGGGGCGCAGCCAACAACGGAACCGGTCTATGCACAGGTCAATACCGAACGGTTGGGGGCCAGTGTGGAACGCCATTTACGACGTTACTTTGATCAACATGGTGCAATGCTGCCGCCGCCGGGACTCTATGCGCGGATCCTGCGCGAAATCGAAGCACCGCTGATCGAAATTGCCCTCGCAGCGACCTCGGGAAATCAGGCTAAATGTGCCGATCTTCTGGGCATCAACCGCAATACCTTGCGTAAAAAGATCACTGATTTGGATATTGAGGTGACAAGAGGCCGCAAAATGATGTAAAAGCGCCACATAACCGTGGCCATCCGGTATCAGCCAAGCGCTGAGATTGGTTAGGACCACAGAATATGGCGGTTGGTGCGTGTGGGCACCACATCATCGGTGAGGAGAGCGGGTGGCAACCCGGTCACATAAATTCAATCTGGAACGTCTGGGCCGTTTGCGGCGCATGAAACGTGTGCGCAATCTGTCCACGCTGGGGTTGGTGGTGCTGGGTCCGGTTCTGGCCATGGCGACCTATCTTGTGCTGGGGCCGTTGGGGCAGGGGGCCAATACGCTGTCGCTGCGTTTGGTGCTGTTGACTGATCTGGTTTATGTCCTGTTGATCGCTGCTCTTGTGCTGTCGCAGGTGGCCCGGTTGATCGCCGCGCGGCGGGCCAAATCCGCCGGATCGCGGCTGCATCTGCGGCTGACCGGGGTATTTGCCCTGATGGCGCTGATCCCAACTGTAACTGTGGCGGTATTTGCCGGGCTGACGGTGAACGTGGGGTTGGAGGGATGGTTTTCGGATCGCGTGCGCGGTGTTGTCGGATCTTCGCTGGCGGCCGCCCAAGCCTATGAGGCAGAGCAACGCGAAGATCTGATTGCGGATGCCCGTGTCCTTGCCCGCACGATAGATAATGCGCGTAATCAGGGGATTAGCCTGAGCGACAGCCAGATTCTGGGCGAAAGTCAGCGCCAGATCCAACGTGGCCTGCGCGAGGCCTATCTGATCGACGGCACCGCACAGATTCGCGCGCGCGGCGACCGGTCCTATCTGTTTGATTTCGAAGAACCCAGCCCGGAACAACTGGTCACCGCAACCGAAGAGGGGTTGTTGGTGATCGAGGATTGGCCCAACAACGAATTTCGTGCGCTGGTGCCGATGCAATCATTTGTGGATCGGTTTCTTTACGTCAGCCGCGATGTGGATGGCAAAATCCTGTCCTTGCTGGATGAAACCACCGAAACCGTGCGGCTTTATCAACAGCTGGAATCCGACCGTGGGCGGTTGCTGTTCGAATTTGGCCTGCTGTATCTGGGCTTTGCCGTGATCCTGATCCTTGCTGCTGTCTGGTTGGGCCTGTGGTTTGCTGAGCGGCTGTCCGGGCCGGTCGGGCGGCTGACCGGCGCAGCGCAACAGGTTGGGGCGGGCAATTTAAATGTGCAGGTGCGCGAAGAAGACGGCGATGACGAAATCGCCATGCTGGGCCGGTATTTCAACCAGATGACCAAGCAATTGCAGGGGCAGCGCGAGACCCTGCTCGACAACACGCGCCAGATTGAACGCCGCCGCCGTTTGTTTGATTCGGTTCTTAGTTCTGTGACCTCTGGTGTGGTTGGGCTGGACCCCGAGGGGCGGGTGACCTTTGTGAACCGCTCTGCGATGCGCCTTTTGGATTGGTCCGAAGATCAGCAATCAGTGGCGCTGAGTGTGGCTGTGCCCGAGTTCGGGCCATTGTTCGACACCATCTCTACCAAACCGGGGGACGTGGCACAGGACGAGATCAAAGTGTCGCGGCAGGGGGCGATGGAAAACCTGCTGGTGCGTATGGCAACCCGGCGCTCTGAGGATGGTCGGTTGGAGGGATATGTGGTGGCTTTTGATGATGTCACCGATCTGGTCAGTGCCCAACGCATGGCCGCCTGGGGGGATGTTGCCCGCCGCATTGCCCATGAGATCAAGAACCCGTTGACCCCGATCCAGCTGTCGGCAGAACGGATCAAACGCAAGTTTGCCCCGAAGCTGGGCGCGGACAGTGACAGTCTTGAACAGATGACAGGGGTAATCATCCGCCAGACTGGCGATCTGCGCCGGATCGTTGATGAATTCTCTAAATTTGCCCGGATGCCGGAGCCGGAAACCTCGACCCATGATCTGACGCAGCTGGTGCGCGATGCGGTGTTTTTGCAGCAATCAGGCCAGCCCGATGTAAAGATCAAATCGGATCTGGGAGAGGCAGTTGTGATGGCTGATGTTGACGCCACCATGATTTCACAAGCCTTGACAAACCTGATTAAGAACGCCGGAGAAGCGATTGAAACCCTTAAGAAAAGCGATCCACCCGAAGGGGTGGAGCCCGAAATTCGGGTCACGCTGAGCCAGAGCGACAGCAATGCGGTCGTGACCATTGCCGACAATGGTATCGGCCTGCCCGAGGACCGCGCGCGGTTGTTTGAGCCCTATGTGACGACCCGCAGTGAAGGCACCGGGCTTGGTCTGCCCATTGTGAAGAAAATCATCGAGGAACACGGCGGCACGCTGACCCTCGACAATGCGCCGGTCTTTGAAGGTCAGGCGCATTTTGGTGCAATGGCAGTGATCACATTGCCAGTGGCACCATCCCCCAAACAAGAAAATAACGCCTCCAAAAAGGCAAAACGAGTGGAGACAGTAAATGAGTGACATTCTGATCGTCGATGATGAGCGCGATATTCGCGAATTGATTTCCGATATTCTGGAGGACGAAGGGTTTGCAACCCGTCTGGCCGGCAATTCGGATGATGCGATGGCTGCAATCAACACCGAACCACCCGCATTGATGATCCTTGATATCTGGCTCAAGGACAGCCGGATGGATGGGATCGATATTCTGAAAACCGTGAAACGTGACAACCCGGATGTACCGGTGGTGATTATTTCGGGCCATGGCAATATCGAGATTGCGGTGGCTGCGATCCGGCAGGGGGCCTATGACTTTATCGAAAAGCCCTTTAATATTGATCAGTTGCTGGTGGTGATCCGCCGCGCCATGGAAACCTCGCGCCTGCGCCGAGAGAACCAGAGCCTCAAGCGGCGGGACACGTCGAGTGCGGAGATGATGGGGCAATCGGCAGCCTTCCGTGCTTTGGTCAGCCAGCTGGACAAGGTCACCAAATCCAATGGCCGCGTGATGCTGACCGGGCCAGCGGGGGCGGGCAAGGAGGTTGCCGCACGCTACATCCATGCCAATTCAGGCCGTGCGGATGCGCCCTTTGTGACGGTGAACTGTGCCGGGGTGGAACCGGAAAACATGGAAGAGATGCTGTTCGGGCGGGAAACCGCGGAGCGCGGGATCGAACCGGGTTTGCTGGAACAGGCGCATGGCGGCGTGGTGTTCTTTGACGAGGTGGCGGATATGCCGCTGGGCACCCAATCCAAGATCCTGCGGGTCTTGGTTGATCAGCAATTCACCCGCGTCGGCGGCAATGACAAGGTGCGCGTTGATCTGCGTGTCATCTCCTCGACCAACCGGAATCTGGAAGAGGCGATAGCCGCCGATACCTTCCGTCAGGAGCTGTTCCACCGCCTGAATGTGGTGCCTATTGCCGTGCCGTCACTGGAAGACCGTCGCGAGGATATTCCACTGTTGGCCGAACATTTCATCAGCGAATTTAACCAGTCGCAGGGCCTGCCACAACGTTCGCTGAGCGAGGACGCCATTGCCTTGATGCAAACGATGATCTGGCCGGGCAATGTGCGTCAGTTGAAAAATCTGGTTGAGCGGGTGCTTATTCTAGGGGATGGCACCGGTCCGATCGAGGCGCGCGAGCTGCCCGGCGAAGAACCAAATGGCGAAGAGGACGGGCGTGTGGTTCTGTCTTCCGCACTGGCCACCCTGCCGCTGCGCGAGGCGCGTGAAGCCTTTGAGCGTGAGTATCTTCTGACCCAGATCAACCGCTTTGGCGGGAATATCTCGCGGACGGCAAATTTTGTTGGGATGGAGCGGTCCGCCCTGCACCGCAAGTTGAAATCGCTGGGGGTTGTCACCAGCGCCAAGGCCGGTGTGCGGGTTGCCCATGTGGATGAAGAGGCTGACGCTTAAAGGCTGTTCGTCAGGCCTAAACCGGCAGGCGGGGCAGTTGGCCGGTGACGCGCAGGGTTTCACAGGCTGGCGGCATCCTTGCGTGAGTTTGCCGCCAGCTGGATCTATCGGAGCAACGGAATCTGCCTAACCCGCTGCGGTATCCGCCAATTCCTGCAATACATCGACCCCCTGCATTTTCAGAAAATGCAGCATGTCGATGAAGATCCAATTTTCGGCCAGCTTGTCCCCGTCGCGCCGATAGACATCGACAACCCGCATATCTGCGCGGACATCGCTGGGCGCAATCCCCATGTAGCCTGATGTATTGGTCAGGCTCAGGTTCGGCCAACCAAAGAAGGCCCCATAGCTCCCTTCGGCAATGCGGCAAAGATGCCCGTTGAACACGCGATCTGAAAGATACCGGCGAAACGGTCCTTGGTGTTGTTCGATATAGCGGTCGATCGTATAGGTCGCGCCGATACCTTCGGGACCCCACCAGATCATATCGTCATGCCAGTCGCGTTGCAGCTCTTCCTGCGGGGTCAGAGCACGTGGGTCGGCATTGGCCGCATCAATCGCGCCGATCATCTGGTTGATCAGGGCCAGCGTTTTTGTGCCTTCCGCGGCGTCCTGAGCATCAAACAACAGCCCGTCATTGCTGCGCGGGCCCGGCTGAACCAGATGGGCGGCGGTTTGATTTGGGAAACGCCCGACCCCCGCTTGGGTCATCAGGTGCAGAAGGTCGCAAAACAGGGCCGTTTCGACAATCTTACCATCCTTGATCCGGTTGAATTCCGCATAGCGCAGCATGGCAATCTTGCGCGTCGGCGGGATGTTCAGAAAGGGCGCATCAAACAGCCCCATCAGATGTCCCATTGAACAGGTCCAGATGCTGCTGCGGTCTTCGATACTGTTTTCGGCGGCGAAAAAGATATCCTCGCGGCGCTGAACGGCGGAAAATGCTGTGAGAAAAGGTTGCCAGAAGGCCTTAGCGGCACCCTCCGGGCCGGTCTGTACGTTGAACGGATGGACGCCACGCCAGAGGGCATCGGGTGTCATATACCCGCCCAATATCTCGCCGACGGTTTCGGGGGTTGCCCGTGAAAGGGCCGTGTAATGAGCCTGCGTAATTGCCTTGGCGGATTGGATAGGGTTGGTCATTTTGGGTTCTTCGCTACAGGATCAATGTGATCATGCTAGGCTTTTGCACACGTGTGCACCAGCAAAAAATTCCAGGGTCGACCGGCCGCTGTCGGCCCGTCTTAACCTCTGTTTACGATCTGGAAGCTGCCGCTTTTGTTGCGGATTACACAGGATTTATCCGTCAGTTGTGGCAGTTTTGTTGTTGCTGCGGCAGGGGTGGATCGGGCGATGCTGTCCGGGCAAGGCGGGATCGACACGGGGGCATACCCCTTATCTGCCATGCATTGCACCTCAACCCGGTTGCGCAATGCGAGATTAGGATCATAGCTTTCTACACCACCGCTGATGTAATAGCCGTGATGCCCGGTGCAATTGCCCTCTGCATCGCAACTGCGATTGCCCGGCACAAAAATCGGCGGCTTGCGTCGGACCTGATAGGAGACCGGCACATTACGCAGGGCGCTGACTTCGCAGGCGGTTGTATCCCGGTTCAGGGTCGCAACGCTGGCACCGGGTTTGTAATATGTTTCAAGCGGGGCACAGGCCAGAAGCAGCGCACCACTCAGGATCAGGCTGGAGTACAGATGTTTCATGCTATGATATTGCCCGTCATCGCGGATCAAGGCAACGCAATTGACCCTTGCCATGACACACGCCATACCCTCTAAAGAATGAAATTCACGGGCAATCGGCCAGATCCGGCCGACACGCAGGCCCGTGAAAAAGCGTGCCAAACAAACGTAAGGGACCGCGCATGAAAGTAATTATTTGTGGCGCAGGACAGGTTGGCTGGCAAATCGCACGTCACCTGAGCGGCGAGCGTAACGATGTCACTGTGGTCGACAGCAACGCTGATCTGGTGCGCCGCGCGACGGATACGCTGGATGTGCAGGGGATTGCTGGCTTTGCCAGCTATCCGGATGTACTTGACCGGGCAGGCGCGCGTGACGCTGAGATGATCATCGCTGCAACCCATTCGGATGAGGTTAACATGGTCACCTGTCAGGTGGCCCATTCGGTTTTCGGCATCAACCGCAAGATCGCGCGGCTGCGCAGTCAATCCTATCTTGATGCGATTTACTCTGATCTGTACCGGCGCGATCACATGCCGATTGACGTGGTGATCAGCCCAGAAAAGGAAGTCGCCGCTGCTGCATTGCAACGGTTGTCGGCACCGGCGTCTTTTGACACCGAGGTCTTTATGGATGGGATGGCGCATCTGCTGGGCATCACCATCGAGGAAGATTGCCCGATTATCCACACACCGCTGCGCCAGTTGACAGATCTGTTCTCGACGCTGCGGGCCGTGGTAGTGGGGGTGCGCCGTGACGGAACCCTGTTTGCCCCAGAGGCCAAAGATCAGCTGTTTGTCGGCGACGACTGCTATATCTTTACCCATCGCGATGACATCGCCCGCACGATGGAGATTTTCGGCAAGAAGACCTCGAAACAGGAGAGGGTGGTGCTGGTCGGCGGCGGTAACGTTGGCCTGACCGTGGCGCAGGCACTGGAGAATGATCCGCGCCGCATCCGCACCAAGGTGATCGAGAAGAACCGCAAATGTGCTGAACGCGCCGCCGAGGGGCTGGAGCGGACAATTGTTCTTAACGGGGACGGGCTGGACGCGGCCCTGCTGGCCGAGGCGGGGATTGCGCGGGCTGATGCGATGCTGGCGATTACCGATGACGACAAGACCAACATGCTGGCCTGTGTACGTGCCAAGGCCGAGGGCTGCCCCTATGTTATTGCGCTGATCAATGATCCCACGTTGGTGCCGCTGATGACACCGCTGGGGATTGACGCCTATATCAACCCACGTGCAACCACAGTTTCCTCGATCCTGCGCCACATCCGGCATGGGCGGGTGCGGGCCGTCTACTCCATCGGCGATGCCGAGGCTGAGGTGATTGAGGCCGAAGTGCTGTCAACCTCGCCCATTGCCGGCAAACGCCTGTCCGAAATTGATTTCCCTGAAGGGGTGCTGATCGGGATGCTGCGCAAGGGCGACAAGGTTATCCGTCCGCTGGGCAAGACCCGGATTGAAGAAGGGGATGTGATTGCCATGTTTGCGCTTGCCGAGGACGTGCCGCAGGTCGAGCTGTTGCTCCAAGTCTCTATCGACTTTTTCTAGGTCAGGAAGCACCCGGTGAACCGCAAACGCACCATGCGCCACGAGCTGTCTCATCTGCCACTGTTTTTGCAGCTGTTTGGCATTTGTGCAGCCTCGATGATGGTGCCGGCCCTCTACGGGGTGGTGATCAGCGATCATGAAGGGGCGCGGGCGTTCTTTTATGCCGGATTGCTGGGGATGATCTTGTTTACAATGCTGGCCGTGGTGCTGAACGGGCGGCGCACGCAACAATCGGCACTTGGTCCGTTGTTGGCGCTGTTCTCGGCTTTTGTTTTCCTGCCGGTCTATTTCGCAATCCCCTTTGTCGAAACCCTGCCGACGACGCGCTTCATCAATGCCTATTTTGAGATGGTCAGCGCCTTGACCACCACAGGAACCAAGGTTTTTCAGGACCCCGGACGGCTGAATGACACGCTGCATCTGTGGCGCGCTCAGGTTGGCTGGCTGGGAGGGCTGTTGATGTGGGTCTCGGCCTCGGCCATTCTGGCACCGCTGCACCTTGGCGGGTTTGAGGTGACAGCACAGGCAGAACCGGGCTGGCGCGACACCGGTGAATCGCACCGCATGATGCCAGTTGATCCACGCCAAAAGGTGATCCGTACCATGAAGGCCCTGCTGCCGATCTATGTCGGGCTGACGCTATTGCTGTGGTTATTGCTGCTGGGGGGCGGTGACAGGCCGTTGACCGCCCTATGCCATGCGATGTCAGTCATGGCGACCTCGGGGATTTCGCCGGTGGGCGGGGTCGAAAATGCCGATATCGGTGTCACCGGCGAAGCCGTGATGCTGTTGTTTATGTTGTTCGCCCTGTCGCGGCTGACCTTTTCCAAAGATACGGTAACGGCCACGCAAGGCGGGCTGCGCACCGATCCCGAATTTCGCATCGGCTTGTTCATTGTTTTCGCAGTGCCGCTGCTGATCTTTCTGCGTCATTTTCTGGGGGCCATTGACGTGGCATCCATGGAAAGCCTGTCGGATGCCGCATATGCGCTTTGGGGGGCGGTGTTTACAGTGATGTCCTTCCTGACCACCACCGGGTTTGTGTCCGAACATTGGGTTGATGCGCAGAACTGGTCCGGTTTGAACACGCCGGGGCTTGTCCTGATGGGGCTGGCCCTGACGGGCGGCGGCGTGGCCACAACGGCGGGTGGTGTGAAACTGCTGCGGGTGTTTGCGCTTTATGTGAATGGCACCCGTGAAATGGAACGGCTGGTGCATCCCAATTCCGTCAGCGGGGCAGGGGCGGCGGGCAGGCGGTTGCAATCGAACGGTGCTTTTATTGCGTGGATCTTCTTCATGCTTTTTGCCATCTCGCTGGCCGCCATCATGTTGCTTTTGACCCTGACGGGCAGCAGCTTTGAACAGGCGTTGGTGCTATCCGTCGCCAGCCTTTCAACCACGGGCCCGCTGACCCAATATGCCGCAGATGTACCGATCAAGGTGATCGAGCTGACCCCGGCGGCCAAGGCGATCCTTTGCGGGGCAATGGTGCTGGGACGACTCGAAACATTGGCGATTATTGCGCTGCTGACACCCGATCTTTGGCGATCCTAACACCGGCCCTTTCCGGGTGCATGTTGCAAGGCTGACACTTGTTAGCGTCTAAACTAGCAAGAGCGGGAAAATTTGGGGTGGAAACTCCCTTCACCCAAGTTCATAGTCGGTCAGTATGGGGAGGGCTCGCTGCGGAGTCCGGCAAGAATAACTGAATCGAGAATAACAATGGCGTCTGACAGACAGAACCTTCAGGATGCGTTCCTGAACCACGTGCGCAAGACCAAAGTACCGGTCACCATTTTCCTGATCAATGGCGTGAAGCTGCAGGGTGTCATCACATGGTTTGACAATTTCTGCGTGTTGCTGCGCCGTGACGGCCAGTCTCAGCTGGTGTATAAACATGCCATCTCGACAATCATGCCAAGTCAGCCGATCAGCCTGTATGAGGGCGAAGACGCTTCTTGAGTAAAGCGCAGTTCCAGATTGATGATACAGAAGGCCCTCGCGTAACCCGCGCCTGGGTCCTGCATCCTGACATCCGCAGCAATCCTGACCGCCGCGACCCGGTACCGGCCTTGGCCGAAGCGGTTTCCTTGGCGCGTGCCCTGCCTGCCTTGGAAGTGGCTGGTGCCGATATCGTGCCTTTGCGCAATGTTGATGCCGGCAAGTTGTTTGGCAAAGGCAAGATCAAGGAAGTTCACGACCTGCTGGAAGAAAACGATGTCCAGCTGGTGCTGGTCGACGGTCCGGTCAGCCCTGTACAGCAGCGCAACCTTGAAAAAGCCTGGGGCGTCAAACTGCTGGACCGCACCGGTTTGATCCTTGAAATCTTCAGTGACCGCGCCGCCACCCGTGAGGGGGTCTTGCAGGTGGAAATGGCGGCGCTGAACTATCAACGCACCCGTCTGGTGCGTGCCTGGACCCACCTTGAGCGCCAACGCGGCGGTCTTGGATTTGTGGGCGGCCCCGGTGAAACCCAGATCGAGGCCGACCGCCGTGCCATTGACGACCAGCTGGTGCGCCTGCGCCGTCAGTTGGAAAAAGTTGTCAAAACCCGCGCCTTGCACCGTGCAGCGCGGGCCAAGGTACCATTTCCGATTGTCGCGCTTGTCGGCTATACCAACGCGGGAAAGTCCACACTTTTCAACCGGTTGACCGGCGCGGATGTGATGGCCAAGGACATGCTGTTTGCCACGCTGGATCCGACGATGCGCAGTCTGGTGCTGCCCGATGGGCCAGAGATCATCCTATCGGATACGGTTGGGTTCATCTCTGATCTGCCGACCGAGCTGGTCGCTGCCTTTCGCGCCACATTGGAAGAGGTGCTGGCCGCTGACATCATCCTGCATGTCCGTGACATCAGCCATGCGGAAACCGAAGAACAAGCCAGCGATGTGCGCGAGATCATGACCACCCTTGGTGTCTCCAAGGAAACTCCAACATTCGAGATCTGGAACAAGATTGACCTGCTGCCCGCTGAAAATGCGGATGCCATGCGTGCAAGGGCAGAGCGCGACGAGGATGTGCTGGCCATTTCGGCGATCACCGGCGAGGGGCTTGAGCCTTTGCAGGCCTATGTGGCGGAAGCGCTGCAAGGGGCCGTGCGCGAGGCGGATATTTCACTGGGGTTTGCCGAAGGGAAAAAACGGGCGTGGCTGTTTGCACAGGACATTGTGGTGAAAGAAGCCCAGACCGACGAGGGGTTTGACATCACCGTGCGCTGGTCTGCCGCGCAGGAAGCACAGTTTCAGCGGCTGTAGCGGCGAACATCTGGCAAGGTTTTTCACTGGAACATTTGAATTTTCCAGCACCTGCCACAGATGTAGGCGAATAAACCGGAGATTGCTTCATGAGCCTTGTTATCCTGTATCTCACGACATTCGTGCTTTTCCTTGGTCTTGACTATTTGGGGCTGACCAATATCGTAAAACCCGTTTTTGAAAGGCATATCAGTGCCTTGTTGCTGGAGGAGTTCCGCATCCTGCCCGCGTTTGTTTTTTACGCCTTTTACATCGCCGTATTGCTTTGGTTTGTGTCATGGCCTGCGATAACACAGGAAAAATCCCTGCTTTGGGTGCTGGGCAATGCCGCTTTGATAGGTGCCATGGGCTATGGCACCTATGAGTTTACCAATCTTGCGGTGATGAAGGACTGGACATGGGATATGGTTGTGACGGACCTGATATGGGGCACGGCATTGACCGCTGTATCCGCAGCCGGTGGGGTGTATTTCACCCGCTTGCTGGTCTGATCCGCCGCTGTGTCAGCTCGAATCTTGATCCAGAGTTCCGTTATCTGATTTGACCAGCCGCAGGTAAGGCGGGCGTTTTTTGTCGGTTTTCGGGCGATAGGGTGCCTGATCCTCTGCAAACCCTTGGGGTTTGTGCCGTTCGGTCATCCTTGGTTCAGGCTGCGGGAGGACGGGCTGTGGGGCTGGCATCGGGGGATGCCCGGTCGCGATATGCAGCACCTCTTTGGTCAGTACCTCGAAACGGCGCGGGGCTGGCCCCATGTCGCCTTTGCTGACAAACCCACCCAGCACACGGCTGACGTCCCCCAGATCACTTTTCAACGGCAAGAGGATCATCCGGGCCTCCAGCGCGGGGCGCGTCCCCGATGCGGCGGAGGTCAGCCGCAGGGTGCTGATCGCCGGTGTCTGGAAAACCACCTCAAGCAGGTCAGAGACAACCGGGCGGGCAGCAGGCATAAAAAAAGAGGTCAGCGGCATGCCGCGCACTTCCATTCCCATCAGATCGTTTAGGTGACTGCCCGCGATACGCAATCTGGCAATGCCAGGCGCAATCCGTTCAAGGATAAAGGCATTCTCCAGCGCCTGTTCGATACCGCGAGGATCAATGTCTGACCGTTTCGGCAGCAAGCGTGTGCCGCGGATCGCTTCCCAATAGGCTTCGATCTGCGCAATTGCACTATACCCGGTGTCCGACTGATAATCTGTCATAGCAATGACATTCTGCGCCTTATGTGGAGAGTTGTCCATGAAACTTGATCCAAGCCTTGTTACCGCGAAACGGGGCAGGCACCCCATCACTGGTCGTCACGCCGATCCCGCATCTTGCACTGCCCCCAAGCAGCTATGTTACCAAAAACTTAATATCATCGTTTTGAGGCAATTGTGCTGGTTTCTGCTCAACTGGTTAATGCGCAGCAGGGGGCAGAGGCTTGCCCCCCGGGTGTGTTTCGACCTATTGCACAGGGAACTAAGGACAGATTGTCAAAAGGCCGCTTGGCCATAAGGAAGGACGCGCATGATCAATTCGATGACCGGTTTTGCATCCGCCAGCGGGGCCGATGCGCCGTTCAGCTGGGGGTGGGAGGTGCGTGCAGTGAACGGGCGTGGACTGGATCTGCGTCTGCGGGTGCCCGACTGGGTGGAAGGCTTGGAAACCGGGCTGCGCAAGAAGCTGTCGGCCTCTGTGGCGCGTGGCAATATCACCTGTAATCTGCGTCTGAACCGGGAAGAGGCAGGTGGCACTCTGGCGGTGAACGCGGCGCAGCTGGAAACTGTGCTGTCCGCGCTGCATCAGATTGAAGAGCGGGCGATGGATGCCGGTGTGTCGCTGGCACCGTCCAAGGCCACCGACATCGTGACCATGCGCGGCGTGTTGGAACAGGCGAGCTTCGACGATGACGCCGCCGCCCTGTGTCAGCTTCTGCTGGCAGATTTTGACGCGGTCTTGAATGATTTCAATGCGATGCGAGCGCAGGAAGGGGCCGCCCTTCATGCTGTTCTATCCGGCCAGTTGGACAAGATCGAAGAGTTGACCGGCCAAGCCGCGGATCTGATCCCCGCCCGACAGGCCGAAATGTCTGCAACCCTGCGCAGCAATCTGGCCCGCGTACTGGACAATGCCGAAGGGGTGGAGGCCGCGCGGTTGGCACAGGAACTGGCGCTGATCGCGGTGAAAACGGACATCACCGAAGAAATCGACCGCCTGAAGGCACATGTTGCCGCCGCCCGCGCATTGCTGGCAGAGGGCGGCCCGGTGGGGCGCAAGCTGGATTTCCTGACACAGGAATTCAACCGCGAGGCCAATACCCTGTGTTCCAAAGCGCAGATGAAGGAATTGACGACCATCGGTCTGGCGCTGAAGGCGGTGGTCGATCAGATGCGCGAACAAGTACAGAATGTGGAGTAAGTGATGAGCCGGGAAACAGCCGAAAGACGGGGCCTTTTGATCATCCTCAGCTCGCCCTCGGGGGCGGGGAAATCAACGCTGGCAAAGCGTTTGATGGAATGGGACCCTTCGTTGCAATTCTCGATCTCCGCCACCACACGTGCGCCGCGTGAGGGCGAGGTTGAGGGCAAGGATTACTATTTCGTGACGCAGGCGGATTTTCGCAAATGGGTTTCTGACTCCGAAATGTTGGAGCATGCGCATGTTTTCGGGAACAATTACGGTTCTCCCAAGGCCCCGGTCGAAGCCTCTATCAGTGCAGGGCGGGATGTCCTGTTCGACATTGACTGGCAAGGCGCGCAGCAAATCCAGAAATCTGCCCTGGGGTCACATACGCTTTCGATCTTTATCCTGCCCCCGTCGATACCGGAGTTGAAACGCCGTCTTATCAGTCGCAATCAGGACGACATGGAGACAATTTCAAAACGGATGCGGAAAAGCTGGGACGAGATAAGCCATTGGGACGGGTATGACTACGTCCTTGTGAATGACGAGCTGACCGAGACCGAGGAAAAGCTGAAGACGATCATTCGTGCTGAACGGATGCGTGTTGCACAACAGCCGCGTCTACTGGATCATGTGCGCAAGTTGCAGACCGAATTTGAGGAAGACGCATGACCCTTTATGCCTTGGCCGATATCAAACCTACCGTGGATGACAGCGCATGGGTGGCACCTGATGCCAATGTTATCGGCAATGTCGTGCTGGAGGCTGGGGCCTCTGTCTGGTTCGGATCAACCCTGCGCGGCGACAATGAGGTCATCCATGTGGGTAAAGGCAGCAATGTGCAGGAAAACTGTGTGTTCCACACGGATCCGGGATGCCCGCTGACCATCGGTGCAGATTGTACCATCGGCCATAAGGTGATGCTGCATGGCTGTAGCATTGGCGACAACTCACTGATCGGCATGGGGGCCACTGTGTTGAACGGGGCCAAGATCGGCAAGAATTGCCTGATTGGGGCCGGGGCGCTGATCACCGAGAACAAGGTGATCCCTGACGGGTCCTTGGTGATGGGCGTACCGGGGAAAGTGGTGCGGGAACTTGATGCCGCCGCGATTGCAGGGCTGACCGCCTCGGCGCGTCACTATACCGAAAACGCCGCCCGGTTTCGGCAAGGGTTGAAACCACTCTGATCCCGGTCAGTCTTTGCTAGTATCGTCCTTCTCGTAAACCACTGCTCTCACAGAGGGCCGCCCCACGCTGAGGTCGCAGGGCAGGTGGCGCTATGGCCGCATTTGAACGAGTTTTCCCACTACCAGCCTCGTGTTTTCATGTATCCTTCATCCTTTTGCCAGACCAAGGACCCGGCATGTAGCGGGTGTCAGCATCGGCGCAATCCGCCAGACGCAAACGGCGTAAGGATCAGGGATGCAGGATCAGGAACTGGATTTTGGCGGTCGCATGTTACATCGCTCAAAACGCAAACGGGTGGTGATCGTTGATGATTCTCGCAGCATCCGGCGTTGGCTGCGTGGGGTGTTTGAGGAGGATCCCCGCCTGATCGTGGTGGGCGAGGCCAGCTGTGCCCTGACCGCCCGTCAGGTGATCAGAGATACCGACCCCAATGTCGTGACCCTGGACATTGACATGCCCGGGATGAACGGGCTGGAGTTTCTGGTAAAACTGATGACCTTGCGTCCGATGCCGGTGGTGATGATTTCGGCGACAACGCATCAGAACTCAGAGGCGACCATTACCGCGCTGACTGCAGGTGCAATTGACTGTATCGTAAAACCCACCATCGTTCCCGGCCCGAAAGGTCGGCGTGACATGTGCCGGCGGGTTTTTTCTGCCGCTTGTAGCAAGGTTATCACGCCGCCGGGGATCACAGGTCGGTTGCCAGCATCGTCACTGCCTATCGGCGGCGACCATCAAATGCCGTTGGTTTTGATCGGCGCGTCGACCGGTGGGGTAAATGCGATTGAACATGTCTTGGCCGGGCTTGATGCCGACGGCCCGCCGGTGGTGATTGTACAACATATGCCCGGTGCTTTCCTTGTCAGTTTTTCGCAATTGCTGAACCGGAACCTGGCGCAGAATGTGGGCATCGCGCGCGCGGGCGAGGTCTTGCATCCAGGGCAGGTACGGCTTGCCCCGGCGCAGGGCCGTCATACTGAAATCCTGTGTAAGGACCGGCAATGGATCTGCCGGTTCTCGAAACAGGATGACCTGTCGCGGCATTGCCCCTCTGTGGATGTGCTGTTCAAATCCGCAGCGCAATACGGGCGTGATATCATCGCGGTTATCCTGACAGGCCTGGGTAGGGACGGGGCAGAGGGGCTTTTGCAACTTCACGCTGGCGGTGCACGAACCATCGGACAGGATCGGCAAAGCTGCGTCATATACGGGATGCCGCGTGCGGCCTTTGAACTGGGGGCCGTTGACTTGCAATTGCCGCCTGAGAAAATCGGTGGTGCCGTTAACCGCGCAATAGCCGCACATGCTGAGGCGCAGCGGATTGGGGAGAGGCAAGAATGAACCTGGTTATCACGCAGGGCGAATTTCAGACCTCGGCCGATCCGGCCGTCACAATTTCAACCTTGCTGGGTTCTTGCGTGGCCTGCTGCCTGTGGGATCCCATTGCTGAAGTGGGTGGGATGAACCATATTTTATTGGCCTCCACCACCTGCAACGCTGCGAAAAGCGATCTGTCCGGCATCAATGCGATGGAACTGCTGATCAATGATCTTCTGAAAATGGGGGCAAGCCGCACACGTTTGCTGGCCAAGGCGTTTGGCGGGGCCCAGATGATCAAGGGCCTGTCGGAAATCGGCCCCTCCAACTGCGCGTTTGCAACCAATTTTCTTGCCATGGAAAATATTGAATGCGTGTCCAGCTCCCTTGGCGGTACGGTGTCGCGCAATGTTGTCTTTACGCCAACAACAGGTGCGGCACGGGTTAAGGCACATCACACCACAGAGATTGAAATCATCCCGCCAGCAGCACCGGCACGCGGTAACGATCTGGAACTGTTCTGACACCGTGCGATCAGCAGGCAATGACGTGAGGTTTTCGACCATTGCTTAGCGGAGGGTGGTCAAGGGTGGCTGTGGCGCAACATCATGGCAGCGTGCATACATCTGGACGCATTTTTTCGGTGATTTATCAGCTATTTGTGCGGTCTTGGTTTCGATGAACGAGGGGGCTATTCGTGTTAAAATAAATCAACCTCGCCCAAGATCCGGTCATCAGGCGGGAAACGGGTGCGGGCCGATCTACGTTCCTGAAGCAGAGCCTTGGTTGCATCAAGACGCAGTTTATCGGCGATACCGGGTTCAACATAACCGTCATGGTTTTTCGAAAGAAAATGCATCAGCAGCGCCAGATCCTCCAGAGACTGGCGCAGGAAATCGAGCCGTTGAAGCCGGGTTATGGTCTGCGCCCCCTGCGCGGACATCACCCCAAGCTCATCCCCGATCGCATGTTCGATCTGATGCACCTCTGATGCCAAGCTCTCCATCTGACCCGACACCCCGGCCAAGAGATCGGTCAGGGATAGGGTTTCTGCAGCACTTTTATTCACAAGCGCCCAACAACGGTTTCGATGCAGTTGCGCAAATCATCAGGTTGGAATGGTTTCTTAAGATAGTTATTCATTCCCAACTTCTTGCCATGGTCAATGATCTGCTGTTCGGCACGGCCTGTAATCAAGACAAACCCAACGCCTTTGGTCTTGGGCGCAGCACGCAAATAATGCAGCAATTGCAGCCCGTCCATTTCTGGCATGTTGTAGTCTGAAATCACCAGATGGACGGGCTTGCTTGCCAGCGCCTGAAGGGCCTGTTTGCCATTTTCGGCGGTGGCGACATTGCGCACCCCAAAAGCATCCAGCGCCTGGGTGATCAGCCCGCGGCTTGTGGACATGTCATCCACCACCATGATCCGAATTTGATCGCGCAATGCCATTGTTTTCTTCCTTCGCAAGAATGTTGTTATCAGTATCGACGCAAGGTTGTTCAGCGCGTGTCGGGGCGGTAAGTTGTTGGTCCTGTGCAGATAAAACCAAATCTGGCTGGATCGGATATCCTTTCGGAATGGCCCAGAAACAGAACCCCTTCCGGGGCAAGGGCGGCATGGAATTTTGGCCATAGGGTTTCTTGGGTCGCGATGTCGAAATAGATCACAACATTCCTGCAAAAGATCACTTCAAATCTCTTTTTCATCGGCCAGGGTGCAAGCAGGTTAAGTTCGTTAATTCTGATCATGGATCGCAACCGTTGATGGGCACAGAAATGCGGTTCATCTGTCACCGCTTCAACCTGTTGAAAATACTTGTCAATCAGCCCTGCGGGAACGCCTCCCAGTAATCGTTGGGGATATACCCCTTCGCGCGCGAACCGCACGACTTTCGGATCGATATCAGTGGCCAGGATGCGGACATCCAAATCGGCAATGCCTGGCAGATGTTCCATCAGGGTGATCGCGGCAGAAAGCGCTTCCTGACCGTTTGAACATCCAGCCGACCAGATCCGCATTTGGCCACCAGCGCGCAGCTTTGGCAGGCATCTGTCCAGTTCGGATTTCAGCGTCTCGAAATGATGATCCTCTCGAAAGAAATGCGATACATTTGTGGTCAGCGCGGAAATCAGATGCTGGCGTTCATCCAGACCTTGGTCTGACTCGATCAGCGCACAGTAGGATGGGAAATCAACTAGGCCCAAATCGCGCAGCCGATGCCGCAGCCGCGACTGAATCATCGGGGTTTTTTCCTCGATCAGGGTCAGCCCGCTCTCGCGATAGGCCAGCGCGGCAATTGCGCGAAAACTGGCAGCATCAAGGCTGGCAATTTCCTGCCTGCGTGAACTCATGCAGCGGCGCTTTCGAAAGAATTGATGGTCATCGGCAGGTTGAGAACCCGGATCATCCTTTCGTCGATCAGAGTCAGGGCGCTGACAACGCCGTCGGCGGTGCTTGCCGCCAGTTCCGGCGGGGGTTGCAGATCTTCATCCGTCACCGCCACGATGTCAGACACCGCATCCACCAGCAGCCCGGTCATCGTATCCTCATAGTTCACAACAATGATCACACTGCGTTCATTCTGCTTGCGTTCTGCCATGCCCAGCCGCGACGCAAGGTCCATCACCGGCAAAACCGTGCCGCGCAGGTTGATCACCCCTTTCATATAGGGCGGCGCATGGGGCAGGGAGGTGGCATGGGTCCACCCTCTGATTTCCCGCACCGACATGATATCAAGTGCATATTCCTGCTCTGCCAAGCGAAAAGTCAGAAGTTCGATGGTTGTGCTGCCCACTGTATCGGTCATGCGGAAAGTCCCAATTGTTGTGCTGGTTGCGCTTGTGTTGGTGCGGCACCGGGCGTGGAAATGATGTCAGTCGGGTCAAGGATCAACGCGATCTGCCCATCCCCGAGAATGGTGGCTGCAGCAATGCCGGGTGCGCGGTAAAAACTCTCGTCGAGCCCTTTAATGACCACCTGCCGCTGATCAATAATATTGTCGATGACCAAGGCGGCACTGCTGCCGTCCTCTTGCGCGATCAGCAGAACAACATATTCGTCAAAATCCTCCAGCAACGGTCGATACCCAAGGGCCGCCCCAAGGTCGAACAGCGGTACAAACCCGCTGCGCACCTCGATGACATTCCGGCCCGGGCGCACCATCTGAACATCGTTCGGCCCCAAGGTCAGCGTCTCAACCACCAGATTAAGCGGCAGAACCAATGTTTCACCGGCAACCTTGATCACCATACCGTCAAGCACCGCCAGGGTAAGCGGGAGCGAGATGGAAAATGTTGTCCCTTCCCCCGGATTGGAAGTGATGGTGATCCGCCCACCCAACGCCTGAATGGCGGTGCGTACAACGTCCATCCCAACACCACGCCCTGACAAATCCGAAACCACGGAAGCCGTAGAAAAGCCGGGTAAAAACAGAAGGTTGTCGATTTCACTGTCGCTCAGGGAAACATCTGCGGGGATCAAGCCTTTGTCGATGGCGATTTGTAAAACCCGAGGCCGGTTGATGCCCGCCCCATCATCGGAGACCTCAATCACCACCCGTCCGCTGCGGTGCGCTGCCGTCAGGTTGACACGCCCCTGTGCGGGTTTGCCGGCAGCCTGTCGTTTTTCGGGATCTTCAAGCCCGTGATCAACCGCATTTCGGATCATATGGGTCAGCGGGTCCGCCAACCGCTCAATGACCGTCTTATCAACCTCCGTGCCCTCGCCAAAGGTATGCAGGCGAACATCCTTACCCACAGCAGCAGAGGATTCCCGCACAATCCGCGACATGCGCTGAAACAGTGACTTCACCGGCTGGGCGCGGATCATCATCACACTGTCCTGAATGTCACGGGTAAGCCGTTGAAATTCCTCCAGCCCGCTCATCGCATCCGAATGTGGAGAAAGCCCAGACTTTTCAAGGCTTTGACTCAACATGGCCTGATTGATCACCAGTTCACCCACTAGATTGACCAATCGTTCGATACGATCCAGATCAACCCGAACGACGGATTTTGCCTGTGCGTTGCTTTGTGCTCGGCTGGCCTTTTCGGCAGGTTTCACCACTTCGGCTGCGGCTTTTACCGGGGGGGATGGCGAATCGGTGCTGCGACCCGCCTCAGGATCATTCTGCGCGGCGGCAGGAGGGGCCTCGGGCAGGGGCGTTTCCTCTGTTGCGGGCACCTCCAAAGGGGTTGGCAAATCCGCGAAATCCGGGGGGGCGGGGGATGTCTCCTCCCCGCGAGATATGTCCAATTGGCACAGCCCGTCGACAAATTCGAAAACGGAACGGATTTCACTTTCATCTACCGTGCTGTACAGGGTTACCACCCAGCTCAGGTGCGGAATATCAGGTGTTATTTTGGCCAGCTCGGGCAGGGCTGAGGCGTCACAAACCACTGAAACTTCACCAAGCTCCATAAGGTTGCGCAGCAGCAAAGCAGGTTCATTGCCAGTATCAAACAGCTCAACATGCGGTGTGAAAACAATCCTGTAGGGCGCATCGCTGCCAAAGTCGGGCAGCGGCGGCAAAGCGTCAAGATCAGGCTGGGCACCCTCAGAAGCGCTGTCCTCCCCGTCCCCCAGATCAAGGTCCAAGGACAGGACCATTGGCTGAAATTCAATCTCCTGCTCATCTTCCTGTTCGGGCGGTCCACCCAAAAACGCATCCAGATCGGTCAACAGGCGGGCGGTTTCGGCAACTGGCAGGTCGTCGTCATCACGGCTGACCCGCACCAGATCCGACAGATGATCCGCCGCCTGAAAAAACACCTTTAGCGCAGCAGCGTCAACGCTCAACCTGCCTGCGCGTACCTCGTCAAGTACCGTTTCATAACGATGGGCAAACCGCACCAGACCTTCCAGCCCAAATGCCCCTGCGCCACCTTTGATCGAATGCACCGCGCGGAAAACCACATTGATGGTTTCGGGATCGTCGCTGCCCTCATCATCCATGGTCTGCAACCCGTCTTGCAGGGCCTCCAGCAGTTCTTCACATTCGATGAAGAATGAGGCGCGGATTTCTGCCATAGGGTCATTGTCGGTGCTCATGAGACTGTTCCTTTACCCGGCAACCATCTGAAGCGCTTTGACAAGTTTAGCCGGGTCAAAGGGTTTGACAATCCAGCCAGTGGCCCCTGCAGCGCGGGCACGCGCCTTAAGTTCCGGCGCGGCTTCGGTGGTCAGAACCAGAATGGGGGTCGCCCGGTGTTTGTCCTGTTCGCGCACCGCATCGATAAAGCCAAAACCATCCATCCGGGGCATGTTGATATCGGTGATGATCGCATCGGGTTCGATGCCATCCAAGACCTCAATGCCATGGATGCCGTCATCCGCCGTATGTACCGTAAACCCCGAGGGTAGAAGGGCCAGTTTGATCATATCCCGCATCGTGCGGCTGTCGTCTACTGCCAGAATCTGAAGGGTCATGTGGTGCCTTCCGCAAGGGTTTCAGGGGTAAAACCCATGCTGGTGAGCTGCACCAATACGGGGTCGCTGACATTGATCATCTTAAAGAGGGTTTGATTGCGGCGCGCCTCGCGTGCGGCGGCCAGACAGGTTTGCAGACAGAGCGCCCCGATCTGGGTCACTTTCTCGCAATCAATGATAACATCCTGTCCGATCCGCGCGGTCAGCTCACTGTGAAAGGAAACGGCGGCGGCCACGTCCAACTTGCCCTCTGGCATCAACGGCTCACCCATAGGATGACCGCATTGAAAAAGTTCCGGCAGGGACCATCTCTGCGCTCCACATCTGTTCAATGGAGCGGTTTTAGGGGGCGGTCCGTTAATTCCGGGTTACCAGAATGGCAGGCAGCACATTTTGGCAGGGATCAACCGGTCACAAAGAAAAAGGCCCCGAGCTGGTCAGGGCCTTTTCAAGATTGAATGTAGCTTTGGTAAAGCCGTGTCAGCCGCGACGCCGGCCACCCACACGGCCAGCCCGTCCGCGACCTTCCTGACCTGCTTTGGGTGTCACCTTGTTGAATTTGATCCAGTCACTGCCGTGTGGATCCCGGTCAAACAGGAAATTCGCCGCGCGGATGGCTTCCATTTCCTTTCCCGGACGCGGCAGGGTCGACCCCATGCCGAACAGCTGCACAAAGGCTTCATCTTCCATCCCTTCGGGCAGAACCACACCCAGCGCTTCCAGCTCGGCCTTCTTCTCCGCAATCTTGGTCGCGTTGATCGGCAGGGCGACAGGGTTCATAATCGCACTTGTCATACCGGCACCCATCGCCATGGGCAGAAACGCATTGTTGATGCCGTGACGGTTGGGCAAGCCAAAGCTGATGTTGGAGGCGCCGCAGGTGGTGTTCACCCCCAGCTCCTCGCGCAGGCGGCGCACAAGGGTGAATACCTGATGGCCCGCCGTCGCCATGGCACCGATTGGCATCACCAGCGGATCAACCACGATGTCATGCGCCGGGATACCGTGATCCGCAGCGCGTTCCACAATCAGCTTGGCCACGGCAAAGCGCACATCGGGGTCTTCGGAAATACCGGTATCATCATTGGAAATCGCCACCACCGGCACGTTGTATTTCTTGACCAGTGGCAACACCAGCTCCAGACGCTCTTCCTCGCCGGTGACAGAGTTCAGTAGCGGGCGCCCTTCACAGGCCTGCAATCCGGCCTCCAGCGCGCCGGGCACGGAGCTGTCGATGCAGAGCGGCGTATCCGTCACGGCCTGCACACGTTTGATCATTTCAGGCATCAGCATCGGTTCGACGAAATTGTTATCTGCGTAACGCGGGTCTTCAGCCATTTTGTTCGAGAACACCGCGCCAGAGTTCACATCCAGCACCGTGGCACCGGCATTTGCCTGCGCAACCGCGTCAAACTCGACCCGGCTGAAATCATCGCGCTCCAACTCTTCGGCCAAAATCTTGCGGCCTGTCGGGTTGATCCGCTCGCCGATGACGCAGAAGGGTTCATCAAAGCCGATAACGGCGGTTTTGGTTTTGGATTCGATGATGGTACGGGTCATTCAGGTGTCCTTGGACAAGAGAGGTTTTCAGACGGAAGGGTTCGCGGGGACGGCAGAGGAACCGCCGTTTTCGATGGCCCAGTTGGCATTGGTCTTGATCCCGCCCAACGGGAAGAAATGCACATGGGAAATGTTGAAATCAGGATTGGCGGCCTTGTGCAGGGCCAGTTCGTTGATCACATCCGTCGGCTCATAAGGCAACAGCAGTTTGGTCACATCCATCGCACGCTTTTGCAGCACCTTCAGGGATGGCCCAACACCACAGGCAATGGCGAATTTGATCAGGGTTTGCAACTTGGCCGGACCGGCAATGCCGATATGTACGGGCAGGGTGATGCCTGCCTCGCGCAGACTGTCCGCCCAGGCGATGATCGGTTTGGCGTCAAAGGCGAATTGCGTGGCAATGGCCATTTGTGCATCCGTGCGGGTCTGGAAGTCATTCTTCCATTTCAGCGCCGCATCCACGCCGGCGGTGCCCGTTGTGTCGATATCACGGTTACCTTCGGGGTGACCTGCCACATGCAGACGTTCAAAACCGGCTTCATCAAACAACCCGGTTTCCATGAGCTGCATGCTGTCGCTGAAATCGCCATGTGGCGTGGCAACACCACCGGCCAGCAGCAGCGCCTGTTTCACATCCGCCTCGCCCTGATACATGGCGATCCAGTTGGCCAGCGTTGCGCGGTCCTTGATGATACGCGCGGGGAAATGCGGCATTACCTTATATCCCTCCGCATTCAGCCGTTTGGCGGTGGCGACCATATCCTCAATGGGCGTGCCTTCGATATGGGCGACATAGACGCGCGTTTCGGCAGGCAGAAGGGCGGTAAAATCCTCGACCTTCTCGGCGGTGCGCGGCATCACCTCAATCGAATAGTCGCGCAAAAACGCTTCGACTTCAGCGGTTGGCGTGGAGGTGGCAGGGGTTTCTTTACGGCGAAAATTCAGCAATGCCATGATCTTGTCCTTCAACATGCGGGGGTCACGTATCTTTCAGGTCGGTTCAAAAGGGCCTAGGCCCGGCCTTCGTTGTCAATCAGCGTTTTCAGGCGCGCCTTGTCGTATTCAGTATCAATGCGCAGCGCCTCGGCATCGGCCACCGCGTCAGCATCACCCTCCACGGAAAAGGGTTCGGCCTTGCGCCAATCAGCCATATAGGCGTCACTGTCCTCTGCGCCGATGCGCATGGCCACGCGGTCGATTGCCTGCTCAAAACGCTCGGGCAGGGGGCGTTTGGCACCACGGCGCCCCTTGCCCACAATGATCTGCGCGGGAATGTCGCGCCAGTACACTATTGTCACGTCCACCATCTGCTGATTCCCTTCAATTTCTCACATCGGTCTAACGGGTACGGCACTTTCGTCAGCGCCGTTTTTCGACTTCACATGCGCTTTCCGCGACCCCTGCGGAAAACCATGTCCACTCTTAACCCCGGTGGTGTCCAAGGACGAGGGGCCCTTGCCCCCATAATTCTCAAGTTCTTGATGAGGTGGGCCATGTACCGGCCGCGGATCGGTTGATAAAACGCCCCTATGAATGACCTACCTTGCAATTATGTGCTTTGTAGCAATCCGCGCAGCGGTACGACCTTGCTGTGCACGATGCTGGCGGATACTGGCGTCGCAGGGTGCCCCAATAGCTTTTTCCGACAGGAAGGCCTGCAAGAATGGGCTCAGGACTGGGGCATAGATGCACAGGCGGATCCAATGGATCCAGCATTCTCCAGCCGTTACCTTTTGGAAATGCAGCGGGCGGGGCGCGGAAAAACCAGTGTTTTCGGGCTTCGCCTGATGGGACCGGATTTGCGCTTTGCCTGTGACTGGCTAAACCGCCTCTATCCCGGTTTGCCTTCTGATCTTGCCCGCTTGCAGGCCGCCTTCGGACCGTTGCGGTTTATTCACCTGACACGGCAAGATAAACTGGCGGAAGCGGTTTCTTACGTGAAAGCAGAACAATCCGGCGTATGGCACCGCAACGCGGATGGGTCGATCCATGAGGCCTTGGCGCCGAATTTGCCGGATGGTTTTAACGTCTTGGCCATCCATGAACGGTTAAACATGCTGCGTCATCTGGATGTCGCATGGCATGCGTGGTTCGCCGCCGAGAACATTGCACCTTTGCGCCTGACATATGAATCCCTTTCGGATGATCCACAGGCAATCCTTGCTGATGTATTGTCACATATCGGGCAGGACCCCGCGCTTGCCACCAGCATAACGCCTTCGTTGCGCAAATTGGCGGATCAGACCAGCAGTGATTGGATTGCAAGGTACCGCCAGATATATCCTGATCGCTGAAATATCGCGGCACAACCATACCTTGGCGCTTGCGCGGAAACGTTTGCGCGATTACTTTGGGGTCAACTCGAAATGAAAGGCGCGACACCATGGCGCCACAGCGTCCCAAAGGTGCGGGCGCGCTCGATAAGGACTTAAAGTCGGCTCTGAGCCCCGTGCCAGTTTCGCCCAGATCGTCCGAGCTATACGCGGCCCTTGATCTGGGCACAAATAGCTGCCGCATGTTGATCGCCCAGCCGAAAGGCAGCGGTTTTCACGTGGTAGACAGCTTTTCGAAGTCCGTCCAATTGGGGGCGGGCCTTGAAAAATCCGGGCGTTTGTCGCGCGGATCAATGGCGCGTACCATTCAGGCACTGCGCATATGTCAGCAGAAACTGCGCCGCAACAAGGTCAAACGCATGCGGCTGGTTGCCACCGAAGCCTGTCGGCGCGCCTTGAACGGTGCCGATTTCATGCGCCGGATCCAGCGCGAAACTGGTCTGGTGCTTGATATCATCAAACCTGAGGAAGAGGCGCAGCTGGCGGTGATTTCCTGCGCGCCACTGGTCAATCACAAGACCGAAAACCTCTTAGTGGTAGACATTGGCGGCGGATCAACGGAACTGGTCTGGATCGACATTTCCAAAGTGCCGAAAAAGGACCGTGCGCAAAGCATCATGCGGCTGCATTCCGGGTTTCATCAGGCCAAAACCGATGTTCCGGCGGCTAAGGTGGTCGATTGGATTTCCGTACCTCTGGGCGTGGCCACCCTGCGCGATCAGTTTGTTGATGTGGATGACGATGCGGCGCGGTTTGCCTTGATGAGCTGGTTTTTTGAGGAAAACCTACAGGATTTCACCCCCTATCAGGCCGCGCAGCCACAGGAACGGTTCCAGATTGTCGGCACCTCCGGCACGGTCACGACAGTTGCGGCTAGCCATTTGGGATTACGCCGCTATGACCGTACCAAAATCGACGGGCTGCGCATGACATCGGCACAGATCGACAAGGTGATCCATTCCTATCTGGCGATGGGTCCGGCGGGGCGGCGCTCTGATCCGCGGATCGGGTCGGATCGTGCGGCGCTGATCATGTCGGGGGCCGCGATCCTGCAAGCGCTGATGCGCTGCTGGCCAACCGACCGGCTGAGTGTGGCGGACCGTGGCCTGCGCGAGGGTCTGCTTTATGCGCAGATGTCGGCGGATGGCGTATTGGAAGAAGGAACGTATTAAGATGGCCAAGACACCAACAGGCAGCGGTGGCGCGGGGAAGACCCCCACGGGCAAGAAAACCCCCACCGGAAAGAATACCTCCGGGCGGGGTCAGCGCGACCTGAAGGTCAAAGTCAAATCTGCCCGTGGCCGCACCACCAGTTCAACCCGCTGGCTGCAACGCCAGTTGAACGACCCCTATGTGAAACGCGCAAAGGCCGAAGGCTATCGCGGACGCGCCGCCTATAAGATCATGGAGCTGGACGACAAATTCCGTTTCCTTGTGCCGGGCGCACGGATTGTCGATCTGGGGGCGGCACCGGGGGGGTGGTGTCAGGTGGCGGTGAAACGCTCCAACGTCCTTGGTGAACGCAGTGGCAAGGCCGTGGGCACCATCCTTGGCGTTGATTTGCAGGAGATGGAGCCGATTGCCGGCTGTGAACTGCATGTACTGGACTTCATGGATGAGGGGGCCGACGATCAGGTCAAGGAATGGCTGGGCGGCAAGGCTGATGTGGTAATGTCGGATATGGCGGCCTCTTCTTCGGGGCATAAGAAAACCGATCACCTAAAGATCATGGCGCTTTGCGAGGCGGCGGCCTATTTCGCCTTTGACGTCTTGGAAGAAGGCGGCACCTTTGTCGCCAAAGTGCTGGCAGGCGGTGCCGAGGCAGAGTTGCAAAAGCTGCTGAAACAGCGGTTCACCAAGGTGCATAACATGAAACCGCCAGCCAGCCGTTCGGACAGTTCGGAAAAATTCGTTGTGGCCTTGGGGTTCAAGGGCGACAACTAGGCCGGGCTGCCTGCGGTGGATGCTGTCGGGAAAGCACTAGAACGTTTCAAATTGCGTACAGAAATTGCCACTTCACCGCAGCCGTATCTAGAAATTTGATTTTTATCAGAGCCTTACGTGGCATGTTTAACCATCTGTAACACATGCGTTTCACGTGCCCTTAACCGGTTCCGCCTAGTCTGAAAACACGCGGTCGCAATCCGCCACTCAATTTTCAGACCGAAGGAACAGACATGTTTAGATCGACGCTTATCGCGCTCAGCGTTATTGCCGCCCCCATGGTTCAGGCCGCAGAAGTGCCCCCCGCAATGTCAAAGTATATCTATGATGACCTGATGAAATGGGTGAATGATGCGCAGATCGTGCAGGCCATCACCGAACAGAACAGCGTCACCAGCGGATTAACCGAGGCAGAGGTTATCGCCAAGGACAACGCATGGCGGGCTGAGGTCGGCAGCAGCAGCACACCAATGATTGATGCAGTTCTCAACGCCCCGCTGTCTACATTCCTGCGCGAGCATCAGGGTCAGTCCGGCGGGCGCATCACTGAAGTCTTTGTGATGGACCACCATGGATTGAACGTGGCTTCCAGCGGTGTCACCTCGGATTATTGGCAAGGGGATGAGGCCAAATTCAAACAGACCTATAACAAAGGGGCCGGGTCGGTCTTTGTTGATGAAATTGATCTGGATGAAAGCACACAAACTTATCAGGGGCAGGTGTCTTTTGCGGTCACTGACCCGGCAACCGGGGATGTGATTGGCGCAATCACCGTGGGTCTGAACGCCAGCGCATTCTTCTAGGAAAACCCGTTATAGCCAAAACAACACCGCACCTCACTCAATGCGTTGATCTCCCTGATGTGGGAAGATGTTCGACTGTCAGGATTCCGATGACCATTGGCAAAAAAATGGGGCGCGACCGGCGGTTATGCCAATCGCGCCCCGAATTTTTATAGCGCGGGTCGGATCTGAACCCGATCCCGGTTTGGCTTATCTGTCAGAACACCCTTTGGTCCCTGGATGACAGGTCGGCACCGCCGAACGACGGATCACCTGACGCGTTTTCTTGACCCGCATCGTCTTTTTCTTCTGCGGATGTTTCAACATCTGTTGATAGGTCACCGGTTTGTTGGGCTTCCCACAGCTGATGCTGCCCGAAATCGTCACAGGCTGAAGGCCCGCCGGACAATAATTCACACCCGTATGCACCGGATAGGTGTTTGTCTTTGTCGGGGGTGCCGGCACGATGACCTTAGTTGGTGGGACAGGTGTTTTTTCCTTGCCAACGGGTTCTTTGCCGTCACCTTTAAATGACGGATCCTTGTTGATCACCGGCGGCGTCGGAGGTTCAGGGTCAGGCGTCGGAGGTTCAGGAGTCGGTGGCTCCGGATCTGGTGTCGGTGGCTCCGTCACCGGGTCACCGCCTACGACATCATCCGGCCCAATCGCTGCCGCCGACATGGGCAGCAAGCAAAGCAGGGACAGCACTCCGATAGACACTGTTCGGGGAAACAAATACATTGAGGTTCTCGCGTTCTTATCTGCTCATTTATCCGCAAATCATGCCCTCTATGGCGCAGTATGTCCAGATTTCATAAGCTTTTCAGTCGCTTTTTGCGAAAAATAGCGACTTAATTGCCCCATAGGTTGAGGTGTCGAGCGTTATTTTCCCCAGATATCGCGGATTGGCATAGCGGGCCCCCGTGCGCTAACCTTTGCACCGTCCGTTCACAAACAACCGGTTAACGGTGTTTTATTGGCCAGTTCTTGGCAAACGGAAAGCGGAACGCGTGTGCCGCATCACCACGGGGTATTTCCTGTTGCAGCCTTAGTGACGTCACCCCACGGTTGATAAACCGGTGTGCCGCATCCCCGTCCAAATACCGCGCGGTGATCGCAGCGGAGCGGGAATCCACACCAGTTTGCGGGCGCAGGTCGCCTTGGCGTAACAGTTCAAACATCTTTTTATGCCGGTTGTTTTTTGGCGGGGCGGGATCGTCCATTCTTGCTCACTTCTTAAAACACAGCCCGCTGATACCGTTGGAATGCGGCGGCAAGGCGGCAACCTCTGGGCCATATATCGAAGGCTTTACCGCTGCGACACCCTGTTGCCGATCCACAGCCCCAGCAACATCATAGGCAGAAATACCATGGTGCCGGGTGCCAGCAGGGTCAGGGCGGTCCAGGCTGGTCCCGGACAAAAGCCACCGATGCCCCAACCCAGACCAAACAGAGCCGCACCGCCCAGCAGACGCGCATCAATCTGTGTGGCAGCTGGCAATTGAAACACCTCTGCCAGTTTCGGTGCTGGCTGGCGCAGCACAAGGCGGTAACCGATAAAGGTCGTCACCGATGCGCCGCCCATGACAAAGGCCAGTGACGGATCCCAACTGCCCGCGACATCAAGGAAATTCAATACTTTGGCCGGATCGGACATGCCCGACACCACCAACCCTACGCCAAACAGTAGTCCGGCCAACAATCCTGCAAATATGCGCATGACCACCCCCCTAAACCACATGCCGCAAAACAAACACGGTGACACCCGCGCTGACCATAAAACTCAGCACTGCGGCCAAGGATCTGGGCGAAAGCCGCGCCAACCCACAAACACCATGCCCCGAGGTACAGCCGGACCCGATGGCCGTGCCCAAACCCACGATGATCCCTGCAAGGGCCATGCCGATCAGCGATGTTGGGACAGTTTGCAAGACAGGGTTTCCAGTGGCGGCGGTATAGATCACAGGGGCTGCGATCAGCCCAAGGATAAATGCGACCCGCCAGCCCAGATCACCGCCGTGATTGGCATTCGGGCTTAGCCCGTTCAAGACTGCGTTGGTGATCCCGGAAATACCGGAAATGCGCCCAAAGAGGGCCATCACCATGACCGCGCTCAGCCCGATCAGGATCCCCCCGAACAGCGATGCCCCCGGTGTGAAAGCCGTGAGTGTATCTAATTCCATGAGCAAGCCCTTTGTTTGAATAACGCCGTGGTGATCTTTAGGGGCGTGGCGGGCATTGGCGCAAGAGGGCGCGGTCCGTCGTTTCGTCGCAGTCCCGGCTGATGGCTGCGGTTAACCAGCCGCAATGGCGTTTCCGGTGCTGTTCAACTAGACCAGAACAGACTGCGGCAGAACCAAGGGCAGGGGGGCCGCCCATCTGAAAGGAATGATCACGATGGCCATCTATTTTATCCGACATGGGCAATCGGAATTTAACGCCGCCTTTCAGGGTGAGGTTGATCCGCTGATCTTTGATGCACCGCTGACGCCGCTGGGGTTTGAACAGGCAGCCGAAGCCCGCGAAAGCATCGTAACACTTGGGGTGTCACGTGTGATAACCTCGCCTCTGACCCGTGCCATCCAGACGGCAAGAACAATATTTGACGGCATCGCCCCAATCGAGGTGCAGCACGGTCATCATGAGTTATTGAAATTCAGTGGGGACGTCGGCCGCGCGCCAGCACAGCTGGGCGCTGATTTTCCAGATCTGTCCTTTGACCACCTGCCAGAGCGTTGGTGGCATGCCCATGAGGATCTTGCAGTCCCCGTGCCTGCGGAACCCATGGCGGTCTTTCAACGCCGGATCGCAGGGTTTGTGACTGCGCTGGACAGCATAGGTGACGAAGATGTTGCGGTTGTCGGCCATGGCAATGCATTTCAGGAAATCATAGGTTTCATGCTCAACAACTGCCAGATCCACCGCTACCGGTGACGGGATCACCGGGCCATCACCCCCCCAGATCCAATCATGACATAATCGGAGGCCAGAAAATGGCGCGCCTAGAAGCAATTGTTTTCGACCTTGACGGGACCCTTATCCATAGCGCACCGGACATCCAGTTTGCCACAAACGCGGCATTGGCAAAGATCGGGCGTGGGCCGCTTGATCTGGCAAAGGTTATTTCATTCATCGGCAATGGGGTGGAAACTCTGGTAACACACGCGCTTGAGGCGACTGGTGGCACGACGCCAGCGCTTGAACGTGACACGCTTGCCGTCCTTCTTGCGGTCTATAACGACAACATCACAACCCTGACCCGCCCCTATGACGGGGTTGTCACCGCGTTGGAGCAGTTTCGCGCCAAGGGGCTTAAACTGGGCATTTGCACCAATAAATTGACCACGCCGGCGCAGTTGGTTTGCGACCAATTGGACCTTTCACAATATTTCGATGCGATTGTTGGGGCCAAACCGGACCGGGCGAAAAAACCGCAGCCACAGATGTTACATAGATGCCTTGAAATGCTCGGGTGCGCGGCGAACAATGCACTCTATGTCGGGGACAGTGCGATTGATTTTCACACTGCCCGCAATGCAATGGTGCCTTTCCGCCTTTTTGCGGGCGGGTATTTGAATGACCCCTTACCGGACCTGCACCCGACAGAGCGATTTGACCATTGGGACACACACGGCATTATCGTTACGTAGGGTACGATATCACCCTTACTGGCATAATTTGCTTTGTAAAACCTTGGGTTCCGGCTAGCTTTCCATATCTGGGAGGATTCTAAATGAAACTAATGAACTCACTTTTATCCGGTGCCGCACTGGCGTTTACCATGTCTTTGGCAGGCCCGGCAGCGGCGCAAGAATGCGCGCGCGGCGATCTGGACGAGCGTTACTGCGACATCAATGGTGATCTGATCGCGGATACACCAACCGACCCCGCCGAGCTGGTCGATCCCGATACACTTGTCTTTGCCTATACCCCTGTTGAAGACCCGGCTGTCTATAAAACCGCATGGTCGGACTTTTTGACCCATCTGGAAAAGGAAACCGGTAAATCCGTCGTGTTCTTCCCGGTGCAGAACAATGCGGCACAGATTGAGGCCATGCGTTCCGGCCGCTTGCATATCGCGGGTTTCAACACCGGATCAAACCCATTGGCGGTGAACTGCGCAGGCTTCAATCCGTTTACCATCATGGCCTCCAAGGACGGCAATTTTGGCTATGAGATGGAAATCATCACATATCCGGGTTCCGGCATTGAAAAGGTCGAGGATATCAAGGGCAAGCAGCTGGCGTTTACCTCGCCCACGTCCAATTCCGGCTTCAAAGCGCCCTCGGCGATTTTGAAAGGCGATTTTGATCTGCTGCCTGATCGCGACTTTGAACCGGTCTATTCGGGCAAACATGACAACTCGATCCTGGGTGTCGCCAACAAGGACTATATGGCCGCTTCGATTGCAAACTCTGTCAAGGCACGGATGCTCAGCCGCGATGTGATCACCGAGGATCAGGTCAAGGTGATTTACAAATCACAGACATTCCCGACCACGGGCTTCGGTACGGCGCATAATCTGACGCCAGAGCTGAAGGACAAGATCCGCAACGCCTTCTTCAACTTTGAATGGGAAGGCACCACACTTCAGGCCGAATTCGAGAAATCGAACGAAGGTCAATTCCTGCCAATGACCTATCAGGAATTTTGGGAAGTGATCCGCAAGATCGACGCCGCAAATGGTGTCAGTTATTCTTGCGAATAAACCTTGATCGGGCGGGTCTGCGGGCCCGTCTTGATTCATGCAAATTCCTTTTACAATGATAATAATAGAGGCGGGGAAGCTTCATGCTGCGGCTTGAGAAACTTGTTAAGACCTATAAAACCGGCGATCAGGCGTTGCAGGCTGTTGATCTGGAAATCCCCGAGGGGCAGGTGCTGGCCCTGATTGGCCCCTCCGGTGCGGGCAAATCCACATTGATCCGCTGCATCAACCGCTTGGTGGAGCCGACATCGGGCAAGGTCTATCTGGGGGATGTGGAGCTGACCGGATTGTCCACAGGTGGTTTGCGCCGAGAGCGGCGCCGCATGGGCATGATTTTTCAGGAATATGCATTGGTTGAACGCCTGACGGTGATGGAAAATGTGCTGTCGGGGCGGCTGGGTTATGTTGGTTTCTGGCGCAGCTTCCTGCGGCGGTTTCCACAATCCGATGTGGATGAGGCGTTTCGGTTACTGGACCGTGTGGGGCTTGCCCATATGGCGGACAAACGGGCGGATGAACTGTCTGGCGGGCAACGCCAGCGTGTCGGAATCTGCCGCGCCTTGATCCAGAACCCGGCGCTGTTGTTGGTGGATGAACCCACCGCCTCGCTGGACCCCAAAACCTCACGCCAGATCATGCGCCTGATTTGCGAGCTCTGCAAAGAACGAGGCCTGGCGGCGATCATCAACATTCATGACGTGGCGCTGGCACAGATGTTTGTGCAGCGGGTCGTTGGGTTGCAACTGGGGGCAATTAAATTCGATGGCCCGCCAGAGGGGCTGACTCCGGAGGTATTGACCAGCATCTACGGCGAAGAAGACTGGGAAGCGACCATCGAAGACGTCGATGAGGATGAAGAAGAAATTGAGGTGGCGCTATGAGCGACACTGCTTTCGACGTGCAGACCAGAATCGGACAGCCGTGGAAAAAACCACCCTTTGTACGGCGCAGCTGGCTGCGCTGGACGCTGATCCTTGGGTTTATCGTTTATCTTATTGCCGCCTATCTGACCGTGGAGGTGAACTGGTCCCGGGTTTACGAAGGCTTGGAGCGGGGCAAGAAGTTCATTCTTGCATTTACCAGCCCTGACTTCACCTCGCGCTCTGGCGATATTTGGGAAGGTATGGTGGAAAGCATTGTGATGACCGTTGCCGCATCGGTTGTCGGTATTGCGATTTCGATTCCGATTGCGCTGGGTGCGGCGCGTAATGTGGCACCCTTGCCGATCTATCTGATCTGTCGCGGGATCATCGCTGTCAGCCGCGCCTTGCAGGAAATCATCGTGGCGATCCTGCTGGTGGCGATCTTTGGCTTTGGCCCCCTGGCCGGTTTCCTGACGCTTAGCTTTGCGACCATCGGTTTCCTGTCGAAACTGCTGGCAGAAGACATCGAAAGCATGGACCGCGTGCAGGCAGAGGCAATCAAAGCCTCAGGTGCGCGGTGGACACAATGGATCAACTATGGGGTGCAACCGCAAGTGATGCCACGGTTAATCGGCCTGAGCATCTATCGTCTGGACATCAATTTCCGCGAAAGCGCGATCCTGGGGCTGGTTGGTGCGGGCGGCATCGGGGCGACGTTGAACACGGCCTTTGACCGCTATGAATATGACACGGCAGCGGCGATCCTGTTGATCATCATCGGGATTGTGATGGCGCTGGAATACCTGTCAGGTGTTGTCAGGGCGAGGGTGCAATAATGCCGGTACAAGATACAAAAGGTCTAAAGATCTGGCAGCGCCGCACGGGTCGTGAAAGCCTGTTTCATTGGGCGCTCTGGCTGGTTGGTATCGCGATCTTCGCCTATTGCTGGCAGCAGATTTCCAAATCCACCACGTGGTTTTTCGTTTGGGATGCCCCGCGCATCGCCAGCGATATCTGGACCCGCGCCACACCGCCGAAATGGGAATATATCACCCAATTGGGCAAACCGATCTGGGATACGCTGAACATTGCGACATTGGGCACGATTTTTGCGCTGATCCTTGCGGTACCGGTTGCCTTCCTTGCTGCGCGCAACACCACGCCTTCGCGCTTTATCATCCGCCCCATTGCCCTGCTGATCATCGTCTCGACCCGCTCGATCAATTCCCTGATCTGGGCGCTGTTGCTGATTGCCATCATCGGGCCGGGGGTGTTTGCCGGGGTGATCGCAATTGCGATCCGCTCCATCGGGTTCTGCGCCAAACTGCTGTATGAAGCGATTGAGGAAATTGACGAAACCCAGGTCGAGGCGATCACCGCAACCGGCGCCTCGCGCTGGCAGGTCATGGCCTATGGCATTGTGCCACAGATCCTGCCCGCATTTGCCGGCATTGCCGTGTTCCGCTGGGACATCAACATCCGCGAAAGCACCGTTCTTGGTCTGGTCGGGGCAGGTGGCATCGGTTTGCAGCTGTCGTCTTCGTTGAACGTCTTGGCATGGCCGCAGGTGTCGCTGATCCTCTTGGTCATTCTGGCGGCTGTTGTGATCTCTGAATGGGTTTCCGCCAAAGTGCGCGGCGCGATCATTTGAGTAGGCCGGACAGTTGAACACTAACGACGCATTTGCCGCCTATGAAAACGTGCGTCATCGCCTGCCTAAGGTGCAGCGGACAGCGGCCTGTCACCATTTGCCCGATCTTGATGCTCTGGCGGATGACATCGACACGTTTCTGCTGGACGCATTTGGCGTTCTGAACATTGGTGAAACCGCAATAGCCGGTGTGCCCGAAAGGGTTGCAGGGCTGCAAAGGGCAGGCAAGCGGGTCATGGTTGTGTCCAATGCCGCCGGCTATCCCCATGCGGATCTGATGGCAAAATATACGCGCCTTGGCTATGATTTTGCGCCTGAGGACGTGATCACCAGCCGCAAGACCATTCTGCATGGCCTTGGTCGGGAACCCGCCCGACAATGGGGGTTGATGGCGAACGAAAGCCTTGGCCGGGGGGATCTGCAGCATCTCGACATCACCTATCTGGCTGACAATCCACAGGTCTATGATGCGGCAGAAGCGTTTTTATTGCTGGGCAGTGCGGTCTGGACCGAAGAACGCCAACAGCTGTTGGAAGGCACACTGCGGCGCAATCCACGGCCCGTCTATGTCGGCAACCCCGATATCGTCGCGCCGCGCGAAACCAGCTTTTCGACCGAACCGGGCCATTTTGCGCATCGTCTTGCGGATGCTACCGGCGTTGCGGTCACCTTCTTTGGTAAACCCTTCGGCAATATTTTTGATCTGGCTTTTGCGCAGCTTGGTCCTTTCGATCCCGCCCGCACGGTGATGGTGGGTGACAGTTTGCATACGGATATTCTGGGCGGGCAGGCGGCGGGGATCAAAACCGCGCTGATCGCCGGCTACGGGTTTTTCGGTGGGAAGGACGTGCATGGGCCAATTGCCAGTTCCGGCGTCCAACCGGATTTCATTTTGCAGCGCCCTTGAAAACCCGCCGCGCAGCTCTCTAGTATCATTGGATAAACACAAGGTATCCCCAGTTTGAACGAACCACATCTGATCGGATTTTTACTGAACATCGCGGGTGCTGCGGCCTTGCTGATCTGGGCTGTGCGTCTGGTGCGGACCGGTGTCGAGCGTGGTTTTGCTAACCAGCTGCGGACCTGGCTGCGCCATTCTGCCAGCAATCGGTTGCTGGCCGCAGGTTCGGGCCTCGGAGCGGCGGTGTTTTTGCAAAGCTCCACCGCCGTTGCGGTTCTGGCATCGAACTTCGTCGCGAAAGGTGGGCTGAGCGCGGCGACGGCCCTTGCCATTCTGCTGGGTGCGGATGTCGGATCGGCCCTGGTGTCGCAACTGCTGTTGGTGCGGCAATCGTTTTTCATCCCGTTGCTGCTGTTGCTTGGCGTCTCATTGTTCCTGCGGTCGAGCAATGACAGTCTGCGTCAGGTCGGGCGGATTTTGATCGGGCTGGCCCTGATCTTTGTATCGCTGGACATGATCCGTGCGGCGACCGGTCCGATGGTTGAAAACCCCGGTACCCTGATGGTGATGGAATATCTGGGCCGCGACCTGTTGACCGCCTTTGTGATCGGCGCGGCTTTTGCATGGATCGTGCATTCCAGCGTTGCCGCTGTGTTGTTATTTGTCACATTGGTCGGGCAGGGGATCCTGCCGACCACCGCCGCTGCGGCGATGATCCTTGGGGCCAATCTGGGCGGTGCCTGTATTGCCTATGTGCTGACCCTCTCTGCCCCCGCTGCAGCACGTCATATGGTTGTGGGCAACCTTGTTCTGCGCGGTGGCGGTGCCTTGATTGCCTCTGTTCTGATTGCTGTGCAGCCTGCGCTTTTGTCCTATCTGGGCGCTGATCCTGCACGGCAGGCGATCAATCTGCACCTTGCGTTTAACATCGTCATCGCCGTTCTGGCTTTGCCGTTTGTTGGCAGCATCACCCGAATGATTGCCGCGGTGATGACGGATAAATCACCTGTTGGGCTGAACCTTGAGGCCGCCAGCGCTCTTGATCCTGCCGCCCTGTCGCGCCCCAGCCGGGGTCTTGATTGCGCGGCACGCGAATTGCTGGATATGGGGCAACGCATCGAAAAGATGCTGATTGCGGTAGAGCCGTTATATGACAATTGGAACAGCCTTGAGGCACAAGCGATTGAGGAGCAGGACCGGATCATCAAGAAGATGCACCTTGAGGTGAAACTTTATCTTGCAAAAATTGCCCAGCAGGGGCTGAACGAGGAATTAAGCCGCCGCTCGATGGATCTTGCGTCGATTTCGACCAGCCTTGATGCCGCTTCTGATGCGATCAGCCGGGTTATGCTGGAACTGACCCAACGCATGCATGCGCAGGGTGTCAGCTTTTCGCCCAAGGGCCGCGAAGAGATTGGTGATTTTGCCGATCGTGTGTTGGGCAATGTGCAACTGGCGCTTAACGTGATGATGAACCAGAACCCGGCCGAGGCCCGGGAACTGGTTGCGGCGAAGGAAAAGGTGCGGCGCGTGGAGCAAAAACTGCAACGCCATCATCTGGAACGGCTGCGTGAGGGTCTGGTAGAAAGCATCGAAACCAGCAATATCCATCAGGAAACACTGCGGGCGCTGAAACAGATCAACACCTCCTTTTCGATGGTTGGCTATCCAATTCTGGCAAAGTCCGGCGATCTTTTGAAAAGCCGTCTGACCTGACACGGCAGACGTCGCTCAATTCTCTGATTGTCCGCCGCCTATGTAAAATCCACTCTAATCTCCCGAGATATCGACATCTCTCGGTTCTTTACCGGTTGGAAGGCGGATCAGCGCAGTGGTGATTTGAGTCACCAATGCCACGAATACCCCCACGCTGGTGATCGCATAAAAGACTGTGAACACCTTCGATGCAGGCGTTGTCGGCACGAGGTCACCAAAGCCGATGGTCGCTGCCGTCATGACACAGAAGTAGATCGCGTCGATCCAGCCCCAGCCCTCCACCGAACGGTAAAACAGCGTACCAGACAGCAGAATGAGAAACGCAAGCATCAACGTCGCACGAAAATACGGGTTGTCCCATGAACGTGCGATGCCCTGAATCAGCCGGGCGAAGGTTATTCCGAAAGGCAACACTACGTTTCTCCGATATTCTTGCTATAATATAGGAACATAACCGGGCCTGCGCTGCGGATGCAAATGGGCAGGAAGCAAAACCGCGTTCCTCGCAAAACATATGATACATGTGGATAGGCTTGGGGCAGCATGGGCAGATGAATATGAGAAAAGCACTTCGTAGAATTGTTATTGCCGGGATTGGCATCGCTGCTGTTCTTTTCTGCCTGCGGCTGTTGTACCCGCTGCCGGATATTTCTAACCGGGTGGCATCCTTCGGCACACCAGCCGATGATACCACGACCTTGGGTCAGTTCATGATTTCAGAGCAACGCCAGCATCAGGCGGGATCTACCGGGGTACGCTCGCTTGCGCGCAATGATGATGCATTGATCAGCAGGTTGAGCTTGATCGAAGACGCCGAAGCCTCTCTCGATGTCCAATATTATATCTGGCATGATGATGTCTCTGGCATGATCCTGCTGGACGCGCTGGACCGGGCAGCACAACGGGGGGTGCATGTACGGCTCTTGCTTGATGACAATGGCATCCCCGGCATGGATGGGATGCTTGCGACATTGGACAGCCAGGACAACTTTGACGTCCGTATCTACAACCCTTCCACCATCAGGAACCCCAAACTTCTGGGCTACAGTTTCGATTTTTTCCGTATCAACCGGCGCATGCACAATAAGGCGCTGATTGCGGATGGCGCAGCGGCGATCATTGGTGGCCGCAATATCGGTGATGAATATTTCAAGGTCGATGTCGAGGATTTCTATTTTGATCTGGACGTTCTGGCAGTCGGTGCCGCCGTGGAAGAAACCCGACAGATCTTTGATGATTATTGGAACAGCCAATCGGTTTTTGAGGCCGAGCTGATCTTTACGGCCCCCATAGATCGACAGGGGTTTAACCAACGTGTTGCGCAGACGCTGGGGCGTGCAGATGCACAGGAAATTGTCACCCTTGCCCGCGAAACCGGTTCCGTCACCCAGGGTGGGTTCGGGGATTTTGAATGGACACGGGTGCAGGTGGTGGCGGACAGCCCTTTGAAAGGGCAGGGCATTGCCGTGGCGGAAGATCTTATGATTCACCAGCTCTCTTCGATTTTGGGGGATGTGGAACGGCGGCTGTTTCTGGCCTCTGCCTATTTTGTACCGGGGCAGGCGGGCACCTCTTATTTCAACGCACTGGCCGCACGCGGTATTGATGTGCAGATCCTTACCAATGCTCTCGATACCACAGATGTGTTTCTGGTGCATGCAGGCTACAGCCGCTATCGGCGTGAATTGCTGGAAGGCGGGATTGATCTTTTTGAACTGAAGCTGCGGGGAACCCCATCCCAAAGCGACGGGTTTCAGGTTTTGCCATTTGGCCTGTCAGGCGCATCCCTGCATGCCAAGACCTTTGCGATTGATGACAACAGGGTGTTCATCGGATCCTTTAACTTTGATCCAAGATCGGCTTTGTTGAATACAGAAATGGGTTTTCTCATCGAAAGCACTGACATGGCCGCACGAATGAACGGATATTTTGAGGACACCATCACAACCGCCAGCTATCAGCCACAGATTACGCCAAACGGCAATATGGTCTGGCTTGATAAACAGGGGGATGGAAAGATAATTTCTTATCAGCAGGAACCGGGAGCCTCGTGGTTTCAGCAGATCTCATTCGCTGTAATGGGACTGCTACCGATTGAATGGCTTTTATGACGATCTGCCCTGCGAATACGCCTCCGGCAACTTCTTCCTTGCGGGTGGCAAGCTATAATATCCGCAAGGCGGTGGGGCTGGACTGGCGTCGGGACAGTACGCGCATCCTGCGTGTCCTTGCGGAAATGAACGCTGATATCGTGGTGCTTCAGGAGGCGGACAAACGCCTTGGCCCCCGTCCCGGAGTATTGCCAACCGGGGTGCTTTTGGACGAACTTGGATATGAATTTGCTGACTTCGACCCCGAAGCGCCCAGTCACGGCTGGCACGGCAACGCGATCCTGTTCCGCAAATCGCGCTTTAATCTGGTGCAGAACCGAAAGGTCAGCCTACCCACCCTAGAGCCACGTGGCGCGGTCTCCGCCATCTTTGAAACACCGAAATTCGAAGTGATTGGTGTGCATCTTGGCCTAACCCCTAACACCCGCAAAAAACAGCTGCGTCGGCTTGCAGAGCATGTTGGCGAAACCGATTACCCGGTGCTGATCGCCGGGGATTTCAATTCGGCAATCGCAAATGCCCAGATCGAAACCCTATTCGGCAACCGGGTGCAGGCAGTAAAGCCCGGCCCATCGTTCCATGCCTCCCGGCCTTTTGCCGCATTGGATCGATTTGTTCTTGCCAACTTCACCGGAAAAATGGCCAGCTTTGTTCACAGATCGGATTTGACACGTTTTGCCTCTGACCATCTGCCCGTTGTGATAGATGTTGATTTTTAACAGCCGTTAGAGGCCGGCACATCCAGACCCTGTTAGGGGGCGGCGCAGGTGCTGCGCCTTTGCCTCTGATCTCGAAGTAGAAATACGACACAAGGAAAGCGGTGACCCTATGACCTATACAATTATTGCGTTTGCGGCGATTGCACTTCAGGTTCTGGCCATCGTTTTCATCCTCCGCTCGATCCAGACCGCAAGGACCCCGCAAGGGGCGGTTGCATGGGCGACCTTCCTGTTCTTCCTGCCGTTCATTGCTGTGCCGGTCTATTTGTTTCTGGGGAATTGGCGCTATCAGGGATATGTCGTCGCACGGCGCAAGGCACAGGCGGTGATTGCAGGTGTTGCACGTCAAAAAGCAACCTTTGGTGCCCATAATCTCGCACCGGAAGACCTTCAATCCGGTTTTGAAGGTATCGCCAACCTGCCCATCGTGCGGGGAAACAAGATGTCGCTGCTTATCGATTGGCAAGACGCTTTTGAGGCGATGTTCAATGCAATAGACGAGGCGGCTGACTATGTTCTGGTGCAGTTTTATATCATCAATGATGATGACCTTGGTCGCGATCTGCAAAAGACGATGATCCGGGCCGCCAAACGCGGCGTAACCGTGCGATTGCTGTATGATGCGGTGGGCAGCAAGGGGCTGACCGGTGATTATTTATCCGGGCTTAAGGACGCGGGCATCGAGGTTCTTGATATCAACCGCTTGTTTGGACCGAAATCGCGGTTCCAGATCAACTTTCGCAATCACCGCAAAACGGTTGTTGTGGATGGACATATCGGATTCACCGGCGGCTATAACGTTGGTGATGAATATGCCGGTCGTGATCCGCAATTCGGCAAATGGCGGGACACCCATTGCGCTTTGCGCGGCCCCATGGTCAGCCAGCTTCAGCTGATTTTCGCAGAAGACTGGTATGGCGCGTCAGAGGAAGACATCACCGAAAGCCTGACCTGGATGACGCAAGCTGATGAGGCCGATATGAACGGGGTCATCATTGCAACCGGGCCAGCTGATGAACTCGATACCGGTGCCTTGTATTTCTGTGCCATGATCCATGCCGCCAAAGAACGCATTTGGATCGCAACGCCTTACCTTGCCACAGAAAACGACATTCTGGCCGCATTGAAACTGGCTGTTTTACGGGGGGTGGAGGTGCGGCTGATGCTGCCCAAGAAGGGTGACCATCTGATAACGTGGTTGGCTGCCTTTGCCTACTTCGATGAACTACGCGAAGCGGGTGTCGAGATCTGGCTGTTTGATGATGGTTTCCTGCACCAAAAGGTTATTCTGGTAGATGAACGGATCAGCTCTATCGGCACCATCAACCTTGATAATCGCTCCTGCCGGCTGAATTTTGAGGCAACCGCAGTCATCTTTGACAAAGAGGCGGCACAGGCAACTGCGAAAATGCTGGAAGCGGATTTTGAGGTCTCTGCATTACTTGAGAAATCACTGCCAGAGCAACCGTACCATGTCCGCTTCGGCGCGCCCATCGCCCGCCTGTTTGCGCCATTGCTTTAGGACCCCTCAGAGCCGCGTCCCTGCCTTGCGATGCTCCTGGGTGTCGAAACTCTCCAGAAGCAGCTTGCATGCTGCAACAAGACGGGGTGTCCGGCGCGAGGCCCTGGTGCGCAACAGGTAATAGTCGATAAAGAGCGGGCCGTTTGCGCCGGGGATCGATACCAGTGATCCGTCGGCGAGGTGATCGGCAATCAGATAGCGTGGCAGGATCGACCAGCCCAGCCCCGCGGACACCAGCCGCCGCAGGGCGCGCAGGTCAGGTGCGGTGACCTTTTCCTCGGATCGCCCAACATCAATCCCGTGATGCTGCATCCAGAACCGCATCAGATCGCGCTGCGCCGAGTAGCTGACAAAGGGTTGTTCTTCCAATGCTGCACCAAGGGTATCCGCAGCCTGAATAAAACCGGCCATTTCGGGCGGCACCGCCAACAGGATTTCCTCTCGCCCGGCCAGACAGGCCTCCAGCCGCGCATCATCCGGTTTGATAACGGCGAACCCGAAATCCGCAGTGCCCTCCAGCAAACGGGTGGCAATCTCATCGCCAATGGCAGGATGCATGTCGACGCTCAGGTTTTCTCGGGTCAGAACCCCAAGATGCGGTGACACAAGGTCAGACAGGATGTCGGAAGGGCCGGTCAGGTGGATGGTGCCCGCCATCCGGGCCGCAGTGGCGCGGGTTTGCGACAACGCCTCTTCGATACTGTCCAGCGGATCGCCCGTTTGGCGTGCCAAATCATCTGCGATGGCCGTGGGGGCCACCCCGCGCGCATGTCGTGTAAATAACTTACGCCCAAGATGGTTTTCCAGGCTGGCAATATGTTGTGACACAGCAGGCTGCGTCAGCCCCAATTGCAACGCTGCGGCTGACAGGGATCCCTGCCGATAAACCTCAACGAATGTTCGGATCTGAACCAACAACATGGTTAAGGTATAACAAATTCTATACCCCATAAACAATCCTCTAAGTATTCCCGCGATCTTATGCCCGCTAAGACATGTCCATCAACAACGGCAACACGCCAACACACACAAAGGAACACATCATGTCAAAGCTGATCGCAGTAATCTTTCAGGACCACACCACAGCCTTCGAAATGCGTACAGATCTTGTGCGAATGGAACAGGATCACCTTCTGGGTATTGACGACGCCGTCGTTGTCACCCGCAATGCAGAAGGCAAACCAAAACTGCATCAGGCGATGAACCTGACGGCCATCGGGGCCTTGAATGGTGGCTGGTGGGGTACGCTGATTGGTCTGCTGTTCCTGAACCCCTTGTTGGGTGCGGTTATCGGGGCTGGCACCGGTGCAATGAGCGGAGCCCTGACCGATATCGGCGTCGACGATCAGTTCATGAAAAATGTTGGTGGTGACCTGAAAGAAAATCACGCTGCCGTTTTTGTCCTTGTTCGTGATATAACTCAAGACAGGGTGATGGAAGGTCTGGAGAAATACGCGGGGAAGGGAACTGTCCACACGACATCGCTCTCGCGCGCAGATGAAGAGAAACTGCGCGCCATGCTTGAAGCGGCCTAAACGGGCTGTCTCTGACCGGTGCGCCGGTCAGAGAAACGCACGGACGAAACTGAAACTCTATAAAGGGACATACTCATGACCAAACCAACTTATTGGTACATTCTCGGTGGCCTCTCACTTGTTGCAGGCTTCTTTGCTCTTCTTAACCCGGTTGCGGCCACGCTTGCTGCAGAAACACTGGCCGGCGCATCTTTCCTCGCCATCGGCATTTTACAGCTGATCTTCTCCTTTCGCGAGGAAGGCTGGAAGGCCCGCACCTGGGCCATCGTGATCGCAATTGCCTTTATCGCTCTTGGTGTGTCGCTGCTTGCCAATCCGCTGGCCGGTATTGTGTCCCTGACCATTCTGACCGCGACCATGTTGTTTGTGGCGGGGCTGGGGAAGCTTTTTATGGCCCGGACCTTCGATAACCGTCAGGCCTTTTGGGCGGTGCTGATCAGTGGGCTGTTGTCACTTGCCCTTGGCTTGATGATCATGCTGGGAATGCCGGGTACATTGGCCATCACTCTGGGTCTGTTCTTTGCCGTTGAATTGATTTCTTCCGGCGCGATGATGATTGCGCTGGGGCGGTATCTTGCCTCGCCAGAGGGCCAGTCAGAAGTAGTCTGACTGATCCGACCAATACCACGCTAAATCGCCCCCTTTACCAAAGGTATAGGGGGTGAAACTTCGCCCGCGCGGGGCTGGTCAAACAGCGACAAGGGGCAATATTCGGCAGGTAGACTGGCGGAGAGACAGGGATTCGAACCCTGGGTAGGCTTGCACCCACAACGGTTTTCGAGACCGCCCCGTTCGACCACTCCGGCACCTCTCCACGGTTGATTTCATTAAACTTCCCGAATTGCGGACGCAAGGGCCGCCTGACGTTTTACCGTCGTTTTACAATTTCACCTTCCGGCGTGGTTCTGTTCCTCCTTCGCAGGGCTGATTGCAGGGCAGTCACTTTGCACAGCGCAAGCGCAGATGATGCGAATTTGATTGCGTGATGGCTTGGATCAGGACCGATTGCGGTCTAGGTTATTGGCAAATGAAAGGATCATTCATGACCCCAATTTTGCGCATGCCACTGTTGGCTTTTTCGCTTTTGTGCCTGCTCGCGCTTTCCTTGCAGAGCCAAACGGCCCGCGCCGCAGACCCGGACCGACTGGAGGCGTTTCTGGAAGTGACCGGCTTTGATGTCGCATTGGAAAGCATCCGGCTTTCAGCAGATTCCGCGCCGCAGATGCTGGGGTTAAGCGCCAATGACTTTGGCAGTGAATGGTCCCGGCTGGTGGGCGAGGTTTTTGACACCGATCTGATGCACGATATGGCACTCGACATCCTGTCAAAGACACTAAGCGATGATTTGCTGAACCATGCTGCGGGGTTTTATGCCTCCGACCTTGGGCAACGGTTGGTGGTGGCTGAAAACGCCTCGCATATGGTGGAGGAAGACGGGCTGAAATCGGAAAGCGGCACTTCAATCATTGACGGGTTGGTGCGCATTGGATCGCCTCGGGTGGCCCTGCTGACAGAACTGAACGAGGCAAGTGATGTTGAGGACAGCTCTATCCGCGCCATTCAGGAGGTACAAATCAGGTTCCTAATGGCCGCCGCGGGGGCTGGGGTGATTGAATTGCGGATGGATGAACCGGATCTGCGCGAGGCGCTGCGCAGTCAGGAAGGCGAGATGCGTCGCTCGATCAAGGCCAATGCGCTGGCCAATGCCGCCTATACCTATCAGGCGTTTTCAGATGATGAGGTTGCGGAGTATGCGCAGGCGCTGTCCGAACCGAAGATGCAAAAGGTCTATGCCCTGATGAACGCGGTGCAATATGAAATTCAGGCCAACCGGTTTGAGGAAGTCGCAGCGCGGCTCTCTGCAATGCAACCCAGTCAGGATCTGTGATGCGTCGATTTGTTTTGGCTGGCCGTGCCTTTGCGCTCTGGCCTGCAATCTGGTTTTTCGGTGCGGCCATGGCCTGCGCCGATGCGCGGATGACGGCGCTTGTTGATGTGCTGAAACTATCTGAAGCGGCAGTGATCCTCAGCGAGGAAGGCAAGGCACAGGCGCAGGATTTGAACCGCGACATGCTGGACGGGCAGGGCGGTGCCGGCTGGGCGCAGCAGGTCACGCAGATCTATGCCCCGGCGCGGATGGTCGAACTTGTCCGCGCTGAGCTGGAAAAGGAACTTTCCGGCGAGGCACTGGAGCAGGTCATCCGCTTCTTCGCCAGCAGCCGCGGCACAGAGATCATCGAACTCGAAAATGCAGCCCGGCGGGCGATTCAGGATCCCGATGTTGAAAAGGCGGCCCGCGCGAAATTTACCGAAGTTGAGGAGAGCGGAGACGAGCGGTTGGCCTTGATCGCAGAATATATTGATCAAGGTGATATGATCACCCGCAATGTCACCAGCGCATTGAATTCGAACTATCAGTTTCTGCGCGGCCTGGCCGAAGGTGATGCGATCGAAATGACCGAAGAGGAAATGCTGAAAGATGCCGCGGGCGACCTGGAAGCCAGCACACGTGACACCACCGAATGGCTGTTCGGGTTTCTGCTGCTGGCCTATCACCCGCTTGGGGATGACGATCTGCGGGCCTACATTGCGTTTTCCGAAACCGCCGCCGGGCAGGCGTTGAACCGGGCCTTGTTCGAAGGGTTTGGCAAGGCATACGAGGATATCTCATATGCTTTGGGGCGGGCGGTGGCGTTGAACATGACAGCGCAGGAACTTTAGGCATCTGGGGAATGCTGTACTGGCACCACAGACCTTCGCGGCAGCGAAATCACCAGCCCTTTTGCGAACAACCCACCTAGGTTGTCCGCCTGTTTTGCATAATCCGCAGAAAACCCCGCAAGCTGATGGCAAACCTGCTTGACTTGCCGCGTCATTCCCCCGATAAGCCGCCAACCCGACAGGTTTTCCTGTGACGGGTCTATTTTTAATGACGCCCCAAGGGCGCGCTGTTCGAGGTGGATGCGGTGTCAAACCCGGTCCGAAACACCCGAAAGGGGGCCACAGAACGCGGATATATGAAGGAAGACACGATGTTCGCAGTCATCAAGACTGGCGGAAAGCAGTATAAAGTAGCCTCAGGCGACATGCTTCGGGTGGAACGTATTGCAGCAAACGCCGGTGAAACCGTTCAGTTTAACGAAGTGCTGATGTTGGGTGGCGACAAGCCACAGGTTGGCGCGCCGTTGATCGAAGACGCCGCTGTTCAGGCCGAAGTAGTCGATCAGATCAAAGGCGAAAAGGTGATTAACTTTGTTAAGCGCCGTCGTAAGCACTCATCCAAGCGCACCAAGGGCCACCGTCAAAAGCTGACGCTGATCAAAATCGGTGACATCCTGGCGACAGGTGCCGGCAAATCCAAAGTGATGGCCGCCGTTGGTACAGGTTCCGTTTCCGCCGCTGCGGTTGCCGCGATCACGGGCAAATCCGCTGACGAGGCTGCAAAGCCTGCGAAAGCCAAGAAAGCTGCCGCACCCAAGGCCGCCAAGAAAGCTGCGCCAAAAGCTGACGCAGAACCAAAGGCAGAGAAAAAAGCAGCGCCAAAGAAAGCTGCTGCCAAGAAATCTGATGGCGACGACCTGTCTGAAATCTCCGGCGTAGGTCCGGTCATTGTTGGCAAGCTGCACGCAGAAGGCATCACAACCTTCGCGCAGATCGCTGCATGGACAGATGCGGACGTTGAAGCTATTGAAGAGAAACTGTCGTTCAAAGGTCGTGTCGGTCGTGAAGACTGGATCGCACAGGCCAAAGAACTGGCTAAAGGTTAAGGAGAGACCAAATGGCACATAAAAAAGCAGGCGGCTCATCCCGTAACGGACGCGACTCAGCTGGTCGTCGTCTTGGCGTAAAGAAATATGGTGGCGAATCCGTCATCCCCGGCAACATCATCGTGCGTCAGCGCGGCACCAAGTTCTGGCCTGCCGACGGCGTTGGCATGGGCAAGGATCACACGATCTTTGCAACTGTTGACGGTGCCGTGACCTTTCACAAAGGTCTGAAAAACCGCACGTTTATTTCTGTACTCCCGATGGCGGAAGCCGCAGAATAAGCCGTACCCGTAAGGTTTGAAAAATTTGGGGGATCGGTGGAAACACCGGTCCCTTTTTATATTTTACATTGCTGTGTTTCCTGAACCCGCCAACCAGAAAGGAGTGGTGCGATGACACAAACTGACCTGCCAATTCTGGAAGACGGAGATCTGCGCCTGCGCAAAGCGCGGGCCAGTGACGTGCAAGGGCGTCTTGACTTGGGGACGTCGCCCGAGATTGCGCATATGTTCGGGGTTCACCCTGATGACTGCACGGTACTAACCCAACGCAGTGCTGAAGATTGGGTCACCTCGCGGATAAAGACACCAAACTGTTGGGTGGTGGATCATCAGGACCGCCTGATTGGTGATGCGTTCTTTCATACGGTCGACACCCGTGATCGGCGTGCATCCCTTGCCCTTGGCATCCTTGATCCCGCGCTCTTGGGGCAGGGGCTCGGAACGCGGATGTTGCATCTGCTTTTGAACCAGGGCTTTGGTACCATGAAGCTGCACCGCATAGCCTTGCGGGTGATCGAATACAATGCCCGTGCAATCGCGGCCTACAGAAAAGTCGGTTTCGTTGCAGAGGGCCGCGAACGGCAATCAGCACGCGTCGGCAACATATGGTATGATGATATCATCATGGGGTTGCTTGCCCCAGAGTATCGTAGGGCAGGCGCAGCATGAGCATCGCCCTTGCCCCTTTGATCATCTTTGCCGCCAGCCAAGTCGGCACGCCCGGTCCTGCAAATATGGCGTTGCTGGCCACGGGCGCACGGTTCGGGTTTCGCAAGGCCCTGCCTTTTGTCGCCGGGGTCGCCCTTGGCAAGCAGCTGATCATCTGGCCCATTGGATTTGGCCTGATGGAGCTGGCCGAAACGCAACCTTGGTTGTTTATCGCACTGAAATATATCTCAGCGGCCTATATTATTTGGCTGGCCTGGAAAGTGGCAAACCTGCGCCTGAACACAGCAACAAGCGACGTTGGCGCACCGGGTTTTGCGGCCGGGTTAATCGTACACCCGCTAAACCCCAAGGCATGGGCGATGATTGTTGGCAGCTTCACCGCATTTGTCGGACCAGAAACCGCGACCCTGACGGCAACCGCGACCATCGCAGCAGTATTGTTGGGTTGCCAGCTGATCTTGCACCCAATCTGGACATTGGCGGGGGACAGGATCGCCAAGACCGTTGCAGGAACAGCTGTGGAACCCTATCTGATGTGGACATTGGCCGGCCTCACCGTCGCCTCTGTTTTATTCGTATTGTTCGGAGGAGGAACATGACGATGAAAATACAGCCCATTGTAAACCAACCCGTAATCGAGACTGAACGGTTTGATCTGCGCCCTTTGCGGCGTTCGGATCTGGGGTTGATCGAATTGCATGCGGGGGACGTGAGGGTGGCGCGCAATACCGCAACAATCCCGCATCCCTTGCCCCCCGGCACCATCGAGGCCTTCATCAGCCGCGCCATGGGTGAACCACGTGATTTTGATTGCTGGGCAATGGACGGCACCAAGGATAACGGTGCCGAGGTGATGGGGCTGATCACCCTGTCACGGCTGGATCGCAATCAATCCGAAGTTGGCTTTTGGGTTGCGCCTGCGTTCTGGAACACCCATTTAGCATCCGACAGCGTTACCGCATTGGTTGGTGCCAATCCCCTGGGCAATGACGCCATGTTCGCCACCGTCTTTCAGGACAACCCCGCATCGGCCAAAGTGATGACCAACGCCGGTTTTGTCTATCTGGGAGATGCGGAAACCTATTGTCTGGCACGCGATGCTGCCGTACCCACCTGGACCTATAGCCGTAAGCTGTAACCCCGCCTGAAAGGCCCAAACCCATGAAGTTCCTCGACCTGTGCAAAGTCTATATCCGTTCCGGCGCGGGCGGCGGTGGCTGCATTTCGTTCCGGCGTGAAAAATACATTGAATACGGCGGTCCGGATGGCGGCGATGGCGGCACAGGTGGATCTGTCTGGGCAGAGGCGGTGGATGGGCTGAACACACTGATCGATTTTCGATATCAGCAGCATTTTTTCGCCAAGAATGGCCAGCCCGGCATGGGCAAACAGCGCACCGGCAAGGATGGCGATGACATCGTGCTGCGCGTGCCTGTCGGCACTGAAATCATGGATGAAGATCAGGAAACCGTGATTGTCGACATCACCGAAGTTGGCCAGCGTGTGCAATTGGCACGCGGCGGCAATGGTGGCTGGGGCAATCTGCATTTCAAATCCGCGACCAATCAGGCACCGCGCCGCTCGAACCCCGGTCAGGACGGGGTGGAACGCACCCTGTGGCTGCGGTTGAAATTGATTGCGGATGTGGGCCTGTTGGGTCTGCCGAATGCGGGCAAATCGACGTTTCTGGCGGCAACTTCCAATGCACGGCCCAAGATTGCGGATTATCCCTTCACCACCCTGCATCCGAATTTGGGTGTGGTTGGCGTGGATAACACAGAATTTGTGGTTGCCGACATTCCCGGACTGATCGAAGGGGCCTCCGAAGGGCGCGGTCTGGGCGATCTGTTTCTCGGCCATGTCGAGCGCTGTTCGGTGCTGTTGCATCTGGTTGATGGCACATCCGAAACGGTGGCCGAGGATTACCAGACCATCATCACAGAGCTTGAGCATTATGGCGGCGATCTGGCGATGAAACCCCGCGTGACCGTGCTGAACAAGGTGGATGCGTTGGACGAAGAACAGCTGGCCATCAAATTGAGAGAACTGGAAAAAGCATCTGGCGGCCCAGTGATGCAGATGTCGGGTGTGGCCAAGATCGGCACCACCGAAGTCCTGCGGACCCTGCGCGGTGAGATCGACGAAGACAAATTGCGCCACAAACCCGCGGTGGAGGCAGAGACGTGGCAACCCTAAGCACCGCCAAACGGCTGGTTGTCAAAATCGGCTCGGCTTTACTTGTGGACCGAAACACAGGCGATCTGCGCGCTGATTGGTTGCACGCTCTGGCCGAAGATGTGCAATGGCTTAAGGGGGTGGGCTGTGATGTGGTTCTGGTTTCTTCAGGGTCCATCGCCTTGGGGCGCGGTGTTTTGGGCCTGCCTGCCACATCGCTGGCGCTTGAACAATCACAGGCGGCGGCAGCTGTGGGTCAGATCCGGCTGGCCCGCGCCTATGAAGAAGCTCTGGCACCTCATGGGATCAAGACGGCGCAAGTCCTTGTAACACTGGAAGATTCTTCTGATCGCCGCCGCTATCTGAACAGCCGTGCAACATTGGAAACCCTGTTGGGTTTTGGCGTGGTACCAATTGTGAACGAAAACGACACGGTTGCGACGGATGAAATCCGCTTTGGCGACAACGATAGGTTGGCCGCGCAGATCGCCGTGACGGTCGGGGCGGATCAGTTGATTCTGCTTTCCGATGTGGATGGGTTTTACAGTGCCAATCCCAATGAGGACACCACTGCCAGACGTTACGATGTGATCGATGCCATCACGGCGGAGATCGAGGAGATGGCAGGGGATGCTGGTTCGGGCCTGAGCAAAGGCGGGATGAAAACGAAGTTGATGGCGGCCAAAACAGCAACCGCCGCGGGCTGTGACATGGCAATCACCGAAGGATCAGTGATGCGGCCCCTGCGTGCGCTACAGGATGGAGCCAATGCCACGTGGTTCACCGCCCAGACAGATCCGCAAGCCGCCCGCAAACGCTGGATTGCAGCGATGAAACCACGCGGATCGGTGACACTGGATGCGGGGGCTGTGGCTGCTTTGACCAAGGGTAAATCCCTTTTGCCAGCCGGGATCACCAAAGTGGCAGGTCCGTTTGAACGCGGCGACAGCGTTGCCTTGCAGGACCCGTCGGGCCGTGTGATCGGCAGCGGGTTAACCCGCTATGCCTCTGATGAGGCGGCGCAGATCAAGGGCCACCAAAGTGCAGAGATAGAAGCGCTTTTGGGGTATCCGGGTCGCGCCGCATTGATCCATCGGGACGACATGGCGTTGTGAACCAGATACTTCATGTAAAAGATTAGGATACGGGCGTAAGATAATGAACAAAAATGAAAATATTACATCTCTGATGGCTGATATCGGTGCCCGTGCCAAAGCCGCTTCTACTGCACTGGCCGTCGCATCCGCAGAGCGTAAACACGCCGCCTTGATCAGCGCGGCAGAGAACATCTGGAAAACCCGCGAGGATATTCTGGCAGCAAACGCAGAGGATCTGATCTTTGGCCGTGAAAAAGGTCTGTCTGACGCGATGATGGACCGCCTGATGCTGGATGAAAGCCGCATTCAGTCCATGGTCGACGGGCTGCGCAGCGTGGCTGAACAGGCTGACCCCGTGGGTGAAGTAATCTCTGAATGGGAGCAACCTTCGGGATTGAACATCCGCCGCGTGCGCACCCCGCTGGGGGTAATCGGGGTGATCTATGAAAGCCGCCCGAATGTGACTGCGGACGCCGGTGCGCTCTGCCTGAAAGCGGGCAATGCGGTGATCCTGCGCGGCGGGTCTGAAGGGTTCAACTCCTCGCGCGCCATCCATGCCTGTTTGCAGCAGGGGTTGCGCGATGCAGGCCTGCCGGAAGATGCGGTGCAGCTGGTGCCGACCCGGGACCGTGCGGCGGTGAGCGAGATGTTGAAAATGACCAATGTCATTGACGTGATCGTGCCTCGCGGCGGCAAGGGGCTGGTCGGGCTGGTTCAGGAACAGGCGCGGGTGCCGGTCTTTGCCCATCTGGAAGGGATTGTGCATATCTATGTCGATGAACAGGCTGACCCCGAAAAGGCGCTGAAGATCGTGCTGAACGCCAAGACACGCCGCACCGGCATTTGCGGCGCGGCGGAATGCCTGCTGATCCACGAAAAGGTTGTGAACACGATCGGGCAGGGGGTTCTGCGCGCACTGATAGATGCCGGTGTTGAGGTGCGCGGGGATGAGACCCTGCAGAGCATCGAAGGGGTCCGGCCCGCAACAGCAGAGGATTGGGGCTGTGAATATCTGGATATGATCATCGCGGCCAAAACGGTGACCGGCGTAGATGATGCCATCGACCATATTCGCAGCTATGGCTCGAACCATACGGATTGCATTATTACCGAGGATGCAACGGCGGTGCAGACCTTTATGAATCATCTGGATTCTGCGATCCTGATGCACAATGCCTCAACTCAATTTGCCGATGGCGGAGAGTTCGGCATGGGGGCCGAAATCGGCATCGCCACCGGTAAAATGCATGCACGTGGTCCGGTGGGCGCGGCGCAACTGACCAGTTTCAAATATCTGGTGACCGGCGATGGCACAGTGCGGGCCTAAAACTCCAGCTTTATACTGGTTTCATCGGATTGGCAGGTGATCCGCCGTGCAGAATCCCGCGCGATCAGGGGCAGCAGGGCGAATTGAACATGTGAGGGCAGCAGGTCCTTTTGCACAGTACTGCCCGATAGCAGGGCCCAAAGTGCGGCGTCTACATTGGTGCGGTCCGCAGTACCGGCCAATTTCCAACTGCCCCCCGTGCAGGTGATGTCGATCCGACCGCCATAGGGCATCGCCGTTTCCATGCACATGATGGCCAGAAAGGCGAGCCGGACATCGGCACGCTGCACCGGTCTCTCCGCTTGCCAGTTGGGCGACAGCCGGCTGGTTTCATAAAGATCACGCAGAATCGATTGCACCTCTGCAGGGCCGACCAATTGATCCCCCGCCGCACCAAAAGCCACCCTAAAGAACCGGATGCGGGCGCTGGCATTACCCACGCTTTCCCCGATCAGGCCAATTTCAGGTCCGGCGGGGTCGCCTGACATACCTAGCAGTTCCAGACCATTGTTGATTGCGCCAATCGGCGATATGAGGTCATGGCAGATGCGGCTGCCGATCAGCCCGGCCAGTGTGGTGTTCATATCAATCATGTCAGGGCCATGGCGCGGGAAGAACGAGGACCAAGCAGAGGGCAGGGAATGGACGACCTGAACGCAATATTGACGCCCGGAATGCTGGTGCGCCACCCGGACCATCCCGATTGGGGTCTCGGGCAGGTGCAAAGCAATATCGCCGGCAAGGTGACGGTGAACTTTCGGGACGAGGGCAAGATTGTCATCGACAGCTTTCGGGTTGGGTTAATGCCGGTTTTTGATGACTGAACATGGTTTCCAAATGATTAACGGAACTGATGTAAGGTTGTGTGGTATTAAATCATACAACTCAGAGTATAATTTTACAAGCTCGACCTGCCTCCAAAGCCGCGCAGATGGTACAGGGTTTATCCCAATGCGGAGCTTGAGCTGCCCATGACCCAAGCCACCTCCCCGGACTTTGACGTCAGGCTGGCGCAATCACCTGAAGATCTGCGCGCGGCACAGCGGTTGCGCTTTGACGTTTTCATTCGCGAGCTGGGCGGCGGTGGCCCATTGGTCGATCACGCCGCCGGACTTGAGCAGGACGCGTTGGACGCCTTTTGCGATCATTTACTGTTGGTGGACCGGCACAGCGATGCGGTGGTTGGCGTATACCGTTTGCTGCGGCCAGAACAGGCGGCGCGGGCAGGGCGGCACTACTGCGCCTCGGAATATGATCTGACGCCCTTGTTGACCTCCAACCGCCGCCTGCTGGAATTGGGCCGATCCTGTTTGCATCCCGATTATCGTGGCGGCATGGCGATGCACCATCTTTGGTCAGCTCTGGCGGAGTATGTGGCCCTGCATGAGATTGAGGTTCTGTTTGGTGTGGCGAGCTTCCCCGGCACCGATGTGCAGGCGCTGGCCGCGCCGCTGTCACTGTTGCACCACCGCCATCTGGCACCAGCGGACCTGCGGGTGCGCGCACTTGAAGAGAGTTTCCAGGATATGAACATGATCCCACCTGAGGCCTTGGACCGCAAAGCCGCGATGTTGCAGGTACCCAGCCTGATCAAGGCCTATCTGCGGCTCGGCGGCTATGTGGGCGAGGGGGCTTTTGTCGATCACGCCTTTAACACTGTAGATGTCTGCCTGATCATGGACACCGCCCGGCTGTCGCGAAAACAAGCCCGGATCTACGGGCGAGGGTCGCAATGAGCCCGCGTTGGGACAGTGATCTGCCCCCGTCCTACCCGGCCATCACATTTGCGGGCTGGCTGCGGGTTTTACTGCGGGCAACTGCTTTGGCCGTGCTGGTCTTTGGCGGGCTGATCATTCTGCTGTTGGTGCGACTGATTGAACGACCATTGTTTGGCCTGCACCGTCCGATGACGCCACATATTACACAATTTGTCTGTCGCAACGCACTGCGGCTTCTGGGATTGCGCTTGCAAGTGTCCGGCATGCCAATGGCCGGACAGGGGGCGATTGTCGCCAATCACACCTCCTGGCTGGACATCTTTGTGCTGAATGCCAGCAAGCGGATCTATTTCGTATCAAAATCCGAAGTGGCCAATTGGCCCGGGATCGGATGGCTGGCCCGCGCCACAGGTACGGTTTTTGTGGTGCGCGACCCGGTGCAGGCCAGGGCGCAGACCCAGATCTTCGAAGAGCGGTTGCTGGCAGGGCACAAACTGCTGTTTTTCCCGGAGGGGACCAGCACGGACGGGCAGCAGGTCTTGCCGTTCAAGACCACGCTGTTCCAATCATTCCTGTCGCCAAACCTAAAAAACGAAATCGCCGTGCAGCCCGTCAGTGTGACCTATCACGCACCTGCCGGGGCAGACCCGCGGTTTTACGGCTGGTGGGGGGATACATCCTTTGGTGCGCATCTGCTGGTCACATTGGCACCGGCGCGGCAAGGATGGGTTGAGGTCACCTATCACACGCCACTGCCGGCAAGCGCATATGCGAACCGGAAGGCCCTTGCGCTGGACTGTGAAACAGCGGTGCGCAAGGGACATGTATCGGGATCGGATTTGGCCTAATCAGGGTTCGGCCCAATCGAGATTTAACCTATTCGATATGTGCAAATACTGCATCGGGCACAGGGCCCATGCGGCCGTCGACATTCCAATCCATTTCCAGACAGGCGCTGCCCTTGCGTTGGAAATAGGTGATTTCAATCGAATACCAAGCAGCTTCGGGCACAACGACCTCCTGAATACCGGCGGGTTCACAGCCATGCACCCCATCATAAAGCCCAACCTGCTGACCGCCGATGCTGGCCACAAGGCCATCATTGCTGACCATTTCGACCTCAAAAGTACCCGCAGCGTCAAACCGGATAAACCCGCTGATTGCGGCGGCAACCTTGCTGGCCTTTTCCGAGGTCAGGGTCAGATCGCCCTCGGTATTGTCCGAATAGGACAGACCTCTGATTGGCGGCCCGCTCTTGGCTGACTCCAAAGCGTCTTCGGCATCTTCCAGCAGACGCACATCTTTGGGATAGGCGTAGGAGACGGCCAGCCCGGGGGTCAGATCACCGGCGGCGGGTTGTGGATCAGCAGGGGTCAGGGTGACGGATTGGGCGAAGCCCGGCGTGGCAAACGCAAACACAAATAACGCGGCGATGCGGTGGATCATGGTGATACTCCCAAAGGTTTGTTTTTTTCCGCCACATTGAGCCAGCTTGCCGGAGCTGTCCATTGAATTTATGCGGGTCTTCGCTGGCGCATCAATTGCCCCTTGCGCCCTTGGTTGATCTGTCTTAAGGACGCGGCACTTAAACCCGCAGTCGGGGTTGGGCCATTTCGGGGAGAAATCCCGAAACAGTCCGCCGGTTGGTTCCATATGGGATCATACCCCCGATGAGGCTAAACCGGAAAGGTATACCGACATGGCTCTTCCTGAGTTCTCCATGCGTCAGCTGCTTGAAGCAGGCGTACACTTTGGCCACCAGACGCAGCGCTGGAACCCACGTATGGGTCCCTACATCTATGGCGCGCGTAACGGCATTCACATCATGGACCTGACACAGACCGTTCCAATGCTGGATGAAGCATTGAAACTGATCCGTGACACTGTCGCCAAGGGCGGGTCCATCCTGTTCGTCGGCACCAAGCGTCAGGCAGCACAGCCGATCGCAGATGCCGCTGAAAAATGCGCACAGTATTACATGAACCACCGCTGGCTGGGCGGCACGCTGACCAACTGGCAGACCGTATCCAAATCCATCAACCGTCTGAAATCTATCGACGAACAGTCCGAGCGCGGCTTTGAAGGCCTGACCAAAAAAGAGCGTCTGGGTATGGAACGTGACCAGGGCAAGCTTCAGGCTTCTTTGGGCGGTATCCGTGAAATGGGCGGTCGTCCCGACCTGATCTTCGTGATCGACGTGAAAAAAGAAGCGCTGGCTGTGGCCGAAGCCAACAAGCTGGGCATTCCGGTTGTGGCTGTGGTTGACACCAACTGCTCACCCGATGGCATCGATTACATCATTCCGGGCAACGATGACGCGGCGCGCGCCATTGGCCTGTACTGCGATCTGGCTGCACGTGCGGCACTTGACGGCATGTCCGCCCAACTGGGCGCAGCTGGCGTTGATCTGGGCGCAATGGAAGAAGCACCTGCTGAGGAAGCTCTTGCGGAGCCTTCCACCGGTGTTGAAGTTGGCAATGCCTCTGAAGAGACAGTGTCAAACGACGCCATGTCCAAGGATGCGGTCCTTGATATCGAGTCCACAAAAGAGACCGTCGCCAAAGCCGAAGGCTGAGACGTGTCACAGGACTGAAACGGGGGCAGGGTACACCTGCCTCCAACCGATCTGATTTAACAGGAGAACCAAAAGATGGCGATTACAGCATCTATGGTGAAAGAACTGCGCGACAGCACCGGCGCAGGCATGATGGACGCCAAGAAGGCGTTGACCGAAAACAATGGCGACATGGAAGCGGCGGTTGATTGGCTGCGCACCAAGGGTCTGGCCAAAGCGGCGAAGAAATCCGGCCGTACAGCAGCGGAAGGTCTGGTTGCGGTCAAGGTTGACGGCGGCCACGGCGTTGCGGTTGAAGTAAACTCTGAAACCGATTTCGTGGGCAAGAACGCTGACTTCCAGAAAATGGTTGCTGGCATTGCCGATGTTGCCCTGGGGGCGTCCGATATCGACGCGCTGAAAGCGGCTGACATGGGCGGTAAATCCGTTGAACAGACCGTGACGGATGCGGTTGCCGTGATTGGTGAAAACATGTCGGTACGCCGCATGGCGGCCATCGACGGTGACACTGTTGTGTCCTACGTGCACAACGCAGCGGCGCCAGGCATGGGTAACATCGGTGTTCTGGTCGCAATGACCGGCGGCGACGAAGGTTTTGGCAAGCAGGTTGCAATGCACATCGCAGCGACCAATCCGGCTTCTCTGTCCGAGGAAGATCTTGACCCGGCAGTGGTCGAGAAGGAAAAGCAGGTCCAGATGGACATCGCCCGCGAGTCCGGCAAGCCAGAAGCCGTCATCGAAAAGATGATTGTGGGGCGTATGAAGAAATACATGTCCGAAGTGACATTGGTGAACCAGCAGTTCGTCATCAACCCTGATCTGACTGTGGCTGAGGCCGCTAAAGAGGCGGGCGCAACCATCACCGGTTTCGTACGTCTGGAAGTGGGCGAAGGCATTGAAGTTGTGAAAGAAGATTTCGCAGCCGAGGTTGCCAAAGTCGGCCAAAGCTAAGCGTTAACGATAAGATTTGAGGGGCGGTGCATTTAGGTGCGCCGCCTTTTTAGTTGGGCGAGTGCCCAGCCTGAAGTGATCGGATGAACAGGGTTACGTACCTTGCAGCAAGAAAACCCTGACACCAGCATTTAAAAAATCATACTTTTACAGTAATTTAAGTGGCAACCTTAAACCACTGGTTCACTGCAGCCCAGCGTCTTCGCTGCTATCATCTTCCAGGTAGACCATTGTTAGGGTCAAATCCGATTGTGCCGCAGACTGTTGATCAGAGACGAAGCAACTTCCCAGAAAGAACATTATAAATCAACTGCTTGAAATATGTTCCTTAAGCGCGTGAAGCGCCAGAATATAGCCCGTTGCGCCAAACCCGCAGATCTGTCCCAAAGCCACAGGGGCAATATAGGACTTGTGGCGGAAGGTTTCACGGGCGTGGATATTGCTGAGATGAACCTCGACGACAGGAAGCTCTACAGAGGCAATCGCGTCCATAATCGCCACAGACGTATGAGTGTAGGCACCAGCGTTCAGAATTATGCCATCCTGTGAAGATTTTGCCGCATGTATCTGATCTATCAGCATTCCTTCATGATTGCTTTGAGCGAACTCCAAAGTCACACCAAGGGATTTCGCCGCGTCGCGGCACATCACTTCGATATCAGCAAGCGTCGTTGCGCCATAGACCTCGGGCTGTCGCGTCCCAAGCAGGTTGAGATTGGGACCGTTTAGAATCAAGATCGACGTCATGGGGGATACTCGCAAATTTCGGTTGGTCCTAGTTAAAGCCACCAAGGTGCAGCTGTCCAGCAAAGCGCCAGGGGCATGTGGTTTTAACGCATAGCTTACTTCTCGTAATCAGTATTATGTAAAATTACATACGTTGCGGAATGCTGGCGGCGCTTACTCTGCCACCTGAATTTCCAGCCGCGCAACCACCGGCCTTCCGTCTGCAGCCAGATATGGTCGGTGATCATTGGTGTTCAGGGCAACCTCAAGCACATGATCGCCCGCAGGCAGCTGGCCAATGTCAAAGCCAGGTTCATACAGCCGGCCCAGTTTCAGCCCGTTAAGGTAAAGATGCCCGTGACCCTGACCCGCCACATATGCAGGATCCTCGGCAAATTCGTCCTTTGGGCGGTAGAATGTAAAATTCTCAACCTCGATGCGCAGAGAAAACCCATCTGCATTCGGTGCATCAGTTGCCTGCAGACTGACAGATGGTGCTGGCTCTGTCGCAACACCGGTGCTGGGGTCATGTGACATAGTGGTGACGCCAGCGTTCTGCAGACGTGTGACAACCTCGCCCGCATTTTCAAAGGTCAGGGTCAGCGGAATAAAACTTCCTTCGGCAAAATCATCCATACGCAGCATCACATGTGCGCCGTCCATTGCCAGAATTCCCTGACTTTCCCCCGGCACCACAAGCACGCTGTCGCTGTGCCGCGGATTGACCACTGTGATCATATCGGCGTCAGGCGTCGAGGCAGAAAGGATCACATCGGGCGCGCCGGTATTCTCGACCGTCAAGGTCACCATATACATCGAAGGTCGCTGCGCCATGGCAAAGGCTTTGGCCCCAACCAGCGACAAAGTGGCGTCCTGACGGTTCAGCATCACATAGCCGGCTGCAGCAATCGCACCCAGCAGACAAAAGGCCAAAACCCGCTTCATCATCTATTTTCCCTCAATCATTTCGGCTGTAAGCTACCGATATGTTGCGCAAATCAAAGTGCCTTTTTGGAATATCGCTCTGGCTTTTGATGCCGACACAGGTTTTGGCGCATCCTGCGGAACAGGCTTTGGTACTGCTGCTGCCGACAGAGCTATATACATTTGGTGGCACATTGGCGGTTCTGGCCTCGATTATCCTGATCAGTATTGTGCCGGGACAAGGCCTTGGGCGGATCTACCGTGGGTTCCGCATTGCCAAAGGGTTTGACATCGGGGTCGCACCGCACCTGACATCACTGGTTTCAACCATATTGTTTTTCGCGCTGCTTTATGTGGGTATCCACGGTCCAAACGATCCGCAAAGCAACCTGTTGCCACAGGTGATCTGGACTGGCTGGTGGGTTGGCCTGTTTGTGTTGCAGGCTGTGATTGGCGATTTTTGGCGCTGGATCAACCCGTGGTCTGGCCTGTGCTGGCTGCTGTTTAACGGGGATGCGCCGCTGCTGCGCTACCCTGCCCGTTTGGGTGCCTGGCCTGCGTTTGGCATTTTTATGCTGTTTCAGATCTTTCTGCTGGCCGACATCGCGCCAAGCGATCCTAACCGGCTTGCAACACTTGCCTTTCTCTATTGGCTGTTCACATTTGCCGGTATGGCGTTTTTCGGTCCTGCAATCTGGACCCAAAACGTGGAGTGCTTTTCGGTTCTGTTCCGCCTGATCACATCGCTGCGTCCGGTGCATTGCGGCAAAGACATACGCATCGGCATGCCTGGCTGGGCCAGTTTCGAGCTTGCGCCGCTCGATATGGCGCGCGCCTTGTTTTGCCTGAGCATTCTGGTCTCCGGAAGTTTTGACGGCCTGAGAGAGACATTCTGGTGGTTGGGTCAGATCGGCATCAACCCACTGGAGTTTCCGGGCCGTTCCGCCGTGGTCTGGAGTTCAACCATTGGACTGATCCTTGCCAATATCATTGTGATCTGCATCTACGCCGCCTGTGTTCAGGGTGGGATTTTCATTGCCAGAAGGTTCGGAACGCTGACCCCTGCCCCTTTTGCACCCGCGTTTCGCACCTATGCCATCACCATCCTGCCAATTGCGCTTGGCTATCACTTCGCGCATTACTTCGTATCGTTTCTTGTTCAAATACAGTACCTTGCGGCAACACTTGGCGACCCCTTGGCGCGCGGTTGGAACCTGTTTGGACTGGGCGGCTTACGTGTTACCACCGGATTTTTGAACAGCACTGAAACCGTGAAACCCATATTATTGATGAATATGGCAGCGGTTGTCATTTCGCATATAATCTCTATAGCAATGACACATCATCTGTCCGGCCGGATCGCCAAAACACGCAGGGATTTGATCCTGATCCAACTCTTCCTCAGCATTCTGATGATTTTATATACAATTTTCGGCCTTTGGTTGCTGTCCACACCGCGCGGTGCGTGAACTTTAGAAAGTTCTGGACAGATCATTCGTATGCGAACAATATAAAACAGGTGCCCCGATAAAACGCGCACCAGCTGCAAGGGAGAAATACTGTGTCCAACGGAACATCCAAAAAGACCGACCTTAACCGCCGCACCGCCCTCAAGGGCATCGGTGCCGGAGCGCTGCTTGCCACGGGCGCAATGCCCGGCAGCCTAGGCTTTGCCCAAGCACAAAGTTCAGCCCCCATCCGAATTGGGTTCCAGAAACATGCCACAGGCATCGGCGCGGCTTATGGCCGCTGGTATGATGCGACGACGCAGGCGGCTGTAAAGCGCATCAATGACATGGGCGGGATCAATGGCCGCCCGGTCGAGATTGTAGTCGAAGATGATGGCACCGACCCGAAACGCGGGGCCGAGGTGCTTGAGAAATTCGCCAACCAGCACAAGGTCGATGTAGCCTTTGGCACGTTGTTCAGCCATGTGGTAATCGGCTCTGCCCCGCGCGCGGGTGAATTGAAATTACCCTATTTCGTGGTTTCCGAAGGGCATCATGTCGCATCCGGCATGTTGAACCGCTATACGCTTCAACCCGGCATTACCGATGTGAAAAGTCAGGTGCAATCCATGGCGCCTTTTGTGGCGAATAATCTGGGCAAGAAGGTCACGATGATCTTTCCCGACTTTGCCTTTGGTCACGACCACCGCGATTTCTTCTCTGCGGCGATCGAGGCGCAGGGTGGTGAGGTGGTAGCAAAGATTTCTGTGCCGCCCGCTGAAACCTCCTTTACCCGCTATTTCCCGCAGATACCGCGCGATACCGATGTGGTCTATCACGTCATGGTCGGCCCTGCCGTGCTGACCTTTGTGAAAGAACTGGGTGAATTTTTCGGCCCCTCACGCCCCGAGATTTTCGGCTTTATCGACAGCCTTGAGGCGGTGGATATCCAAAGCCCGGGTCTGGAGTTCCTTGAAGGCACCTATTTCTGGGAGGGTAATCCGCGCCATGCTCAGGAAAACAACTCAGAATTCGACACCGCCTATCGTGCGGCTGTGGGTGTTGATGCGCGCGGCGCATCACTGGATGATCCCAAAGACGTATCAACCTATGCCCATATGTTTGGCTGCTGGGAAACCCTGAATGTGATCAAGGCCGGTATGGAAACAGCTGACTACCAAGGCCCGCAAGACCGCGCCAAGCTAATCGAAGCGGTTGAGGCCATGACAGACCTGCCCCATTCGCTTGATCATCCACAGGGGGCGAAGCTGTTTAACGGCAAGACCCATCAGGTCTTTGGCGCACAGTTTATTTCCAAGGTGACCGATGGGACGCTCAAGGTCGAACATACCGCCTCCATTGAGGACGGGATGTACGAAGACGAGGTCGACTATACAGCGCAATCCTTCTAAGCCCTTGAGATCAAGGCAATAGAATGGAATTCGGTCCACATCTGATGCTCGCCTCTCTTGAAGGGGCGGTCATCGCTTCGGTGCTTGTGCTGACCTCTATGGGGCTGAGCATTGTCTTCGGGGTGATGCGCGTGGTCAACGTCGCGCATGGCGAGTTTTACATGCTGGGCGCGGTTCTGGCATGGTATGTGACGTCGCTGCTGGGGGGGCATCCGGCGGTTGGGTTTGTGGCGGCATTGGTTGTCGCTCCGCTTTTGGTGGGGCTGATCGCGGCGCTGTCCGACCGGGTGATCCTGAAACATCTGAAATATGATGCCGACCGCACCATCGTGGCGACCATCGGGCTGCTCTACATCATCCAGCAAACCACGCTGATGACCTTTGGCCCGGATGCGCGCCCGGTTGAACCGCCATTTAACCACCGCCTTGCCCTGCCGTGGTTCGAATTTGGTGAGGGCGGTTTTGCAATGTATTGGCCATGGGGCCTGAGCACGACCAGCTACAAACTGTTCGTCATTGCGGCGGCGGCGGTGGTCCTTGTAGCACTGTGGCTGCTGATTACCCGCACCAAAATCGGTCTGATCATGCGCGCCACCCAACAAGACAGCGAGACGGCACAGGCCTTCGGAATTCCTGTTGGCCGCGTCTATTCGATTGTATTTGGCCTTGGGGCTGCCCTTGCTGCCCTTGGGGCTGTGCTTGTCGTGCCGATCCAACAGGCGCATTACCTGATGGGTGCCGACCCGCTGCTGCTGTCTTTCATCGTCGTTATCATAGGTGGCCTTGGCAGCCTGCCCGGCACGGTGGTTGCCGCCCTGCTTATCGGGATGAGCGACGGCATCATCTCTGTGTTTTTCTCACCTACATTGGCCAAGATCCTTGCTACTTTCCTTGTTGCCATGGTGCTTGTCTGGCGTCCACAAGGCCTGTTCGGCAGGTCCGCCACATGACGGTGCGCAGAAAGTCCGCAACATTGCACCTATCGGTACTGGCCGCATTGGTTGCGCTGTTTTTCATCCTCCCGCCTTATCATTCCGGCAACTTATCGCGGATCATGGTGCTGGCGATCTATGCCATGGGGTTCAACATCCTGTTTGGCTACACTGGCCTGTTGAGCCTGGGCCACGCGATGTTTTTCGCGGCAGGCATGTATGGCTTTGGCCTTTCGATCAATCTGGGCGGCGTGCCGCTGCCGGTGGCCTTCCTGATCGGCATGGCGTCCGCCACGGCGCTGGCAGCTGTAACCGGCTTCCTTGCCCTGCGCACCACCGGCGTGGCCTTCATGATCGTGACACTGATGTTTGCGCAGACCGCCTATCTCGTCGTGCTATACTTTGGCAGCTACACACGCGGCGATGAGGGGTTTGTGATCCAATCGGCAGAGCGGATAATCTTTGGCATCGATCTGACCACTGAAGGGGCGCGCTATGTCACGGCGCTCCTGCTTTTCTCGGCCTGTTTTCTGGCGCTGGCGCGGGTTATCGGATCGCCTTTTGGCCGGACCTTGGTCGCCATTCGTGAAAACGAGGAACGCGCCCGCATGCTGGGTTATGACACCGGCGCGCATAAACTCAAGGCGATGATCCTGTCGGGCCTGATCTCCGGCATTGCAGGGGCGGCCTACGCCATGCTGTTTGGCTATGTCGGGGCGACTTTCGCCACGGTGCAATATTCCATCTTCCCATTGCTGTGGGTTTTGTTGGGCGGGGCCGGCACCACCATCGGCCCGCTATTGGGCGTGTTCTTCATGTTCTATCTCATCGATTTTTCCAGCTCTGTGACAACTGCCTATATGCTGGTTGCAGGTGTGGTACTGGTGCTGCTGACCATGTTCGCCCCGCAAGGGTTGATGGGTGAAATGCGCAAACGGGTGTTCCCATGGCTGCCATAAATATTCTGGAAACCAAGGGGCTGACCAAGGTCTATGGCGGTGTCACAGCAAATTCCGACGTGGATTTCACCCTGCCAACAGGCAAGATCACCGCGCTGATCGGCCCCAATGGTGCGGGAAAATCCACATTTGTCGGTATGGTCAGCGGGCGCACAGAGGCGACCCGGGGACAGGTTATTTTTGCGGGCCGCGATATAAGCGCCCTGCCCGCACATAAACGCATCCAGCTGGGCATCGCCTATACCTTTCAGATCACCTCCATCTTTCCGCGCCTTACGGTGCATGAAAACGTAGCCATCGCAGCGCGGCGTTTGTTCGGGAAAAAGCCCGCAATACTGGCAAGCAAAATCACCGCGGCGCTTGGTAAAGTCGATATTGAAGATCGGGCTGACCAAATCGCGGGTGACCTCAGCTATGGTCACCAACGACTGCTCGAAATCGCCATGGGGCTAGTTCAGGAACCGCGTGTCTTTATCCTTGATGAACCAACACAGGGCCTCGCAGAGTCTGAAGTTGCGGGGTTTATTGCGTTGATCAAATCACTGGCCGGAGAAACCACCATACTGTTGATCGAACATAATATGACGGTGGTCATGGGGGCCGCTGATTGGATTACGGTGCTGGATCAGGGGATGGTGCTGGCCAATGGCACCCCTGAAGAGATCAGCGAAAACACCGCTGTACAGGCCGCTTATCTGGGTAAGACCGATGCTTGAGGTGAAGGGCATCCATGCCGCTTACGGTGATGTCAACACCTTGCGCGGGGTAAGCTTTGACGTGCAACCCTCTGAAATATTGTGTCTTTTGGGTCGAAATGGTGCGGGAAAAACCACCACCTTGAAATCTGTCATGGGGATTTTACCCATCACCGCCGGCAGCGTCACACTGGAGGGAGAGGCGCTTAGCACCCTGCCCCCGCATGAAATTCCGCGCCGTGGCATCGGCTACATCCCGCAGGGCCGCCGCCTGTTTCCAGAGCTAACGGTAGATGAAAACATCGAGATCGGCCTGATGACGCGGGGCATGGGGAAAGACACGAAAGAATGGGTGCTGGAGCTGTTTCCCCGTCTGCGGGAGCGGCTGAAACAAACTGCGGGCACCCTGTCGGGGGGCGAACAGCAGATGTTGGCCACTGCCCGCGCCCTCTGTCTGCGCCCCAAGGTTTTGTTGCTGGACGAACCTACCGAAGGGCTGCAACCCTCCATGATCGCCCTGATCCGCGACGTCATTCTAAAGATGAAGGCCGAGGGCTTTGCCATTGTTCTTGTTGAACAAAGGGTCGATGCGGTTCTTCAGGTCGCAGATCGCGTGGTGTTCATTGAAAACGGCACGTCGGTTGCATCGGCAACAGCGGCCGATCTGAAAAACGACCCCGGGATGCTTGCGCGTTACTTGGGGGTTTAACAATCGAAACGGAGGATGCGTCATGAGTGAAGAAACCGGCAGCGAAAAACTGGTCATCAGAAACATCGGCATGATCCTGTCGGGCAAGCTGGAAGAGCCGATTTTTGACGGCGATTGCCTGATTGCACTGAACGGTAAAATCACCGAATGGGGCGCGGAAAAAGACCTCGATACGGAAGGTGCCACAACAACCGTCGATGCCAGAGGTGTCACATTGGCACCCGGTCTGATCGATAGCCATGTGCATCCGGTGGTTGGCGACTACACTCCACGCCAACAGCAATTAAGCTGGATTGACAGCACCTTACACGGCGGCGTTACCACGCTTATCTCCGCGGGTGAGGTTCACATGCCGGGACGTCCCAAAGATATTGTCGGTCTCAAGGCGATGGCAATTGCTTCGCAACGTTGGTACGAAAACTTCCGCCCTTCAGGTGTGAAGGTGCACGCCGGTGCGCCTGTGATTGAACAAGGCATGGTCGAACAGGATTTCAAAGACCTCTCCGAGGCCGGTGTGAAACTACTGGGTGAAGTAGGGCTTGGCACTGTCAAGGATGGCAAGACCGCACAGCAGATGGTCACATGGGCCCGCAAATACGGCATGCAAAGCACGATCCACACCGGCGGCCCCTCGATCCCCGGATCAGGTTTGATCGATGCGGATATGGTGATGGAAACCGGTACGGATGTGATCGGCCACATCAACGGCGGGCATTCCGCCCTGCCCGACGACCAGATCCTGTGCCTTTGTGAAAACTGTTCTTCAGCGTTTGAAATTGTGCATAACGGCAACGAACGTTCCGGCGTTCTGGCACTGAACGCAGCGCGGGAGTTGGGCAAGCTGGACCAAGTGATCCTTGGCACCGACGGGCCGGCAGGATCGGGCGTGCAGCCGCTGGGTATCTTGCGGATGATTGCGATGCTATCGGCCTTTGGCAATGTACCGGCGGAACAGGCGTTTTGTTTTGGCACCGGCAATACGGCGCGGCAACGGGAGTTGGACACAGGGCTGATCGAAGTCGGCAAATGTGCGGACTTTGTGCTGCTGGATCAGGCACAACACGCGCCGGGCAACTCCATGCTGGAGTCGGTCGGCCAAGGCAACCTGCCCGGTGTCGGCATGACCATCATTGATGGCAAGGTCACCTCTACCCGCAGCCGGAACACCCCGCCTGCGGATCGCCTGCCCGAAGTTATCTAGCTGATTTTTCTGAGCAATGTTACAAGTGTCTGACTTTCGGCCTCGCTTAGCGGGTCGAGTGTCAGGGCGCTGATCTTATGCCCGGCCCTCTTGAGGTCATCCATCATCTGATGCCCTGCATCAGTCAGCGAAATCGACATCCGTCGCTTGTCTTTCAGATCGGCGCGGGTCTGCACCAGCCCTTTGGCTTTCAGCCGGTCCACCACACCTTTGATGGTCGCCACATCCATCGCCGCCAGACGGCCAAGGTGGTTCTGCGACACGCCGCCGCGCTCTGATATGCGCACCAATGTCGAAAATTGCGTTGGGGTTAGGTTGCCAACCACATTGCGTTGAAAAATCACCGAATGGCGCTGACTGGCCAGACGCAGCAGAAAGCCGATTTGGTCATCCAGCACATAGTCGTCGGTTTCATCACCGCTCACCGCAAGCCATCCTTGCCTTCAGCCTCTGCATGGGTCAGCCCGCCAACACGGGGTAAAGGGCGCCCGCTGTCGGTGACCGCAACCGCGACCATGATTTCATTGGCGCGGGGAGAGTCGTTTAACTGCACTTCGATCCCGTCGAAATGGCTACGCACATAAGCGGCATCCTTATGACCCAGCGGCACGTCCAACACCTGTCCCGGGCTGCCCATTTTCTTGGAAGAGGCGACCAGTGCCGCCCCTTTTTCCACGGCCAGACGCAGGGGCGCGCCCAGTTTCGGATGTAGAATGGCAGCCGCATGTTCCAGCTCTCCATTCTCGCCAACCATAGCGGATTTCCCATAGCTTTCAGTCGCTTGTGGCGTGATTCCAAGGGCATCGACACAGCGTTTGCCCAAGAGCGCGCCCAGTTCGGCACCGATATCCATCAAGGGTGACAGGTCCTCGGTATAGCTGCCCGCAAAAGGGTTTTCGATGACTGCGACCGCCACCGCCTTGCGCGTGGGTGGTGAAATCGCCCGCCCCATCTCGATATGGGTTTCTTCTATATTTACCGCAATTTTTCTGATCTTCGCTTTCATCGCAAACCGTCCTCGCCTTTGATATCCGCTGCCGCCAGACCACCTGCGCGGTTGTGGATGCGCGCGCCGGTGCTCATCACCAGAATCAGGGCCAGCTCATCCGCTTTGGGCGCATCGTTGCACCCCACTTCCATGGCATCAAAGTGACTGCGCACATAGGATGCGTTGGTATGGGTCAGCGGCACATCCAGCCGCGCGCCCACGCCGCCCACCTTTTTGGTAGAGGGCACAATCGCCTTGGCATCGCCCAGCAATTCGCGCATCGCATAGCCGCCCGGCGCATGCCAAAGCGCACCGTGCTCGACCTCACCTGCTGCACCGACAATGGCCCCTTTGCCGTATCCTTCGATAGCGCCCGCACCACCCAATGCGGTTGCAAGTTTCATCGCCATTTCCAACCCTAATGGTTTAAGATCATCCTGAAACCCCTGAATTTCATTGACATATTCGCCAGCAAAAGGGTTCTTGATTACCGCCATGATCGACCCGCGCAACAGGGGTTTCTCCGCGACCGGCCCGCCTTCGTGAAAAACTTCTTCAACGGATAGAACCGTTTTGCGCAGGGTGACTTTATGCATATTCAGGAGTTCCTTCTAAAATTGTGACAGGGCTGTGGCCAACCCCGCGTGACTGACCTTGCAGGAAAAGACAGGCGCCGTTGATTTGCCCCCCTGCAATAAGCCCTTCGGCGCGGGCCTGTCCGTTGGCAAGTGCTGCCGTGATGGCATCTGTGCCCAGCCTCCCGCAACCGGTGACCACCAACCGTCTGCCCAGATCCGTGTTTTCGTCAACCTCACAGGCCGGTTGGCGGCGGATCGCGGGATGATCTGCAAGGTCCACCGCATTGGCGATCAGCGTGGCGGCAACATCCGCTTTGGCCGCAGTGGCAGCCAGAACCGTGACGCTATCCGCAATCCCGCAGCTAAAACTGCGCCCGTGCTGTCCGCTGGTTGCAATCCCGCGAATGGGGTCGGCATGGGTGATCCTAATCTGCCCCAGCGATCTGGCGTCATGACCAGCCATCGCCATTGTAAATTCAGTGCCCTGTGTCAGATGCAGGGCGATATCGCCGCCGTTGTTGACATAGGCCCGTGTCAGTTCGGCAGTGCTTGTCATCGCCTGCAACACGGTTTCGGCAACCGCACCGGCCACGCCCGCCATCGGGGTGACAAAGGCGGTTGGCGCAAACTGCCTTCCTGCGGCCATCATGCGCGCGGCGGTTTCGCCATGCGGATGCACCGTCTCCGGGCCAATGGGCTGGCGCAGCAGATCAAGCTCTGCCACCAGCTCTTCCAGCACGGTTTCGAACCTGTCCCGCGCAGCCGCAAAAGCCTGTGCCCGCGCGCCATCGGCCCCGATGATCAAATCGATCGGGCCATGTTGCAGATGCAGGCGGTCGCCCAATATCTGTGCCACAGGCCCCATCAGCCCTTATCCGCCTTGGTCCAGTGATAATGTTGCGCAGCCAAAGGATCATGGCCTTGCGTGCCCCGTTGTACCCGCCGTGCGGATGCTGTTTCAATCTGAGCCACGGTTTTCACCTGATCCACATATCCGCCCAATGCCGCGTAATCGCTGGCCCTTAGGGTGAATTCAATCGGGGCGACCAGCGCAGGCGTCGGCACATAGCCAAAAGACATTTCAGGCATATCCAGCACATCCACCATCACCGTAATCCCGCCGCCCGGCCAGACATAGGGTTTCGCCCCACCACAGGACACATGGGTCAGCGCATCCTTGACCGAACGTGTCAGGCGCACCGGGTTTTCCGTAACCCCGGCCCGCAGGCTGCCACCCGCACCGCCCATAAACAGCACGGAACAAACCGAGGGTTCGCAGTTTTCTGCAATCAGATCAGTGGATTTGCGTAAAGCGGTGGGCAGGTCGTGCGGTTGCGGCTCTAGGGCCTCGTCAAGTTCGTAATAGGCGAACTGTTCACCTGTGGTAGAGACCATCAGCAAACGCATACCAGCGCGGGCAACCTTGGGGTTGAACGGGCCAAGGATGGTCAGAGGATCGTCAATATCGGTACCACCCCAGCCGGTGCCGGGTTCAGCGACCTGAAAATATCGTCCGGGGGTCGAACGGCGGCCTTTGATCTTGATACCCGTGGCGGGCAGGTCCAGCTGCTTGCCCGCCTCATGTTCAGACAGAACGCCAGTGATGTGGTCATCCACCACCACCACATCATCCACAAGACCCAGCCATTGCTTTGCAAACATCCCGATGGTGGCAGATCCACAGCCCACTCGCATCAGACGTTCCGTATCCCCATTAATGACAGGGGCTTGTCCGGCCTGCACGATCACTTCGGTGGCGTGATCCCCGTCACCAATGCTCAGCGTCACGGCCTCGCGGTTGCATAGGGCCAAAAGTGCGGCACAGGTGGCGCGGCCTTCCTTCTTTGAGCCGCCGGTCAGATGTTCCACCCCGCCCAGCGACAACATTTTGGAACCGTATTCAGAAGTCATCACATGGCCGATCGCCTCGCCCTGTGCATAGACGATATCGCGTTCATCACCGATATGGCGGTCGGTATCGATTTTCACTTTCACGCCACAATAGCTGAAGATTCCTTCGGTCACGACTGTCACCATATCGACGCCGTCAATATCCTGACTGACAATGAAAGGTGCCGGTTTGTAATCAGGATAGGTAGTGCCGGCACCCACCGCGGTGACAAAAGGACGGTTGCCTTTCACGATGTCCCCGTCCCATTCCGCGCCGTCTTTCATAAAGGGCACCAGCGGCGCATCCGCCGTTTCAACAATGGTCAGCGGGTCCAGCCGCACCAATTCACCCGCGTGATTGGCATAGCGGTCACAGGCACCGGATTTGCCATCCGCGATGAAACACAAAACCGGGCAGGCGTCACAGCGGATCTTTTCAGGCTTGGTTCTTTCGGGTCTGCTCATGATTGCACCCTCTTGATCGCGGCACGAACGATGGCCGGTGTTGCAGGCACCTGTGTGATCCGCGCGCCAGTCGCCGCATAGATTGCGTTCAGGATCGCGGGTGCGGTCGGGATCAACACATGTTCGCCCAGTCCCTTGGCCCCGTACGGCCCATGCGCGTCAGGTTCTTCGATGATGATCGTCTCGACAGGAGGCATATCGCCGATGGTCGGGATCAAATAATCATGCAGGTTCTCCGTGCGCCCGGGCAGATATTCCTCCATCAGGGCCATGCCCAACCCCTGGGCTATGCCACCCTGCACCTGCCCCTCAACCAGCAGCGGGTTGATCGCCTGACCAACATCATGGGACGCGACAAACTTCAACGGTTTGACGGTGCCGAGCTTCATGTCCACCTCGACCACGACCAAATGCGCCGCATATCCAAACTGCGCATAGGGCGCGCCCTGCCCATTTGCGTCCAGCGGTTTGGTCGGCGGGTCATAGGTTTCGATGGCGCAAAAGGCAAAGCCCTCTGCGTCGGTTTCCAATGTGGCGAGGTCCAGCCGGTGGGTTTTGCCGCCATCCAACGCCACAGCCAGCCCCTCAGAAAACGAAAGCACCGCCCCCTCTGACACATTCATCCGTTTCAGCACCAAAGCCCGCAGCGCCAGTCCCGACAGCCGCGCCGCAGCCCCCGAAACATAGGTTTGCCGTGAGGCGGAGGTTTTGCCAGCATCCGGTGTGACATCCGTATCCGGGCCGACGAGCTGAACCGATATGGTCGGCACGCCAAGGGCCGTGGCAAAGATCTGCGCGATGACGGTATTGGCCCCCTGCCCGATGTCCATTGCACCCTGATGCAGCACCACCCTGCCTTCCGGTGTGATGCCCGATTTGATGGTCGATGGGTTGGGCAAGGAGGTATTGCCACAGCCATACCAGCCCGCCGCGACTCCGACACCGCGCTTGTAGGTCTCTGAGGTTGCGTTAAATCTCTCGGCGGCTCCCCGTTCGGCAGACCAAGCTGTCCGCAGGCTTTCCAGACATTTGCCAATGCCGACCCCTTGTGAAAACACCTGCCCACAGACTGTGGGCACATGGTTTTCCAGCGCATTCAGAATGCGAAATTCCAGCGGGTCCATGCCCAGCTTTTCAGCCAGAACATCAAACAGGCTTTCCTGTGCAATCGCGGATTGCGGCACGCCAAAACCACGAAAGGCACCGGCAGGCGGGTTATGGGTATGAATCCCTTTGGATTCAGCGCGGTAATCGGTGATCCGATAAGGGCCAGAGGCATGCACTGGCACCCGGTTGGCCACCGTCGGGCCCCAGCTGGCATAAGCACCCGTGTCAAATTCACCATAGAAATCAAAGCCGCAAACCTTGCCCGATCTATCTGCTCCGATCCGCAATTGAATGTCTGAGGGATGCCGTTTTGTGCTGCTTTGCATCGATTCCCGGCGGCTATAGGTCAGGCGCACAGGCTTACCCGTCTTCATTGTGGCCAGGGCGAGATAGGGCTGCACAGAGAGGTCAAGTTTGGAGCCAAAGCCGCCGCCGATCCCCGTGGGCACAATGCGGATCTTGCTGGCGTCCAGCCCCAGAATGATCTCCAGACTGTCGCGGTCCATCACCGGTGCCTGCGTGCCTGCGTAAATCTCCACGCGGTCGCCAACCATCTGCGCGAACCCCGCTTCGGGTTCGATATAGCCATGTTCAACAAAACCACTGTTGAAATGGCCCTCCACTACCACCTCCGCACGCGCCAGCGCGGCTTTGGCATCGCCGCATTGCACAAATCCACCACACATGACGTTGCCGGTGCGGTCCTCATGCAGGGTGGCTGCCGCTGAGCCCTGCGCTGTCTGAATATCCGTCGCGGCGGGCAGTTCGGACCATGTGACGGGGAAATCGTCCGGCGCAAGCGCCTTGATTGCGGCGGGGGTGCCCACCACGGCGGCCACCGCTTCACCACGAAAGCGGGTTTCGGTTTCAGCAAAGACCGGCTGGTCGACAAACTGCGGAATAACGCCAAAGACATTGCGTCCCGGCACGTCGGCTGCGGTCAGGACCGCCTCAACCCCGTCGGTCGCGGCGGCCCATGCCGCAAGGTCGCCAAACCGGAAACCGGCCCGCGCAAAGGGCGAGCGGATCACCAGAATTTCAAGCGTGCCAACCGGCGCGACATCATCGCTGAACCGTTCAACCCCCGCAACCTTATCCGCCCCGTCCAGACGGCGGATGCTGTCGCCCACGACACCTCCATCATCTTTCAAAACCGCCGGACGCCCCATCACCGCATCAATGATCTTGCGATACCCCGTGCAGCGGCAAAGCACCCCGCCAAGCGCATCTTTCACAGCCTGTTCTGATGGCGTCGGATCCTCGCGCAGCAAAGCAACCGCAGCAACCATCATCCCCGGCGTGCAAATCCCGCATTGGGCCGCACCGTGATCCTGAAACCGCTCTCCCAGCATCTGCGCAACCGGATCACTGACGTGCAATCCAGCAAGGGTTTCAACAGCTTGCCCCGATACCTGTTGCGTTGGCGTCAGACAGGCGCAGATCGGCTGCCCGTCCAGCAATACAGTACAGGCCCCACAGTCCCCCGCATTACAGCCGATTTTCACATCCCGGCCATCAAGGGTTTCACGCAGGGTTTCTGACAAACGCGCCCCGGTCGCAGGCTGCGTGGTGACGGCCTTGCCATTCAACGAAAAGGAAACATCATTCATCTCGCCGCCCCTTTCACCGCGCGTTGGCACAGTTCCGCCACCGCATCCAGACGATAGGCCGCTGATCCGCGTACATCATCAATTGGGGTCAGATCCGCCAAATGATCTGCCGTGACCGAAATCTCCTCCGGGCGCTTGCCGATACAGGAAACCTCAAGCCGTCGTAACCGCTGCGCCACCGGCGAACAGGCCCCGACCGCGATCCGCGCAAATGTGATCCGCCCACCAGCGTCTTTGAAAACAAGCGCTGCAACCATCGCGATGGAGATCACCAGATAGGTCCGGCTGCCGAGTTTCTCAAAACTGGAACCGGCGTTTTCAGGCGGTGTAGGCACCATGATCGCGGTCATGATTTCATCCGGTTGCAACGCGGTTTGCCGGACCCCAAGGATAAACGCATCAAGGGGAAGCCGCCGGATACCGCGCGCCGCACTGGCCACCTCGACCGAGGCATCAAGCGTCAACAAAGGGGGCACGCCATCCGCAGCAGGCGAAGCGTTACACAGGTTGCCTGCAACCGTCGCACTGTTCTGAATCTGGACACTGCCCACCTGTCGCGCAGCCTGTTTCAACCCATCAAAGGCGGCGGGTAGATCCGCGTCGATCACGTCACGCCAACGCGCCGCCGCACCAATACGTATGCCGCTTTCTGACAGGGTGATCCCGGCCAGCTCGCGCACAGCGGTCAGATCCAACAGGTTCTGGAACCGCTGCCCTTGCTGGCTGGCCGGGAAAACATCCGTGCCCCCGGCGATCACACCCTGATTGGGCTGTGACGCAAGTGAAAGTGCGGTTTCCAAATCTGACGGGCGAACATAGGGCACGGGCGCTAAGCCTTCGATTGTTTGCATACGAATGATATGCACAGGATGAGTCTTGTCAACAGACAAGCGCCACCGTTTTTGACTCTCTCAGTCTCAACCAGCGAAAACCGCGCGTCGGCGCCGCCGCAAAACTCTGTGGATTTATGAAGAAATCACCACGCTGACCCGCAGCTTACCGGCAAATGCCATTGCCCTAACACCTTACAAATTAACCAATAGTTCATTGATTGCAGCATTTGCCGCACAAATTTGACCTTTTGGGAAAGAAATGCAGAGAAATGGGCGCAAGGCCACAAATTCGACATATTGGCCGCTAAAACAGCATGGGTACAATTGTGAAAACAACAGATGGGATATGCAGGTGTTACGGTATTGGGTTTCCGGGTTCGTTTTGGTCTTTAGTGTCGCCGCATTGAAGACGTTTCTTGTCGTTGCCTTCGCCTTGGAGCAGGCAGGTACAAAAATGGCGACAATCGTAGGGCTGTTTGCGCTGTTCTTTGCGCTGACCAGCGCGGTTGCCTATCTTTGCTTCAAGCAGGTTGCCTCCTACCAAGACAAAATGCGCAAGAAGCAAAAACAGGCTGCGTCAGAGTTTGCCGCCCCCGCCGCCAAAGAAAGCGTTATTGCCCGCTATGCCCCAGAATGGGGTCTGTCGCAGGCCGAAGCCGATGTGGCTATTTTTGTCGCCAAAGGTTTTTCCAACAGTGAAGTTGCAGAAATGCGCGGCTGTGCCATTGCGACAATCAAATCGCAACTCAGCAGCATTTATCAAAAGTCCGGGATGGGATCGCGGTATCAGTTGATCGCTTTTGTCACGGATGAAATCTGTGCCATCGCAAATGAAACCAAAACCGAACAGCGCCAGCGGACTTCTTCGGTGCCGACACGGCGCATTCTGCCGCTGGTTGGGCGTAACAAGAACAGCGAACAGGCCGCCCTGCAGGCCTAGGTTTCCAGCACCAAACCACAATTGTATCTGATCAAGCGGGCCTTTTGGGGTCCGCTTTTTCTGTGTCTGTTGCACCATGGCGTTCATTGCACCAACCGGATTGCTTCACAGTGATGGCCTTCCAGGGTAAGCTCCCCCTCACCCAACCGCAGACCTGCACTGTTCAATACCGTATCCACCACCCCGTCCAAGGGCGCAGCCAGCGCACTGAGCAGACGGTTTGGCAACAGCGACAGCACGGCAGAAACCAGAGGTGCTGCAAGTGGTGTGATCAGCCCCTCCTGCCCCGGCTTCACCCGCAGCTCGGTATGGGCAGGCGACAGCAAGGTTGAGATGGCAGACCCCACCAGTTCACCCGAACCAAAATGGCGGATCATCCGATTGTTGGTCACATCGTCATTGGTGTAACGGATGGTTTCGGTCTGGGATTGTCCAACAGTGATATTTGAGCGTGCCTGAACGGTAATACCGGCAATCACGATATCTGGCAGCAAAGGCAGATCAATCCGCAGGGTGAGATCGAGAATATCAGCAAAACTCAGGTCTGATGCGCTGATCGGGCCGCTGGTGAACACGTCTTCCGCCACCTTGCCCAGATAAAGTGCGGCAACCGATGTGCCATTTTCGGGGCTGATCGGCGTGGGCGCGGTGGAAAACCGCGCGGCAAGCGCTTCCGGCTCTGAGGAAACGCAGCTGATTTCTTCCAAAGTTGCTGTCGCGCCTGCGACCTCAACATAGATCGGCAGGTCCAGGCTAGTGACCGATACCCCCACCCCAAGCGATCCCAGCAGGTTCGGATCAAGGGAGACTTCGGTCAGGACCCGTGCTGCCGCCCTGTGCAGCTGCACCCCTTCTTCGCCCAAAGCAACCCAGCCGGACCGTGCGGGTGGTTCGCCAGCAGCAAGCCGGGAGGTCACAGAAGCAACACCGGGCACAGCAATCGCCACATCCGCTGCCAACTCATGCTGGAAGCTGTTGACGCTGGCCACCGCGTTCACAATATCCAGCGCGGTCACGTCAATGTCGGAGGCAAATTCAAAGGCGGTCAGCCCAAGGTCACTGTCGATTCCGCCCACTAGCGCCTCGACATCCAGGGCCATCAAGCCACCTGCCCCGATCAAAGCCCCCAAACCCCCGGAGGCACCGGCGGGGAGGATATTCTGCAAAGCGGTAAACACATCACCCGCAGTGGTTCCTTCATCCAGAATGGCGGCCGGATTGCGCGAGGCGTTGCCTGAAAGCTGGTTCAGTTCCTTTAGCAAATCCCCCATATTCACCGATGTGCTGGCCAGCGCCGAATGATCCCCTGCCGAAATGGAGACTTCCGTGCCAAAGCTTTGTGACAAAGCCGCGTTCAGATCGGTGATGTCCAACCGGGCAATATTGCTGTTCAGGGAAAAACTGGCGGCACCTGTACGGATGGCGGTTGCGCTGCGGGTCAGGTCAACATGATCATCGTCCGAGAATATCTTGGCAAAATGAAGGGGCCCTTCGTCTTTGAGCTTAACCCGCACTGCATTGATCGCCGGATTGCCGGTTGACAAGGGGGTGAACCGATTGTCACGTGGAATTTCGGGATTGCGTAAATAGCGACCTGTCACCAACTCGGACAGGGTATCGGTTTCGCGTTGGTTGTGGCCCAGTGAAAGCTGCGCGCGCGGGGTTGCCTCATCCGGGTCGCGCACGCTGCTCATCGCGGCCAGATCGGCATCCGCCTGCAGGTTCGCGTTTTCACGATAGAGCGATGCCACATCTACGCCAAGCGCTACAAACCCCAGCAACACGGTCAGCAATAGAGACACAATCACCGCAACAGCGCCACTTTCATCCCGGCTGAATGATCTGAGAAAATGCGGTTTAATAGGCAAGATATGCACTCCCCTTGATATCCGAGAGGCTAAGACCCAGAAGGCTGTTGGCAACGCCGATGATGGAACCGTCAACCTCATAGGAGACCGTCACGGTGACTCCGGGCGGTGTACCCTCTTCCAGCAGGGCCTCAGAGGTCAACGCATCCTGTTTCAACATCGGATAGTTGACGCTCGCACGGTCAAGATAGGCCAGTGCCAGTGTTTCGCGTTCTTCCGTGTCCAGCCCGACAACCGATGCCCGCGCCGCACCTGTGGCCAGCTGCGATACTGAATGGCTGACGCCGATGTAATAGCCAACAATGATGATCCCGAACAGCAATGCGAATACCAGCGGTGCCAGCAGTACGAATTCAACAGCCACCGCACCGGATTGATCACGACGGAAACGCTTTAGGAAAGCAAGGGGTTGGGTCAGCATGATAGGATCAGCCTCCGGAAAGAATATTGTCAAGAACACTGAGCGCTGCGGGCCCGACCAGCACCACAAATACCGCGGGCATGATGCAAAAGATCAAAGGCATGGTCATCAGAACCGGCAGGCGCGCGGCTTTTTCCTCGACAGCCACCAAACGGTTGCTGCGTTGCTCGTCGATCAGGGTGCGCATTGCGCGGGCAAAGGGCGTGCCGTATCTGTCGGATTGATCCAATGTCTGGGTGAATACGGCAATTTCCGGCAGCGGTGCGCGGATGTTCAGCTTGTCATAGGCACCACGGGCATCACTGGTCATCGCCATCTCCGACACCATTTGCAGCATTTCCTGCGCCAGATCAGGATGGGTCACCGCCATTTCCTGTGCAACGCGGTGCAGTGCTGGCTGCGGACCCAGCCCGGCCTCCGAGGTGATGACGATCAGCTCAAGCATATCGGGAAAGCTCAGCCGGATGCGGGCCAGACGCGCAGTGCGGGCCTTGTTGACGACAAAATCGACCCCCATGGACAAGGCCAGCGCGGCACCGATCACCATGGCAGCGGGCACGATGATGGTGATGTCCAAAGGCCGTGTAGCACCCAGATAGATCAACCCGCCAAGCAAAGCGGCCAAAGGCAGGATGGTTTTCAGGAACGCATAGATCAACAGGGCATCGCGGCTGCGAAACCCGGCTGAGGACAGGTTTGCAGCGGTTTCGCGGGATTCCCCGCCCAATACCACAGCCAGACGTTCTCCGATCAGGACAACCACTTGGCGCAGCTTGCCAGTGATCCCGCCCAGAAAGCCACGGCGTTCGGCAGCACCGTCAACGCGGCGCGCTTTCTCCGACCCGTTGGCACGGTTCAACCGCGCTGCGCGCAGGCTGCGCTGATGTTCGGTGAACATCAAAAGCGTCAACGCAAGCATCGCAGTGGTCAGCCCCAGAAAGGCCATCCAGAAGATATGCATAGAGGTCTCAGACATCGAGCTTGCCCATCCGCACCATCACAAAGATGCCAAAGGCGATACTGCCAAGGGCCACGCCGGCCATGAGGCGACCACGCGGATCCGCATAAAGTGGCTCAAGATAGGAACCGTTCAACACCGCAATCAGCAGGGTTACGGCAAAGGGCAAAGACGCAAGGATCACCGCGCTGGCCCGCGCTTCCGAGGACAATGCCCGCGCTTTCTTGCGCAGTTTGCGGCGTTCGCGCAGCTGCGTGGCGAGGTTTTCCATGGTTTCAATCAAATTGCCGCCAGTTTCCGCCTGCAAGGCAGTGGAGACTGCGAAGAAATTGACCTCGGCCAAGGGCAACCGCGCGCTCAACCGCTCCAGACATTCCGGCAGTGACGTGCCCATACGCACCTCATCACGACAGCGGCTGAACTCGTGCAGGATTGGCCCGCTTGAGTTATCGACAACAATGGCCATTGAATCGGTGACCGGACGCCCTGCCCGCAAGCCACGGGCAAAAATATCCAATGCTTCAGGAAGCCCCGCCGCGAAGGCTTTTTTATAGCGGTTTTGCGCGATGTTCAGCAGGCTCATCAATATGCCGAAGGTCAAAACTACAGCCACCGGCAAAGCGGTCAAAGGATGCAGCCCAAGCGCCAGCACCGCCAGAGCGTAGAGCGCCAAAAGACCAATCCCCACCTGTATCAGCAGTTCGTTCACACCAATACGCAGGCTGGTCTGATCAAGCTGGCGTTCAAAAAACGCCACGAACCGTTCGATCGCATTGGTGGGCCGCGCGCTGCCGCGTTTCTTTGATTTGGAATGCTGCACAACCGGCAGGGACATTGTCTCTTTCTGGCGGTGCAGCCGGGCGATGTGGCGGCGGCGCTGACGGTCTGCAAGGACAAAGCCCAGCAGGATCAAAGCCGCGTTCAAGGCAAACCCAGCCATCAACAGGATGGTAAATGTCGACATTACTTAACCCCCAGAATGGAATCGAGCTCTTCCGCCACACCGTAATCCGCCGCCCGGCTTGAAAATCCGGGACGGTAGCCGGAATAGACATGTTTGCCTGTGACCTTGGTACGCGTACTCTCGGGATCGGTCTGGAAGGAAAACAGTTCCTGCAATGTAATCACGTCACCCGACAGGCCGGTCAGTTCGGAAATCGACGTCACCCGCCGTTTCCCATCCCGCATCCGCGAAACCTGAACAATCAGATGCACCGCGTCGACCAGCTGGCGGCGGACAACCCCGCCTCCCGGCGCAAACCCAGCCAGCGCTGCCATGCTTTCCACACGGGTCAGCGCCTCGGCCGGAGAGTTGGCGTGCAAAGTGCTCATGGAGCCGTCATGGCCGGTGTTCATCGCCTGCAACAGATCCAGGACCTCGTCGCCGCGCACCTCACCGATGATGATGCGATCCGGGCGCATCCGCAGCGCGTTGCGCACCAGGGTGCGCATGGTCACTTCACCCGTGCCTTCCACATTGGGCGGGCGGGTTTCAAAGCGCACAACATGTTCCTGCTGAAACCGCAGTTCAGCGGCATCTTCGATGGTAACAATGCGTTCACCTTCGGGAATAAACCCCGACATGGCGTTCATCAGCGTTGTTTTACCCGAACCGGTCCCGCCCGACACAAGGATGTTCAGGCGCATATAGGCCGCCAGCGCCAGAAAACGGCTCATCTGTGCGGTCAGGCTGCCACCTTCAACAAGTTTCTCCAGCTTCACCGGAGAGGAAGGGAATTTACGGATCGTAATGGTCGGCCCGTCAATCGCCAGCGGTGGCACCGCAATATTCACCCGGCTGCCATCGGCAAGGCGCGCGTCCACCATCGGCTGTGATTCATCAATACGCCGCCCGACAGCGGCAACAATCCGGCTCGCCACGGTAAACACATGTTCATTGTCGCGAAACCGCACCTGTGTCAGTTCAAGCTTACCACCACGTTCCACAAAAATCTGGTCCGGTCCGTTGACCATGATATCGGTCACACGGTCATCTGCCAGCAGTGATTCAAGCGGACCAAGTCCCAGCATATCGGCCAGAACCGCCGCCACCAGTTCGGCAATCTCGCGCCCGTTCAGATGCAGCTTTCGATCGGTCGACACTGTTTCAATGCCGCTGCGGATCAGGATTTCCTGTTCGGCCCGTGGCTTTGCCGCCAGCTCGGAAAAATCAAGAAACTCTAGCAGCGCATGCACTACATCATTGGCCAATGACAGCATCTTGATCGAGGGGGGCGCAGCGTTTGAACTTGCCGCAACCTGTGCCGAAACCGCAGTGCGCTTTGCGGCGGGTTCGGGGTTTTCAGCTTTTGCCGGCGCATGGGAAACGTCAACCGGTTGCGCCGCGGCGAATGTGTTATCAAGGGAGGATTCCGCCGCCTCATCTGGCAAGGGCTCTCCAGTCTCTTCAGAGGCTTCCAGCCTTAGCGCTGCAGTTGCCTGCGTCAGGATCTGCCGTTGCAGAGCCAACGGCCAGGGGAAACTCTGACGTTCGATTACATAGGAAACGGCAGCATTTGCCCGTTCTTCCGCGGGCAGACCATCCGCGTCAAATTGCTGCGCGATCTCGACAACCAAAGCCACCGCTTCACGCAAAGAGGGTTGCGGCAAATGAACGGTCATGCTGTTGCCCGTTTAAAGAAGCCCATTTTGGACTTCGCCACTGATATCTTGGCGGTGTCTTGCGGTGGTTTGGTGGCTTTGGCCCACAGCGCGCGGGTGGCCTTGGCGTAAGGCGCGCGGGGCTGGCTTTCGATCAGGGACTTGGCAGCGCGATGAGCCCGGCTCAGCGCTTTGGCGCTTTCTGGCAGGGTTGCCTGAACCTCCTGCCCGATACCGATGCTGATGTCTTTTGCGGTCAACTTGGCGTCCAGCCGCAGTTCTGACAGCACCGGCAGGATCTTGAGCGTCGGCGCTTCTGATTTCAGCACGGACATCAGACGGCTGGCCACGTTGACGCCAGCATACCCTGCCGGGATCACGAGAACCAAGGTATCAAGGCAATGGGCGAATTGCGGATTTGCCACCAATGTGGTGCGCGGCAGATCGACAATCACCGAGTCAAACTTGGTTTTGATTTCCTCAAGCAACGGTGGAAAAGCTGCATCCAGTGCATCGACGTTTTGCGAGATATGCGCCTGTTGAGAATAGAACGACAGCCGGTCGGTCAGTTTCTCCATGGTGGCACCCAGAAAGGTCTCATCCACACGGTCTGGCGCGGACAGAGCTTCAAACAGGCCGGGCGTATCTTTGCGGTCCAGATCAATCGCCTGAGAGCCAAAGCGCAGATCTGCATCAATCAATGCGGTATGCAGCGCACCACCATTGGCTGCCGCTGAATGAAAGGCGAGGTTCTGGGCCAGTAGGCTTGTGCCAACCCCCCCGTTACAGCCCGTCACACCAATACAGGTGCCCCGTACAATCGGGGTGTCCTGAACCAGCTGTTGCACGGGCTCTTTAATATTGTCATTGGCGGCAATGATTTCGTCCGGGCTGACCGGAAAGGCGAAATATTCTTCGGCACCTGCGTTGCGCAACGCGCGATAGATCGCAAGATCGGCCTTGTCACCCAGCACAATTACATATGCGCCGGTCTGGCGGATCTCTGCGACACATTCACAGGCTGCTTCAAGGGTCATATTGCCCATTTCCGCCAGTACCATCCTATCTGGTGCTGGAGTGCGGCACACACGTGCGGCACCACCCAACCCGCCGCCATGCAGCGGGGATTGATCTCCAATCAATGTATCAACCACGCTGCGCGCAATATCGGCACCTTGATCGGTACAGACATATGCGGCCACCGGATTTGGTGCGCCATGGGATGGATTGGAAACTGTCATGTGATGATGCCTGTGGTTACAACGCGGAAAGGATGAAGGAGTAGTGTTTGCGAACCACCGTCCGCAAACACTGAACCCGAGTGGCGATTAGCTGCCGGACTCGCCTTCACCTGCGTTGTCGATTGTTGTGGCAACGCCAGTGAACTTGTTATTGGTGGAGGTACCAAGCTGGGTAACGCCAACCACGATCACGGCACCCACAAGGGCAACCATCAGGGCGTATTCAATTGCTGTCGCGCCGTCTTCGTCTTTGGCGAAAGTGCGCAGGGCTTTGTTCAGTGCTTTACGTGTAAGGGTCATGTTGTTCTCTTTTCGGTTTGGTGGTCGGTAGTGACCTGTGAGGGTCGCTAGTGACCCGGGGTGAAATAGAAATGGCATGCCCCGTGCTCCGTCGATATCCGCCTTGGGTGTGAATAATTGCCTATCAGACCATTGAAGCAGGTCTTTCATACCAAGGTATGATGCGTTTCAGACCCGTTGGTGTTCCTCGATAGCCCCCCGTATGTCCAAAATATGGCAGTCACCCGCTTTGCTGGATTTTGGCGCAACTAGTGGAATTGGTCCATCTTTCGGACATGCGTATTTCGGATTCCGATTCTGCGTTTTTCGACCAGTCACGGACCAGAAACACGGATTTCGACACGGTTGATCTGGCCCTGACAAGCGATTCTATGTCCCCGCCCGCCCGTTGCTTTACTTCTTGTCGTCGTTGCGCCTTGCGTAAATTTGGAACTGTTTGGCCATCTCCACATGACGAAAATTCGGCCACGCAATTTTGCTTCCTGCATGGGGTGGACCTAAGCCCTAGGCAAACCCGCCCTGCCACCAAGTCTGACAGAGGTGTTTCTCAACGGTTGTCCTCTCTGGGAAATCCCGTAACACTTGCCCCATGAACATAGCCGCATCCTGCACAGAGTATCGCGCCATCGCCAAAGACCTCGCCGCCAGGTTCGCCCCCCGCGCCGCGAAGTGGGACCGCACCCGCAGCTATTGCTGGGAGAATGTCACCGAATTGGCAGACGCTGGTATCATGGGAATGACCCTGCCCACCGATCTGGGCGGGCAAGGCGCATCCTGGCTGGACACTGTGGTGGTGGTAGAGGAAATCGCCAAAGCCTGCACCCTGACCGCCCGCATTGTGGTGGAGGCCAACATGGGCGGGATCAGCGCCATCATGGCCTATGGCACGCAGGCCCAGAAAGAACTTGTCGCGCCCTACGTTCTGGCCGGTGACAAGCCAGCCATCTGTATCACAGAACCCCAAGCCGGCAGCGCCGCCACGCAGATGACAACCACCGCGCGGCGCAACGATGGGGGCTATCTGCTTAATGGCACCAAGCACTGGATCACTGGCGGCGGGGTGTCAAAGCTGCATCTTGTCTTTGCCCGTGTGCTGGATGAAACCGGGGCGGAACTGGGCATTGGCGGTTTTATCCTTTGTCATGATCCTGATGCGGGGCATGATGCACAGGGCTTTGAGGTGGTGGGACGCGAACGCACCATGGGCCTGTGCGGCATGCCAGAGGCGACACTGGCCTTCCGGGACGTTTTCATCGCGGATGATTTTGTCCTGCAACCACCCTCCGGTTTCAAACACGGTTTTGCCGATTTGATGAACGCCTATAACAGTCAGCGTGTCGGCGCAGGCACCATTGCGATGGGTGTTGCCGCCGGTGCCATGGAACACGCCAAAAGATACCTGCAAGAACGCGAACAATTCGGCAGGCCGCTGGCAGAGTTTCAGGGGTTGCAATGGATGCTGGCCGATATGGACACGTCTGTCCATGCGGCGCGGCTGATGTTGCAGGAGGCCGCACACTCACGTGGTGCAAACGGCTCCCCCTTTCCCGACATCACCATGGCCGCACGGGCAAAACTGTTTGCATCGGAAATGGCCATCAAGGTTGTGAATGATGCGCTGCAAATCTTTGGTGCACGCGGTTACGGGGGGGAGGAGCCGCTGGAACGGATGTACCGCGATGTACGCATGTTCACCATTGGCGGCGGCACCGCCCAGATCCTGCGCACCCAGCTTGCCGGCAGCCTTCTGGAGATGCGCACCCCACAGACCCGCGGCGCAAACTAGCCCCGTGTACCCCGCTTCCCCTTGCAGACAGGAAACCCCATGAAAACCAGAACTCTTGGCAAAAACGGACCGCAGGTACACCCGCTGGGCATCGGTGCCATGTCATTCTCTAATTTCTACGGACCAACCAACGAAACCGAAAGCCATGCCATTCTGGATGCCGCACGCAGGGCGGGTGTGAACCACATAGATACCTCCAATGTTTATGGCTTGGGCACGTCAGAAACCGTCATCGGGACCTATCTTTCGGCACATCCGCAAGCCCGGGATCACTTTACCATAGCGACCAAAGGCGGGATCACCCGCAATCCCGATGGTCCCGGCAATATCTTCAACAACTCCGCACAGCACCTGCAGGCCGAATTAGAGGGCAGCCTGAAACGTCTGGGTGTAGAGGCGGTTGATCTGTATTATGTCCATCGCCGTGATCCGGCCTTGCCCATCGAAGAAGTGACCGAAACAATGGCGGCGCTGGTGAAGGCCGGTAAGACCAAGGCAATCGGATTTTCCGAAATCGCGCCCTCCTCCCTGCGCCGCGCCCATGCGGTGCATCCGGTGGCGGCGGTGCAATCGGAATATTCACTGTCGACACGTGCGCCTGAACTGGGGCTGGTACAGACCTGCGCGGCGCTGGGCACAGCATTGGTTGCCTTTTCCCCTGTGGGCCGGTCCCTGTTGACTGACAGGCCGCATAGTTTGGAGGCCGTGCAAAAGCTGCCCTTTTTGGCCAGCAATCCGCGTTTCACCGAACCGAATTACAGCGCCAATATCGCTGCGGTTAACGCCTTGCAGTCCTTGGCAAAGGAAATGGGCATATCGACCGCCGGATTGGCCATCGCGTGGCTGCTCGCGCAAGGCGATCACGTGATCCCGATCCCCGGCACCCGCTCCCTGACGCATTTCTCGCAGCTTCTTGAAGGGGTCAACCGGAGCTTAACTGCGGCGGAGCTTGAAGAGATAGAGACGATCCTGCCGGTTGGTTGGGCCCATGGCGACCGGTATGCCGCCGCACAGTGGAACGGGCCGGAGAAGTATTGCTAAGCTGGCAGAGGCTATTGACAGTTGATCGGCCCCATTTGGGCGCGCTTAGGTGTTCACCTCATCCAGCCCGTCCTGTGGCGCACGTTTCAATGCTGCCTTGGTGTCTTGCAAAAGGGTAAGAAACCGCTGGCTGGCGGTGATTTTCTCTGTGGTTTCCGCGATCTTGGCATCAAGGAAGTCGCTCGCGTCCTGATCAATATCCTGTGCTAAGAATGCACTGAAAAACAACGTGATATCAGCGATACTTAACCCTGCGGCCTGCGCATCGCGGATCACCTCTAACGTCATAATCGCATCTTCTGGATAGACCCGATACCCATTGCCCGCTGCCGGATCCACAGCAGAGCGGATCAACCCGTGACGTTCATAAAACCGGATCGTGTCCCGACTGACGGCCGCTTGCTTGGCCAATTCTCCGATGCGCATAATATCCCCAAAACCGTTGACAATGGTCCATGGTTTATACAATGATCATCCCCAAGACGCAATCACCTCATCGAAAGGAATGCTCATGGGAAATTCATGTCAGAGCTGCGGGATGCCATTGGCCAAGGACCCGCAAGGCGGCGGAACCGAGGCGGATGGCAGCATCAGCACCACCTATTGTTCGATCTGCTATGATGCAGGCGCATTTCGCCACCCCGACGTCAGCGTGACCGAATTCCAGCAACATTGTGTAGAGGCCCTGCAACGCTCTGGCATGCCCAAGATCATGGCCTGGTTGTTCACCCGTGGCATTCCACGTCTTGAACGGTGGAAAGGGGTGTAACACCCCTTCCCGGCCTGTTTTCTGGTTTAGCCGATCAGGACTTCACCGAATTCGTCCCGCAGGTTGCGCTTTAACACCTTGCCTGTAGCGTTGCGCGGCAGCACATCGGTAAACACCACGCGATCAGGCACTTGCCACTTGGCAATCTTACCCTCGAAAATACCCAGCACATCAGCCTCTGACGGGTCCTGCCCCTCGGCCTTGACCGCAACCAATACCGGGCGTTCGTCCCATTTTTCATGGCGCGCGCCGATCACTGCCGCATCTGCAAGCTTTGGATGGGCAATTGCAATGTTCTCCAACTCGACCGAGCTGATCCATTCGCCGCCCGACTTGATGATATCCTTGGAGCGGTCCTTGATGGTGATATAGCCATCAGGGTCCATGGTGGCGACATCACCTGTATCAAACCAGCCATTGGTCAGCGTCTCTTCGGTTGTAGAGCGGAAGTAGGCATCTAGAATCCAATGGCCACGGGTGACCAGATCGCCCTGCGCCTTGCCGTCATGCGGCAGCGGCTTTCCATCATCATCCAGAATTTCAAGTTCGACCCCAAAGACCGGGCGCCCCTGATTTTCCCGCAAACGGTGTTGCTCTTCCAATGGCAGGTCCTTGTGTTTGGCAAGCGGCTGGTTGACCGAGCCCAAAGGTGACATTTCTGTCATGCCCCAAGCATGCACCGTATCCACACCAAACTCTTCACGGAAGGCCGCGATCATTGACGGAGGACACGCGGACCCGCCCACAACGGTCTTGTTCAAACTTTCCAGCTTGCTGCCAATCTTCTTGGCTTCACCCAAAAGGCCCAGCCAGATGGTAGGCACGCCAAGTGCAATCGTCACCTTGTGGCTGTCAATCAGGCCCACCAATGACGGACCATCCAGCCCCGGCCCCGGCATCACCATACGCGACCCGCTCATCGCACAGGCATATGGGGTGCCCCACGCGTTGACATGGAACATGGGTACGACGGGCAGCACAATGTCAGACGCTGAAAAGCTGATGCTGTCCGCCAGATTAACGCCGAAAGAATGCAATACGGTAGAGCGGTGAGAATAGAGCACCCCCTTGGGGTTGCCCGTGGTGCCAGAGGTATAACACAGGCTTGAGGCGGTGTTCTCGTCTATCTGCGGCCAGGCGTATTCCGCATCACCTGCGGCAATCAGATCATCGTAAAACTTCAACCCCGGCAAAGCCTTGGCAGCATCTTCATCAGCACCTTCCATCAACACGATATGTTCAAGATGCTCCAGCTTGTCGCGGATCGCGGCGACAAGGGGCACAAAGGTTTTGTCGATGAACAAAACCTTATCTTCGGCGTGGTTCAGGATATAGACCAGCTGTTCCGGGAACAGGCGCGGGTTGATCGTGTGACAGACAAAGCCACCACCGGAGACGCCGAAATAAATCTCAAGATGGCGCCGGTTGTTCCATGCAATTGTGCCGCAGCGCGCCTGTGGCTCAAGGCCCAGCCCGGTCAGCGCTGCTGCCAGCTTGCGGGCATTCTGCCCCACCTGCGCCCATGAGGTCTGCTCTATCCCGCCACCGGTGTTAACGGAATAGATTTCGGCCTCCCCATGGTAGCGTTCGGCATGGGCGATCAGGCTCGAAATCAGCAGCGGCTGCGTCATCATTTGGCCAAGCATTGTGGTCTCCTCCCAGAGAATTGTTTTGCCTCAACTTGGACAATCCGACCCCCTCTTGCAAGGCGGTGGTGATGCACTTTAAGCATGTGACATGACGTTACTTTATCATACACCGCTCACCCCCGCCCAACAGGTTGTTGCCGGCATTGACCCAGTACAACCCTTGGCTGTGGCAGACCGGGTGCGCTTTTCCGAACTGGACGTGCTGAATCATGTCAACAACACGGTTTATCTGGAATGGTTCGAACGGCTGCGGGTACGCTATTCGCAGGAATGGGGCATTTCGAACTACGGCGCAGGGGGTGTGAATCCGCGCATCGTGATCCGCTCGGGCAATATTCACTACCGTCAGGAAATGCGTATGGACGAAGATTACATCGCAACTTGCCGGTGCAGCGCCTTTCGCACCAACTCCTATACGCTGGCGCAACAGATCTGGTCTGCCGGTACATTGCGGGCAACATTTGATTGTGTGCTGGTGCTGCTACAGCCGGACGGGTCTGGTCGGTTTGCGATCCCCGATGCCATTCGTGCCCGCTTTATCGCCGTCGATGGCGCAACACAGGAAGGATAATAATAGATGTCGATGCCGGAAAAATCGGTTACTACCCGCCCGCTCAAAGCCGCGGACCGCGCGGAATGGGATGTGCTCTACCAAGGCTATGCCACGTTTTACAAAGTCGAACAGACCAGCGAAATGCGCGACCGGGTGTTTGGCTGGCTGATGGATGCGGATCACAGCAGCAACGGGATTGTGGCCGAAAACGCGGCGGGCAAGCTGATCGGCCTGACCCACTACCGACCTTTTGTCAGCTGCCTAGGCGCGCGGACAAATTGTTTTCTGGATGATTTGTTTGTGGATCCTGCGGCGCGTGGCTCTGGTGCGGCGGATGCGCTGATCAAGGCGGTTGCGGATGTGGCGCGTGAAAACGGCTGGCCTGTGGTGCGCTGGATCACCGCTGACGACAATTATCGCGGGCGTGGTGTCTATGACAAACTGGCGACCCGCACCATGTGGATCACCTATGATCACAAGGTCTGAGTAAAAACAACGCTGGTAGAATGACGTCAGGGGCAGCCGTTTGCGCTGCCCCTACTCTGTCTGACCCTGTTCACTTGTCGCGCAGGTTGATCAGATACTCCACTAATGCTGCGGTCGAGCTGTCCTTGCCTTCGGTACCTTGCGTGCCCTCGACAACAGGTTGCAACGATGTGGCCAGTTCTTTGCCCAGTTCCACGCCCCATTGATCAAAGGAGTTGATGCCCAGGATCACCCCTTCGACAAACACCCGGTGTTCATAGAGTGCAATGATCTGGCCCAGAATATAGGGATCAAGCCGGTCATAGACCAAGGTGGTCGAGGGACGATTGCCGACAAAGACGCGGTGCTGCGCCTGCCGTTCCAGCTCCTCACCCGTCAACCCCTTCTCCTGCATGATCTTACGGGCCTGCGCCAGCGAACGCCCCTGCATCAGGGCTTCGGACTGGGCCAGACAATTGGCAATCAGAAGGTGATGATGATGCGCCAACTCCGGTTCATGGCCATTGGCCGCAACCATAAATTCACAAGGGATCACACGGGTGCCCTGATGGATCAGCTGATAAAACGCATGCTGCCCGTTGGTGCCCGCCGCGCCCCAGACAACCGGGCCCGTATCACGCGGTGATGCGGTGCCATCCATCTGCACACGCTTGCCGTTTGATTCCATCTCAAGCTGTTGAAAATAATCAGGCAAAAGCGACAGACGTTCATCATAGGGCAGTACGGCGCGGGTGGCATGGCCGCAGATCTGATTGTGCCAGATGCCGACCAGCGCCAGCATCATCGGCATGTTTTCCAATGGTTCAGCGGCACGGAAATGTGTGTCCATCGCATGGGCACCGTCAAGGAAGGCGTTGAACCCCTTTGGTCCGATGGCGATCATCAAGGACAGGCCAATCGGTCCCCAGACGGAATAGCGCCCGCCAACCCAATCCTCAAAGCCGAAAACACGCGCCGCATCGATGCCAAAAGCCGCGGTCTTGTCTTCTGCTGTACTGAGCGCCGCAAACTGCGTTGCCGGATCACCACCATGATCCACCATCCACGCCCGTGCGGTGCGGGCATTGGTCATGGTTTCGATGGTGGTAAAGGTCTTGGAGGCGACGATCACCAGCGTGGTTTTCGCATCCAGCCCGCGCAAGGTATCCGCGATATGCGCCCCATCCACATTGGACACAAAATGGCAGCGCGGCCCGTCGTGATACGGGGCAAGCGCCGCCACCGCCATAGCGGGGCCAAGGTCGGAGCCACCGATGCCAATGTTGACCACGTCGGTGATCTCGCTGGCGCGGATTTCATCGGAAAAGTCTGCCATCCGTTTTAATGTCGCGCGGATGGCGGGCATCACGTCCTGCCCATCCACCAGAACCGGCGCATCATCGCGGTTGCGCAAAGCGGTGTGCAGAACCGCACGCCCCTCGGTGTCGTTGATTTTCTCACCCCGGAACATGGCATCGCGTTTCTCTGCCACGCCGGCACTTTCGGCCAGCGCAATCAGATCAGCGCGGGTGTCCGCATCAATATTGGTTTTGGCATAGTCAAACGCCATATCCTGCGTGCGGATCGTAAAGGCCTGCGCCCGCCCTGCATCTTCGAACAGTGCCAGAATGGGCCGTTCGCCAATTGCTTCGTGGCGGGTGTGAAGTTTATTCCAGATCTCCATCACGCGGCCCAATGCACGGTGGCGTTGGCCAGTACCGCTCCAATCGGTGCCTCTTCCGGTGGCAGGCTTTGGGCCCGCTCCACCGCAGCGCGTTTGTCGTCGCCAAAGATCACCACATGGGTCGACATGGAACCATTCAGCACATGCAGCGGCAAGGTGACCCGCACCATATCCTGATCTGCCGGTTGCACAGCACAAAGCAGCGGCGCATCATTGGCCATCGCCTTGCCCACGCCCTCTCCATTCGGAAACAGCGACGCGGTGTGCATGTCAGCCCCCATGCCCAGCAACAACAGCGACAAGGGAAAATGCTCCGCCAATGTCGGCGCAACCTCTGCCGCCCCGTCAGCGGCGGACAGGCCATCACGATAGAACGGGATAAACTCTGCCTCGGCCGCAACCCCCGTCAGCAAGGTGTTTTTCACCAACCGCGTATTGGAATGCGCGTTCTCTTCATCCACCCAGCGTTCATCGGTCAACATCACACGCACGCGGGACCACTCCAGCTCAACTGCGCTTAGCATTTCGAAAATCGGGCCGGGCGTGGTGCCACCGGGCAGGGCAAAGGTGACGTGATCCTGCACTGCCAAAGACTTGCGCAGCTCACCAGCCAGCACATTCGCAACAGACATCGCCAACATTTCCCGGTCGGCGTATTCGATCATATTCATAGGGATACCTTTCGCCATTCGCGGCCATCACGCCGCATCAATTCATGTGAATCCGTGGTGCCATCAGAGCCGCTGTCATAGGGTTTGGGCACCTCGCCGCGGGCTTCCCATCCATGGATGATCGGATCGGTCCAGGCCCATGCCGCCTCAACTTCGTCGCCGCGCATAAACAAGGTCTGGTTGCCCCGGATCACATCCATGATCAGCCGCTCATAGGCGTCTACATGTTCGGCGTCATCGCCCAAAGCCTCGGAAAAGGTCATATCAAGCGGTACATCAATCAGACGCATACCACCCGGCCCGGGTTCCTTGATGGTCACACCCAGTGTAATGCCCTCGTTTGGTTGCAGCCGGATCGACAGCACGTTGCGGTGTTGCCCTGCATCCGGTCCGAAAATCGAATGCGGCGTTTCCTTGAACACCACCGAGATTTCCGAGGACCGCGCCGCCATCCGCTTGCCGGTGCGCAGATAAAACGGCGTGCCTGACCAGCGCCAATTGCTGATCTGGGTTTTCAGCGCGATAAAGCTCTCTGTCTTGGAGCGTGGATCGCCCACGGCCTCGCGGTAACTTGGGTTTTCCGCCTCTTGCCCCGCCTCAGCCTCATATTGGCCGCGCATAATGTGGTGCGGCAGGACCGGATCCAGCGCCCTGATCACCTTGAGTTTTTCATCGCGCACCGCATCAGGGTCAAACCGCGCCGGTGGTTCCATCGCGATCAGGCATAAAAGCTGCATCAGGTGGTTCTGCACCATATCGCGCATGGCACCGGATTTATCGTAATATTCGCCCCTGCCCCCGACACCCACGGTTTCTGCCACGGTGATCTGGATATGATCCACGTATTGCGCATTCCACAAAGGTTCGAACAGCATATTGCCAAAACGCACCGCCATCAGGTTTTGCACGGTCTCTTTGCCCAAATAATGGTCGATCCGGTAAATCTGATCTTCGTTAAAATACTTGGCCAGCGTGCCATTCAACGCCTTGGCCGTGGCCAGATCGCGGCCGAAGGGTTTCTCGACCACGATGCGGGCATCTTCATCTGCCATGCCCCAATGCTGCAACCGTTCAGCCAGATCACCGAACAAGGAAGGTGCGACAGAGAAATAATAGGCCTCAACCCGGCCTGTCCCTTTCATCAGATCTTGCAATTCGGCCCAACCGGCCTCGCCTTTGGCATCAATGGTCACATATTCCAGCTGCGCCAGAAACGCGGCAAGCGTATCAGCGGGCGGCGTGTCGATTCCACCGAACTCATCAATCGCCCCCGCGACCATCTCGCGGTATCCAGCGCTGTCCATATCGGTACGTGCCGCCCCGATGATCCTTGCCTCTGGCGGCATCTGCCCGGCCATGAACCGGCGGAACAACCCCGGCAAAATCTTGCGCCGCGCCAGATCCCCGGTTCCACCAAAGATCACCAGATCAAAGGGATCTACCGGAATAACCCGCGATACCATATGCGGCACACCATCATGAAGCTTGGTCATTTTATCCCCGTCTTATATCGTCGTCGCTATTGTTAGCGGTAACATAGCCATATTTCTGCCGTTCACAAGGCCGTGCACACCTAAGTTGCAGGTCTTTCAAACCTACCCCCGATATCGTAGCACAATGGATAACACGCACAGCAATGAAACAAGTGGTTTCACAGCAAAAGTTGCGCAGCAAGGAGCAGTCATGAAAGATCTGGACGTCACGGGCGGAACCGCCAATATCGGCAAGTTCCAAGACCCTGCGCTGACCGCCAAGGGGGAAAAGCGGGCCACGGTGGCGCTGAGCAATCCGCAAACGCTGTGGTTCAACACCGGCACCCTGTGCAACATCGAATGTGTAAACTGCTACATTGCCTCAAGCCCCAGCAATGATGCCCTAGTCTATATCAGTGCGGATGAGGTGCGCGACTATCTTGATCAAATCAAGGCGCGCAACTGGCCGGTCACCGAGATTGCCTTTACCGGTGGCGAACCCTTTATGAACCCACAGATGATCGAGATCACCGAAGCCTCGCTTGCCCGTGGGTATGATGTCTTGATCCTGACCAATGCCATGCGTCCGATGATGCGCAAATCCATGCAGGCCGGGCTTTTGCGGTTGAATGCCGCTTATCCGGGCAAGCTGACGCTGCGGATTTCCGTCGATCACCACCGCGCTGAACTCCATGATGCGGAACGTGGCGCTGGCGCATTTGAGAAAACCCTGACCGGCATGAAATGGCTGCGCGATAACGGGTTTACCATGGCCGTGGCGGGGCGTTCGGTCTTTGGTGACAGTGACGCGGAAAGCCGTGCCGGTTATGGCGCATTTTATGCGGAACACGGGCTGGATATCGACGCGCATAACCCTGCCATGACGGTGCTGTTTCCCGAAATGGATGAAAGCGTTGAAGTGCCGGAAATCACCACGGCCTGTTGGGGCATTCTGGATAAATCCCCTGACGCGGTGATGTGTTCCTCTTCGCGCATGGTTGTCAAACGCAAGGGAGCAGAGAAACCGGCGGTGCTGGCCTGCACCCTGCTGCCCTATTCTGCGGAATTCGAACTGGGCAATACCTTGGAGGAGGCGGAGAAAGACGTCGCCCTGAACCATCCCCATTGCGCAAAGTTCTGCGTTTTGGGCGGGGCCAGCTGTTCGGCCTGAGCCTATACCAGCCTGATCACATGCCCTTCGCACGGGTCTGCTGTGCCTTCGGCCAAGCCCGCATAGACCTGTGGTGCCGCCGATAGCCCGCTATGCACCGTGACTGTCAGCCAGTCAGAAGCCTCCCTGGCCAAACGCATAAAGGCGTCGGTAATCCGCCGGTCGATCTCGCCCGCGCCCCACTCCTTGCGGCGTTTGGCGATCTGGGCTGGTGCAAAAAAGAACTCTGGTTTCACACCGTCAAGTTCAACAGAAGGGTTAAACGCATCCCAATGGCTGATCCCGACTGCGGCTGAATGTTTCAGGTCCTCCGCCAGATGTTTGTGCAGCGCAGCCTTCACCGCCGCATTGCCCGCCATATCGACATAGACTGAAGGTGCATGCGCCAGCTGGGTGATCTCATCATAGCTCAGCACCTGATCACAGGCACCCAAACCTTGCACAAAACTGCGGTTACGCTCGGAAGTCAGCCCGACAATCTTGAAACCCCGGCCCTTGGCCTCGGCCAGATATTTACACAGCCCCAGACCGGTCTTGGACGACGCGCTGCCGATGATCACCTGTTTTGCGCCAAAGTAGCTGTTATCCTCCAGCCAGTCCGACAAGAGATAAGAGGTTGCCAGCAGGGGCTGCAACAGCGCACGAATATGGTCCTGATCCGGGGTGGTGTCGCCGACCGGCACATAGCGGTTGTAGACAGCGGGCAATTGGCTGCGGTGGCTTGCGACATCAGTGACATTTCCACGCGATGACACTTCCGGCGTGATCACCAGCGTTTCGGCCATCGGATAAAACCCGTAGAGCCGTGTCCCGACAGCCAAGGCTTCATTGCGGCTTTCCACAACCTTGCCAACGCCCCAGACCGGCACAATGCCCTGCCCTGCAATCCCACTTGGAAAAAACTGCCAATAGCCGATGGCGAAACCGGAGGCGGCATAGGTGACGTTATTGGCGGTCAGCGCGAAGCTTTCCAGCGCAATCCGCGCCTCCCTCGGGTGCAGGTCTGCCGGCGTTACATCGTTTTGCATAACGGTGGTGATCTTTTGCTGGTCTACCAAAATGCGCTGCATGTCATGCCCTCCCATGGATATGGCATCAGCCTAACCCAAGCGGCACCCATTGCGCTTGCACGAATCCATCCGACGTTGCGGCACTTTGGCACCCTCTAATGTAAGGTGAATTCGCCAACCTGATTTTGCCACTCTCCCGCGCCGATCAGTTTGCGGTGGGAAAAACGCACGGAATGCAAAGGCCCGTCAATTTCCTTCTGCCAGAACTCAACAAATTCGAACAGTTTCGGATGATCCGGGGCCAGATCATATTCCTGCCAGATATAGCTGTTCAGGACATGGGTATAATCGGGCATGTGGTAAAAGAACTCTGCCGTGGTCAGCCCATAGCCTTTTAGCATCAACTCGGTCTCTGATGGGGTCATTTTGACCTCCCTTTCTTGCTGCTGCACCACCAGCCTTGCACAAAGGATTTACTTTTCAATGAAAACAAAACCTTGGGGCCAAGCAGCGGGATAAACCGGTGCAGCGGGGCCACAGGGATTGCACCCTATCTGCGCTCTCTGCTATATCTGAACGCTATATGTAGATCTGATAAAAAGCCGAGCACCCAACGTGAACGACACGCCAGAAACACCTGATAACAATGATGAAAACCTGCCGGAGAAATACGTCTATGACGGCCCGTCGGTTACCATCGAACATGAGATGCGCACATCCTATCTGGATTATGCCATGTCGGTCATCGTTTCGCGTGCCATTCCCGATCTGCGCGACGGTCTGAAACCGGTTCATCGGCGCATTCTCTATGCCATGCATGAGACCGGAAACACCCACGACAAATCCTATCGCAAGTCGGCCCGCCCAGTGGGCGATGTGATGGGCCAGTATCACCCACATGGCGACTCTGCTATCTATGATGCCCTTGTGCGCATGGCACAGGATTTCTCCATGTCGCTGCCGCTGCTCGACGGTCAGGGCAACTTTGGCTCGATGGATGGCGATAACGCCGCCGCGATGCGCTATACCGAAGTGCGCATGGACAAACCCGCCGCCTATCTGTTGGCCGATATCGACAAGGAAACCGTCGACTTTCAGGACAACTACGACGGTAAGCAGCAAGAACCGACCGTCCTGCCTGCGCGTTTTCCAAATATGCTGGTCAATGGCGCGGGCGGTATTGCGGTTGGTATGGCGACAAACATTCCGCCGCATAACCTTGGCGAAGTGATTGACGCCTGTCTGGCGCTGATCGAAGAGCCTGACCTGACGTCAGAGCAGTTGATCGACTATATTCCCGGTCCCGATTTCCCCACCGGCGGCATCATGCTGGGCCGTGGCGGCGCGCGCAAAGCCTATCTTGAAGGGCGCGGCTCCGTTGTGATCCGCTCCAAAACCCGCGTTGAAGAGATCCGCAAGGACCGCTGGGCGATTGTCATCGACGAAATCCCCTATCAGGTGAACAAAGCCACGATGATCGAACGCATCGCCGAGGCGGCGCGTGATAAAAAGATCGAAGGCATTGCACACGTTCAGGATGAATCCGACCGCAATGGTGTGCGCGTGGTTGTCGAACTGAAACGCGATGCCACTGCCGAAGTGGTGATGAACCAGCTGTTCCGTTTCACACCGATGCAGACCTATTTCGGCTGTAACATGCTAGCGCTGAACGGTGGACGTCCCGAAACCCTGACCCTGCGCCGGTTCCTGACTTGCTTCCTTAATTTCCGCGAAGAGGTAGTCGCTCGGCGCACCGCCTTCTTGCTGCGCAAGGCGCGCGACCGCAGCCATATCCTTTGTGGTCTGGCCGTGGCTGTTACCAATATTGACGAGGTGGTCGCCACCATTCGCGCCTCTGCTGATGCCGCCGAAGCCCGCGAGAAACTGATGGAGCGGCGCTGGCCCGCGCAGGACATCCTGCCCTATATCGCGCTGATCGACGATCCGACCCATACGGCAAACGAGGACGGCACCTATAACCTGTCCGAAATTCAGGCCCGCGCCATTCTGGAACTGCGCCTTCAGCGCCTTACCCAGATCGGTGTGAAAGAAGTAACGGACGAACTGGAAGAACTGGCCCGCAAGATCAAGGAATACCTTGAGATTCTGGGCTCTCGTGAGCGGATCATGGGGATCATCTCGGACGAATTGCAGGAGTGCAAAGACCTCTTCGCCGTGCCGCGCCGCACAGAGATTGTCGACTGGTCCGGTGACATGGACGACGAGGATCTGATTGCACGTGAAGACATGGTCGTGACCGTGACATCCGGTGGTTACATCAAGCGCACCCCGCTGATTGATTTCCGCAGCCAGCGCCGTGGCGGCAAAGGCGTGTCCGGCATGGCCACCAAGGAAGAGGATGTGGTCACCACCCTTTTCGTGGCCAACACCCATACACAGCTGTTGTTCTTTACCACTGACGGCATGGTCTACAAACTCAAGACCTGGCGTTTACCAGCGGGCGGGCGCACCTCCAAAGGCAAGGCGATTGTGAACATCCTGCCCATCCCGACAGGTGTGTCGATCGCCGCGATCATGCCTGTGGATCGCGATGAAAAAGAATGGGACGATCTGCAAGTGGTCTTTGCCACCTCGGCAGGCACTGTGCGGCGTAACAAGCTGTCGGATTTCACCAATGTCATGCGCAACGGCAAGATCGCGATGAAGTTTGAGGACGAGCATGCCGAAACCACACTGATCAACGCCCGCATCGCCTCGCATGATGATGATGTGATGCTGGTCACTGATTCTGGCCGTGCCATTCGTTTCCCGGCCACGGATGTACGGGTGTTCAACTCACGCGCCTCTGTCGGGGTGCGCGGCATCAAACTGAACGGCGATGACAAGGTCGTTTCCATGTCGATCATCCGCCACTTTGACGCCACCAGCGATGAACGTGCCGCCTATCTCAAGATGCGCCGCGCGATGGCTGGGATTGCCGATGATGCCGAGAACGGCACCGATGAAGAAGCTGATCCAAATGCCACCATTGATCAGGCCCGCTATGCGGAAATGTCTGCGGCTGAAAACCTGCTGCTGACAATCACTGCGCAGGGCTCGGGCAAGCTGAGTTCCAGCCATGATTACCCAGTGCGTGGCCGTGGTGGTCTGGGTGTGACCGCAATGGACAAAGCCATGCGCGGCGGTCAGATCGTCGCCAGCTTCCCTGTGGAAATGGATGATCAGATCATGCTGGCCACGTCGAAAGGCCAGTCCATCCGGGTGCCGATTGAAGGGATCTCCTTCCGCTCGCGCAGCGCCGGCGGGGTCAAGGTGTTCGACACGGGCCGCAACGAAGTTGTGGTAAGCGTCGCCTGGATCGCGGATCAGGGCAATGAGGATGATGTGGTTCCCGACGCAGAGTAATCTGCGTCGGCCCCTGCGCACCTGCCCTCCACTGGGCTGCATGACCACCCCAGACAGGCCCCTTTTGGACAAACCGCCTGTCGGTGATCCTTGGCGTTTGCGCACCTAGCAACTGTTGAAAAGCCCCGGCTGGCATCAGCCGGGAGCTGCATTGTTCATGGATGCATGTGGTCCAACGGCCCTTGTTCGCCCCAGCCCACCCTATAGATCGTAAAGTTCGCCAAATTTCTGCGTCAGATAGCGGATCAAAGGTGCCTCGCTTGGCGCAGCCCCGCTGGCCTTTTCGATCACCTCGCGCGGCTCATACAAGCCGCCGTGCTGCTGCACCTTCTGACCCAGCCAACCGGTCGCCCCGCTGGTCACACCCTGTGCCAGCTCATCGTCCAGATCCGGCAGATCCTTGCGCATAGCCTCGTTCAGACAGCCCGCATAGACATTACCCAAACTATAGGTCGGGAAGTAACCGATCAGCCCAACCGACCAATGCACATCCTGCAACACACCGTTTGAGGGTTTATCGACCGCATAGCCAAAATCAGCCTCGAAACGGTCGTTCCACGCGGCCTCAAGGTCACCCACCTGTAGATCATGGCTGACCAGCGCCCGCTCCAGATCGAACCGCATCAGCACATGCAGGTTATACTGCAATTCATCCGCCTCGGTACGAATAAACCCGTCCGATACCCGATTGACGATCTTGTAAAAGATTTCGGCATCCGCCACCCCAAAATCACCAAAGGCTTCCCGCATCTGCGTGAACAGATACCCGCAGAATGCACGGCTGCGGCCGATCTGGTTTTCATAAATCCGGCTTTGGCTCTCATGCACGCCCATCGAGGCACCGCTGCCCAAAGGTGTCAGCAGATAGTCACGGCTGATGTTCTGCTCATAGGCACCATGGCCCACTTCATGGATGGTAGAGTAAAAACAGTTGAATGGATCGCGAATGCTGGTCCTCGTGGTCACCCGAACATCCAGCCCCGAACCGGAAGAAAACGGATGCACCGCCTTGTCCACCCGCCCGTGGCTCATGTCATAGCCAAAATCGCGCGCCAATTGCCGCGTCAGTTTCATCTGCGCGCCTTCGTCAAAATCCCCGGTCAGCTGCGGCGGTGCCTTGGCGGCCCGGACCGCGGCGCGCAAACGGGTCAACTCGGGCCTTAACGCCCCGAACATCGCCTCAAGTTCGGCACCCGTGGTGCCCGGCTCATAATCCTGCAACATCGCGTCATAGACATCGCCACTGGCGGCCAGCGCCTGCCCTTCCTCACGCTTCAAGGCCAGCACTTCGGTCAGGGTTGGCGCAAATGCGGCAAAATCATCCTGCGCACGGGCTTCTGCCCAGATCCCCTGTGCCTCAGAGGTCACCCGCGCAATCCGCGCCGCCAGCGCAGCCGGGACCTTTGAAGCCCGATCATAGGCGCGCTGGATATGGCGGATCTGCGCACGGCCCACCTCGTCCAGTGCAGCCTCGTCAATGGAATCCAGCCATTCAGCAACCCTTGGATCCGTGCGCCTCCCGTGCAACACCCCCTCAAGGGCGGCCATTTCTTCGGCGCGTTGCGGTGCCGCGCCCCTCGGCATCATGGTTTCCTGATCCCAGCCCAGCCGGCCCATCACCTGCGAAAGGGCCTGCGTTTCGCGCTGATGCGCCATCAGTTCGGCAAATGCTGTCATGTCAGTTTCCTTGAATACGAGAGGCAATAGGATAGGCGCTCAGATACCGTGCTCGCAGGATCAAAACCCAAAGGACCACAGCAAGCGCCTGATGGACCAGCGCAATATGGACTGGTGCCGCATAAAGCACGGTGATGATCCCCCAAAGGATCTGCAGCGCCAGAACCGCCATCACCGCATTAAACGCAAACCGTGTGGTGGCATGGGCCGATGTGCGCCCCCTCAGCCAGACCACAACACCGAAAACCGCCAAAAGATAGCCGCTGATGCGGTGCATGAATTGGACCAGACCGGGGTTTTCAAAGAAATTGCGCCATACCGGGGTCTCGCTGAAAGCATCCGGCGGAAAGAACTGTCCCTGCATCAGGGGCCAGTCGACAAAATACCGCCCCGCATCAATACCCGCGACCAGCGCCCCCAGCAAAATCTGCAAAAATGCAAAATGCATCAGCCCGGTGGCCAACGAAAACGGCTTGGCCTCTTTTGCCCGCCGTGCCTGCATCAGATCCCGCTCTGTCCGGCCCAGCAACAACACATACCAGGTAATGAACCCAAGGATCACGAAAGCCAGCCCCAAATGGGTCGCCAAACGGTAGCTTTTAACGTCCAGTGCCCCCTCACCCGTGGTCACCCCAGAGGCCACCATCCACCAGCCGATTGCGCCCTGCGCGCCTCCAAGCGCCCCCAACCACAGCAAACGACCATGCCAGCCGGCCGGAATTTGACGGCGCAACAGAAACCAGACAAACCCGATTGCCCAGACCAATCCAATCACACGCCCCAACTGGCGATGGCCCCATTCCCACCAATAGATCAGTTTGAAATCAGCAAGAGTCATCCAGGCATTTTGCAATCTGAATTCGTCAATCTGCTGATATTTCTCAAACTCCGACGCCCAATCCGCCGCATTCAACGGCGGCACAGCACCGGTAAAGGGACGCCATTCGGTGATCGAGAGCCCTGAATCCGTCAATCTGGTCATCCCACCGACAGAAATCATCACAAAGACCAGTACAAACAATACCATCAGCCAGACCCGGATGGCCCCGCGCCCCGCGCCCCGGCCGCGATCAATCACCCCTGTCTGAACAACAGGTTTTGCCGCCTGATCAGCCCCGACATCTTCAAAAAGCTTGCGTTTCCCAGCCATGTTCCGCCTCTAAATCGCAGTTGAAAGAGTGGTATTGCAAGTCTCCCCCAAGGTCTAGGGCCACCCTACTCCCGGCGCAATTTGCCGCAACGCCACATGGTGGTCAGACGCCGGCGCAATCTTCTTTTCTCTTTTTGGCCTTATATCCTGCAGAGCGCGAGACAGCGTCTCGCCCGAATTTTCCAAGGAAAATTCATAAAATCGAACGCGGGCTTGCCCGCCCCTTTGCAACAGGGGCCACGCTCACCTCAGTCGCGTTCTTTCCATCGCACCATCTGCCGCATCATCCCATGCAGCATCTGCACATCCGCCCGCGTCAAGGCCATACGCGACCACATATTGCGCAGGTTCACCTTCATCGAAACCTCTTTATGGGCCGGATAAAAGAACCCCGCCGCTTCCATCCGCTCTTCATAATGGGCGGCCAGATGTTCCACCTCTTGCCCGCTGGCCCATTCGGTGCCGGCCAAACCATCTTCAACAGCGACCACTGCATCACCGCCGCGCATCCATTCATAGCCCATCAGCAATACACATTGCGCAAGGTTCAAAGAGGCAAAGGCCGGATTCACCGGTACCGAGACAATTGCATTGGCCCGCGCAATATCATCATTTTCAAGCCCCGCGCGCTCTGGCCCGAACAGCACCGCCACCCGCTGGCCAGCGGCAATGCGCCTGCGCGTTTCCACCATGGCCGCTTCCGGGCTGAACACAGGTTTGGTCAAGTCACGGCTGCGTGCGGTGGTGGCGAAAACAAAATCGCAATCCGCCAAAGCATCAGGCAGATCCGCACAAAGCTTGGCCTCGTCCAGCAGACGCCCCGCGCCGGAGGCCATGGCAACCGCTGCCGGATTGGGCCAACCGTCCCGCGGTGCCACGATACGCATGTGATCCAGGCCAAAGTTCCACATCGCGCGGGAGGCCGCCCCAATGTTTTCCCCCATTTGCGGGCGGACCAGAATAAAGGCAGGAATGGCGGGGGGGATCACTGTATCTGACATAAAACGCCTCATACGCCGGGGGCATTGCACCTGCAAGACCAGCCGCAGGTCACAAACCCCCGTTTTCTTTTCGACAGCACTCAGCTAGTGCTGCATAAGTTACCGCAAAAGGACGCCAAGATGGACACGCCCGAACACCCCCAGATCTACCTGATCACCCCGACCGAGATTGATCCAAGCACCTTTGCGCCGCAATTGGCGGCTGTTCTGGATGCCCATCCGGTGGCCTGCGTGCGTCTTGCCCTGTCTACAAAGGATGAGGTTGAATTGTCCCGCGCCGCCGATGCCCTGCGCGAGGTGACCCATGCACGTGACGTGGCATTGGTGGTGACAGATCATCTGCAAATGGTCGAACGGCTTGGCCTTGATGGGGTACACCTGTCCGATGCCGCCCGTTCGGTCCGTTTCACCCGCAAGGAACTGGGCGAGGATGCCATCGTCGGCAGCTTCTGTGGCCCTTCCAAACATGACGGCATGGCAGCTGGTGAAGCGGGCGCGGATTACATCAGCTTTGGTCCGGTTCAGGCCAGCACCTTGGGCGATGGATCTTTTGCCGAGCGCGAAATTTTTGAATGGTGGTCAGAGGTGATCGAGGTCCCTGTTGTCGCCGAAGGTAGCCTGAACGCAGAGATGATCCGCGCGCTTGCTCCTTATACCGACTTTTTCGGCATCGGCGATGAAATCTGGCAGGATGCTGATCCCAAAGCGGCCCTTGGCACGCTGATCAAAGCTATGATGTAGGGTGGGTGCGAACCCACCCCCAACTGGTTTGCGCCGCGCCGCTTACAGGAACACCCGCTCAACCACCCACCATGCACCGATAATCGCGATCAGCAATGATCCGGTGACAGATACCGCGCGGAACATCACCGGATAGCTGCGCACGGCACCTTCTTCGCCGTCGATCTTGGCGGCATTGGCGGCGCGCACACTCAGCCAGATCAATGCTGCTGCCATGGCAATAACCGTCAGTTGCCCCAGTTCGACCCCGACGTTAAACCCGATCAGCGCGGGAATGAACTGCCCTTCGGGCAGGCCAAATTCCCCCAGCACAGAGGCAAAGCCCAGCCCGTGCAACAAGCCGAAACCAAAGACAATCAGCGGCCGCCATGTACTCAGCCCGCGCATGAAGATGTTTTCAACCGCCACATAGACAATTGACGCGGCAATCAGCGGCTCCACAATCGAGCCGGGAATTGTGACCCAGCCCATCGCCCCCAAGGCCAACGTGACCGTATGCGCCAGCGTAAAAGCCGTGACCTGCCACAAAAGCGGACCCCAACGGGTCGAGAGCAGGAACAACCCCAAAACAAACAGGATATGATCCAGCCCCTGCGGCAGGATGTGGTCAAACCCAACAGGGATATAGCTGACAAGCGCCTCGGAGGCAGACATCGCACCCCCCCCGGCAACGGAAATTTCAGGGCTGGTTTCCCCGCCCGCCAGATATCCGGTAAACGGCGCATCTACCCCCTGTTGACGCAGCACCATTGCACCTGCGCCCTCGGGCCATGACAGGGTGACGTGTTGCGCTGCATCGGCGACCTCGCCCCGTAATACCCATTCGGACACCCGTGATAGCTCAATATCGACATCTTCGGGCACGCGCATCGATTGGCTTTCCAACTGCACAGGCACCCCGTCTACAGAGAGCAGTGGCAGATCATTCCACATGTCGAGCAAGGCGGGTGTACGCTGGCGGATATCCTCCCCAGACATCGCCCGCAGCGCATCATAGCCCGCTGCATTCTCCGCATCATTGGTATCGCTGATGCTGTCCAGATCGATGCCGGCAATAAAGGCCTCAAGATTGATGCGCAGGGTCAGCTCGGCCTGTCCGTCTGCTACTGTCAAATCACCAATTGTGGGTTCCACCTCATGAGCATGCGCCTCTGGGGCGAATAGGAATCCAAGCATTGACAAAACTGCCAGTACCACCAGCTTGTAGACTGTCTTAATGAAAGTTGTTGTCATGATTGCTCACCGCCTCTTTACCCTTCTGTTTTGTGCCCTGCCCTTCACCGCCAATGCGCATGAGTACTGGATAGAGCCCTTGTCTTATCAAGTCGCCGCAGGAGACAGAGTTCAAGCGCATTTTAAGAATGGCGAGGAATTTAAAGGCAATTCACAGTCCTTTTTCGACCGCAGCTCCATCCGGTTCGACATCATCATTGATGGCACGCCTTTTCCTGTCTCCCCCCGCGCCGGCGATTCGCCAGCCCTGGATATTGCCCTGCCCCTGAAAGACAAGTTGATCAGTGTGGTCCATGAAACCACCACCTCAACAGTGACGTACAGAGACTGGGAAAAGTTTCAGAAATTTGTCGCCCACAAGGATTTCACCAATGCCGAAGTGGATCACATCGCCGCCGGATGGTCACAGGAAAAGTTCCGCGAAATCTATTCGCGCCATATCAAATCGCTGATTGCCATTGGCTCAGGTGCGGGAACCGACAGTGGCGCCGGTCTGAAAACCGAATTTGTGGCTCTGACCAACCCTTACGAAGAAGGGTTTGCAGGAACAATGGCGGTGATGTTGTATCTCGATGGTGCCCCGCGCCCGGATGCGCAGGTCGAGGTATTTGCACGGGCGCCGGATGACAGTGTGACCATCACCCTGCACCGCACAAATGCGGAGGGCAAAGCGGAAATTCCTGTGTCACCGGGGTATGAGTACCTTTTTGATGCTGTGGTGCTGCACCCCGCCGCCGATGCAACCACCGAAGAAAACGCAATTGTCTGGCAGACCTATTGGGCCGCGCTGACCTTTGCGGTTCCGCAGTAAATCGCAGTATCCTGCTTGCGTCCGGCAGCCTCGCATGGGTAAACCGCAGCTATGAATGCAACACCTGATATCCTGTGCATCGGCTCCGTCCTTTGGGATGTGATAGGCCGGTCTGAAACGACCATGCGTCAAGGCTCGGACATGCCGGGGCGCATCACGCAATTGCCGGGTGGTGTGGCCCTGAACATTGGCATGGCGCTTGCCCGCTTTGGATTGCGCCCCGCTTTGCTCAGTGCGGTCGGGCGGGATACTGACGGCGATGCCCTGATTGCCGCCTGTCAGGTGCGCGGTTTGACGACAGAGTTCATTTACCGCTCTGATGATTTGCCAACGGACAAATATATGGCGGTGGAAGGGTCAAACGGTCTGATCGCCGCCATTGCGGATGCCCATTCGCTGGAAGCGGCAGGTGACAAGATCCTGCGCCCGCTGACCGATGGCAGCCTGCCGTCCCCCTATGCCGGTGCCATTGCATTGGATGGCAATCTGACCGTTGATCTGTTGGGCCAGATGGCACAAAGCCCGCTGCTGGCGGCGGCGGATTTACGGGTCGCACCGGCCTCCCCCGGCAAGGCCCTGCGCCTTAGCCCGTTTATTCAGGCCAAACGTGGTACGCTTTATGTGAACCTCGAAGAGGCGGGCCTGTTGTGCCAGACCTCCTTTGCCAATTCATCAGAGGCGGCGAGTGCCCTGCTGGCGCGCGGCACCATACGTGCCGTTGTAACCGATGGCAGCAATCCCGCCACTGTAGGCGCAGCGACGGGGTTGATCACCCAACAACCGCCACAGGTACATGTAACCCGTGTGACAGGTGCCGGTGACACATTTATGGCTGCACATATCGCGGCGGAATTAAACGGGCATGATCCGGCCAAGGCGCTTTCCCAAGCGCTTGAGGCTGCAGCCCTCTATGTCTCAGGAGAGACCACCATATGACATCCTTCCCCCTGACCTTCAGCAGCGAAGTTGCCAACGCCCGTGACGGCGGCTTGCCCATTGTGGCGCTTGAAAGCACCATCATCACCCATGGCATGCCCTATCCGCAGAACCTTGAGGTTGCCCGGCAAGTCGAGGCGGATGTGCGCGCTGCCGGGGCCACCCCCGCGACAATTGCGGTAATCGACGGGCAGTTGCACATCGGGCTTGAGGAAAAGCAGCTGATTGCGCTGGCGCAGGCCAGGAATGTCGCCAAGCTCAGCCGCGCGGATATGGCCGTGTGCATTGCCACCGGGCGTACCGGGGCCACCACCGTTGCCGCAACCATGATCGCCGCACAGCTGGCCGGTATCGCAGTGTTTGCCACCGGCGGCATTGGCGGCGTGCATAAAGGGGCCGAGGGGACTTTTGATATTTCCGCCGACCTGATGGAACTGGCGCAAACGCCTGTGACTGTGGTGGCCGCCGGGGCCAAGGCCATTCTGGACGTGCCCAAAACCCTTGAAGTGCTTGAGACACAGGGTGTTCCGGTGATCGCCTATGGGCAGGACAGTTTTCCGGCCTTCTGGTCTGCAACCTCTGATTTAAAGGCCCCCTTGCGTCTGGACAGCGCAGAAGACATCGCGCGCGCCCATCAGACCCGCGTGGAGATGGGGCTGCCGGGTGGGCAGTTGGTCGCCAACCCGATCCCATCAGATGCGGAAATCCCCGCCGCCACGCTGGCACCTGTCATCGCGCAAGCCCAACAGGATGCAGAGACCCACAGCATCACCGGTAAAGGTGTCACCCCCTATCTGCTGCAACGCATTTTCGAGCTGACCGAAGGTCGCTCCCTGACCGCCAATATCGCCCTTGTCCGTAACAACGCACGGCTGGCGGCGGCAATTGCTGCACTTTTGGCCACCGGAGAACCCCGTTTGCGCAGCACGAACCGATGAATATTCTGATCCGAAGCTGCGCACCCATTGTCGCAGCGGCAGAAAGCCCCTAACTGACATGGGACCAGCACCGGATCAGAAAACACTATGAACACGCCCTTTGACCTTGAAACCCCACCGAAAAAGCGTGGTTCCATCATTGGATCGCTGCGCGCGTCGTTTCTGACCGGACTTGTGGTGATTGCCCCGGTCGGGCTGACAATCTGGTTAATCTGGTCGGTTGTTGGCTGGATTGACGGGTTCGTCCTGCCTCTGGTGCCGTCCTCCTATCACCCGGATCGCATGTTGCAGGATATGCTGGGGCTGGACCCTTCTGTCCAAATCAACGTGCGCGGCCTTGGCGTGGTGATCTTCCTGATCTTCACCATTGTTGTCGGCTGGCTCGCCAAAGGCTATATCGGTCGCTCGATGATCCGCTTTGCCGAAAGCCTTGTCTTGCGCACACCGGTTGTCCGCACGATCTATTCCGGCATCAAACAAATCTCCGAAACCATTTTTGCCCAATCCGAACGCAGTTTCGAAAAAGCCTGCCTGATCGAATACCCGCGGCGCGGCATCTGGGCGCTTGGGTTCATCTCTACCGACGCAAAGGGCGAGATTTCCAGAAAAACAGGTGAGAAAGACGAACCGATGGTATCGGTCTTTCTGCCAACAACACCCAACCCGACTTCCGGGTTTCTGCTGATCTTTCCAAAATCCGATGTGATCGAACTGGACATGACCGTAGAGGATGCGGCCAAGCTGGTGATTTCTGCCGGGCTGGCCTATCCACCGGACACCGCGTCAGGCACGGACGGAAATGACGTGCTTGAGCTGGCGAACAAGATTGCAGAGGCCGAGGAAACACGGTCGGACAGCTAGGCGAATATCTGGCAGCTAGGCGAACATCTGACGCAAGTTTACGCTGCTTTCCTTGCCGATCTTGCCCTTGTGATCCGTCAAAAACCGCTCTGCCGCCGTTTGTCCTGCCTGCTTCAGCTTGGCGATAACAGCAGCATTTGGCACGGTCTTGGTCGCAACTGACAGCTGCGCCATCAGATCATCGTCGGCAATCATATGCACCCGCACACGGTGCATGCGGCTTTCGGGCAGCGTGCCTTCGTCCAACAGGCGTTGAACAAAATCAATCGCCCGCAATTCCCGCAGCAGGCTGGAATTGAAACTGATCTCATTGATCCGGTTCTGGATCTCTTTGGGGGTGACCGGCAGGTCCTCACGCTCCAAAGGATTGATGTTGATGATCACGATATCTGCCGGCAGTGCATCATCAAACAGGGGAAACAGCGCGGGGTTGCCCGTGTAGCCGCCATCCCAGAAAGGTTCGACCCTGTTGGTCTGCGGGTCGAAAATCTGAACGGCCTGAAACAGGGTTGGCAAACAGGCCGAGGCCATGATCGCCTCCGGGCTGATCTCATCGCCGGAAAACACCTTGATCTTGCCATTGCGCACCCGGGTGGCACAGATGTGCAGATGTGGAGCGACAGAGTTACACACTTTGTCATAGTCGAACTTGGCAACGATATCAGTCAGCGGGTTGCGGTAAAACGGCCCGTAGCTATAGGGCGATGTCACATTATTGATCGCATCCGCCATTGCCACAGGCCAGCTGTATTCCATGGCCCTGCTCAGCGCCCCAACGCCAAACGGGGCCATCCAGTTGGTCTTTTCCAGATCATCGACACCCGCCACCTGCATCCAAAGCCAGTCGAGATTGTCCCGCGCGCCCTGCGCGCCGTTTTTGACCCATCCGGCCTTCAGTGCGGCCCCGTTCAGCGCCCCGGCGGAGGTGCCGGAGATGGCACCAATCTCGATGTCATCCTCCTGCAACAGCCGGTCAAGCACGCCCCAAGTGAAAGCCCCATGGGCACCGCCCCCCTGAAGCGCGAGGTTGATCCGCAGTTTACCGGTCTGTTTTGCCATATCCGGTTACAGTGCTGTCCAGCCGCCATCAACACTGACCGTGGTGCCGGTGATCTGTGCCGCAGCATCCGAACACAGGAAGGTGGCTGTACCGCCCAGCTGCTCAACGGTGGCAAATTCCTTGGAGGGCTGGCGGGTCAGCATGACATTCTCGATGACCTCTTCGCGGGTCATGTCATATTCTTTCATCGTGTCGGGAATCTGCTTTTCAACAATTGGCGTCAACACATAACCCGGGCAGATCGCATTGCAGGTGATCGGGTCTTTAGCGGTTTCCAGCGCCGTTACCTTGGTCAAGCCAACAACCCCGTGTTTCGCCGCCACATAGGCCGATTTATAAGGCGATGCCGTCAACCCATGGGCAGAGGCCACATTGATCACCCTGCCCCAGCCGAACTGGCGCATCTTGGGCAAGGCCACTGCGGTGGTGTGAAATGCAGAGGACATATTGATGGCGATGATTGCGTCCCACTTGTCCTCCGGGAATTCGGGGATCGGTGCGACATGTTGGATACCTGCGTTGTTCACCAGAATATCACAACGCCCCGCTTGGGTGATCAGATTGCGGCACTGCGCACCTTTGGACATATCGGCCTGAATGTACCGGGCAGTGACGCCGGTTTCATCCGCAATCTGCTGGGCCAGCGCGTGATCTTCCTCATTGTCGGTGAAGGAGTTCAGCACAACATCCGCACCGGCACGGGCAAATTCCCAGGCAATCCCAAGGCCGATGCCAGAGTTCGATCCGGTGATGACGGCAGTTTTGCCAGACAGGTCGATGGTGAAAGCCATGACGGCGCTCCTTGATCAATAAATGCTGCATCTGCACAATGGCCTGCAATCACACAGAAGGAAACGCACAATTGCGATGGCTTCTGCCTGACCCCCTGCACAGCCAAAAAAAAACGCCAGCACGAAGCTGGCGTTAAGTTATTGAGGCAGGTTTCATACAGGCAAGAAACCTATCGAGCAGTGACCCCTTTATACGAGATCAACGTCATTGCGCCAAGTATAAAGTTTGAACTGGACGCTGGAGCCAATTAACCATAGGCCCAACAAAACAAGGGCTGTCCGGGATTGTTGCCAAAATGGAGAACGATATTTTCCAAAAGTTGCGGGGCGTTGCGGGGGTTTCTTCGCTGATTCTCTGGGGTTTTGCAGCGCAGGCAGAATCGGTTCATGGGCTAGCTATGTATGGCGATCCGGCCCTGCCAGCCGATTTTACATCCCTGCCCTATGCCAACCCCGATGCCCCTAAGGGTGGTCAGATCACGCTGGGCAATACCGGGGCCTTCGACAGCCTCAATCCCTTCGTGCGCAAAGGCAATGTCCCGTGGCAGTTGCACCAGTTCACTCACGAAAGTTTGATGGGCCGCTCACAGGATGAACCCTTCACCCTTTACGGATTATTGGCCGAATCGCTGGAAGTTCCCGAATCGCGCGCGTGGGTTGAATTTACCCTGCGCCCGGAGGCCGCGTTTTCCGATGGCACCCCGGTCACGGTTGAGGACGTTATCTTTTCCTACGCGCTGTTGGGGACAGAAGGGCATCCGCGCTACCACGGGCTTTACCGCCAAATCGAAAGCATCACCGCAACCGGCCCGCGCAAGATCCGGTTCACCTTCAAGGGTGATAACCGTGAACTGGCCCTGCTGGCGGGCATGCGCCCGATCCTGTCCAAGGCACAATGGGAAGGGCGTGATTTCGCCAATGCGCCCCTCGCCGATATTCCGCTGGGCACCGGTGCCTATGTTGTTTCCGACTATGACGCTGGCCGTCAGGTCACCCTGACGCGCAACCCCGATTACTGGGGGGCAGATGTGCCGTTTCGCCAAGGCACTCACAATTTCGACCAAATCAAGATCGACTTTTACGGCGACGCCAATGTCCTGCAGGAGGCGTTCAAGGCCGGCGAGATTTCCGCCATGCGCGAATTCAACGCCGAGACATGGGCGACACAATACGACTTTCCCGCCGTTGCCCGGGGTGAGGTCATTAAATCGACCTTCCCGCATCAGAAACCCTCTGGCATGACCGGCTTTGTGATGAACACCCGCCGCGCGCCTTTTGACGACTGGCGGGTGCGTGATGCGCTGATCCAAGCGTTCAACTTTGAATATATCAATGAGACGCTGACCGGCGGCAGCCTGCCGCGCATCACATCCTATTTCTCCGGTTCTGTGCTGGCCATGGAACCAGGTGCCGCCCCGCCCGAAGTCGCAGCCCTGCTTACCCCGTTTAAGGAAACCCTGCCACAGGACACCCTTGAGGGATACGCCCTGCCCGTCTCTGACGGCTCTGCCCGCAATCGCGCGGGTATTCGTGCCGCGATGAAACAGCTACAGGCGGCTGGCTATTCCGCCGAAGGGGGCACCATGCGCGGCCCTGACGGCACGCCGCTGGAATTTGAGATTCTGCTGTCCAAGGGCAACGCAGAGCATACCAAAATTGCCGAACTATATGTTCAGGCGCTGACCCGTCTGGGCATCAGGGCAGTGGTCGAAGCGGTGGATGCCGCGCAATTGACCCAACGCAGCAATGCCTTTGATTTTGACATGGTGCATTTCCGCCGCGCCCTGTCCCTGTCCCCCGGCAATGAGCAACGCTATTATTGGGGCACTGCAGCGGCCACACAGGAAGGATCACGCAATCTGATGGGCGTAGAGGGTCCTGCGGTCGATGCGATGATCGACACCATGCTTTCAGCGAAAACATCGCAAGAGTTCACCCATGCCACCCGCGCCCTGGATCGCGTGTTGACGGCGGGGCGGTATGTGATCCCCTTCTGGCAATTTGATGCCGGGATGATCGCACATCGCGCTGAAATGAAATACCCCGATGTAATCCCAATCTATGGTGATGGCCCCAACTACATGCCCGAGCTTTGGTGGTGGCAGGAATAACGCCACAGGGCTGTGACCGCGCAACTAGCAGCTATCGGTATAGAGCTGCGCGCATGGTGGTTCTTTGCCTTGCCTGATCTTTTTTGAAAGCCGCTTCGTCCACCGTGTGATGCGCGCTGATGCGTTAATTCCTCTGGTGGGATGAAGCAGGGTGATGCCCCGCACCTCGGTCCGTCATCGTTTTAACGCCGACAGATCAGGCGGCGGCGCTAGACCAGCGAAGTCACCCAAAGGATGGTTGCATCCTCTGCGCTGGTAGACACAACATTGTGCCCCATCGTCGCGTCATAATAGGCACTGTCACCACGGCGCAATTCGACGGGTTCATAAAACTCCGTGAACAGCAGCACCACGCCTGTCAGCACATATAGAAATTCTTCGCCGTCATGGCGCACCCAGCCGTCAAACTCTTCCATCGCGCGGGCCCGGATCCTTGCGCGATAGGGCAGCATCTGCTTTTTGCGCAGCGTGTCGACCAGAAGCTCGTGCTCATAGGTGACGGTCGCCTTGGCGGCCCCTTCCCCTGATTTGGTCACCGCCATCCGCCCGTTGATCTTTTCAGCCGCAGGGGGCGTGAACAGCTGTGGCACCGAGATTTCCAACCCCACGGCCAGCTTTTTCAATGCATCATAGGTCGGGGACATCTGACCGTTTTCAATCTTGCTGAGTGTTGAACGGGCCAGACCGGCCTGTCCTGCTGCCTGTTCCAGCGTCCAGCCCCGTGCTTTGCGCAATTCGCGCACACGGACCCCCAGATCAACGGGCGGTGCGGTGTCATTCTCGCCGCTTTCGCGGGCGATGCGGATCAGGGAGGGAGAGGTATTTTCACTCATGCCCTCGCTATATCGTGCAGGCCAGTGCCTTGCAACGGATGGCGTGTTGGGCTAGCGCGTCTTTATGACCCAACCCGCTGCCCCCGCAAACCCGTTCAACCTTGCCGCCTATGTATTGCAAGCGGGTGCTGCCCTGCCTGACAAAACTGCCCTTTCCTTACTGTCACCGGAAGGCAGCGAAGACTGGACCTATGCACAGCTGATCAGCGCGGTGCGCGGCACGGCGACCGGATTGCTGGACGCCGGGTTAAGCGCGGGTGACATTGTGTTGATGCGCCTTGGCAATACGCCTGACTTCCCGATTGCCTATCTGGGGGCGCTGGCCGCCGGGCTGATCCCGGTGCCCACTGCTGCGGCCCTGACCGCGGGCGAAGTGGCCAAGATTATCCCAACACTCAAACCCGCCGCGATCCTGCATGACGCTGATGTGCCCTGCCCCGAACATGCGCAGATCATCGACCTTGCGACCCTGCGTGCCATGCGCGACCTGCCCCCTGCAGAGTTCCACATGGGCGATCCAGAGCGGCTGGGTTACATCATCTACACCTCTGGCACGTCCGGCAAACCCACGGCGGTGATGCATGCCCATCGTGCCATCCTTGCCCGTCAGATGATGTTTGACGGCTGGTACGGGCTGACCCCCGAAGACCGTGTCCTGCATGCAGGTGCGTTCAACTGGACCTATACGCTGGGCACCGGGTTAATGGACCCCTGGACAATGGGGGCTACGGCCCTGATTCCGGTTGCCGGCACGTCGCCTGCTGCCCTGCCTGATCTGATCGCCACACATAAAGCCACGATTTTTGCCGCTGCCCCCGGTGTCTATCGCCAGATGCTGCGCGACCTGTCGCCACTGTATCTGCCCAACCTGCGCCACGGTTTAAGTGCAGGTGAAAAGATGACCGCCGCTGTGCGCGAAGCTTGGGAAGAAATCACCGATACCCCGGTTTATGAATCCTTTGGCATGTCGGAGTGTTCAACCTTTATCTCTGGCAACCCCACAACACCTGCCAAAGACGGGGCCATCGGTACCGCGCAACCCGGGCGGCAGGTTACCATCCTCGGCCCCAAAGGCCCTGCCCGCAGCAATACTCCCGGCACCATTGCCATCCATCGTTCCGATGCGGGGTTGATGCTGGGCTATCTCAATGATGAGAAGCTGACCAAATCGAAATTCGACGGTGACTGGTTCCTGACCGGTGATCAGGGGATGATGGATGATGACGGACAGATCACCTATCTGGGCCGCACCGATGATATGATGAACGCTGGCGGGTTTCGCGTTTCACCGCTGGAGGTTGAAGAAACCCTGCTTGCCATCCCCGGTGTCACCGGCATTGGCGTCACCGAAGTTGAGGTCAAAAAGAACACCCGTGTGATTGCGGCGTTTTACACCGCCGCAGCGCCGATCAAGGAATATACCTTGACGGATTTTGCCACGGCCAATCTCGCGCGATACAAACAGCCGCGTCTTTATGTTCATGTCGACGCCCTGCCCACCAGCGGCAACGGCAAAATCCTGCGCCGCCAGTTGCGCGACAGTTTCGAGGCACAAAAGAAATGACCCAGACCATCAAGCTCGACATCATGTCAGACCCGATCTGTCCCTGGTGCTATATCGGCAAGACCCATCTGGACGTGGCGCTTGACGACAATCCAAACCATCCGTTTGTGATCGAATGGCATCCGTTCCAGCTGAACCCTGATATGCCAGCCGAAGGAATGGACCGGCGCGCCTATCTGGAAGGCAAATTCGGCGGCAAAGAGGGCGCAGTGCGGGCCTATGCACCTGTGGTCGAACACGCTGAAAAGGCAGGCCTCAAGATCAACTTTGAAGGGATGCAGCGCACCCCCAACACGCTGAACGCCCATCGTCTGATCCATTGGGCGGGCATTGAGGGCCGACAGACCGCAGCCGTGTCTGCACTGTTCCAGGCTTATTTTGTTGATGCGCGTGATATCGGTGACGCTGAAGTGCTGGCTGATATCGCGGATGGAATCGAAATGGATGCCGCCGTGGTTACCCGTCTGTTGAACACCGAAGAAGATGTGCAATCCATTCGCGACCGCGATGCACATAGCCGCAAGATGGGTATCTCTTCAGTGCCGACATTCATCGTTGGCGGGCAGCATGCAGTGCCTGGCGCACAGCCACCCGAACTCTGGGCCAATGTCATTGCAGAGCTGACGGAATCCAATTGATCTGACCCACGCCCCGACTATGGTAATCCCGCCACAGGCCCCGGGTTTTATAGGGTATTTGCTTTGCCAAGCGGGCAGTGCTGACTTACGATTCTTTCATAAAGGGGCAAAAGACCCCAACAGATGGGCAGAATTGGCAGATGGCAAATCAGACAACACCACCGGTCCCGGTGGCATTTATCCGTGTATCGCAGATTTCCTGTGATTGGCGCGCTGGACCGCTGCGCTGCATCGCGCAACTGGCTGCCCGGGCGACAGCTGGCGGCGTCAAGGCGATCTGGCGCAACGAAGTGGGCGGTGCCTATGTCACCCCTGCCCGGAAAGCCCGAACATGAGCGCGGCCCGGTCGCGCATCATCCTGACCTATGGTCGGTTTGACGGGTTCACCCAACAACATGTTCAGTTTTTGCGCCGGGTCAGTGCGCTGGGGCATGAGCTGATCATTGGCTGCACAACAGATGCACTTGCCGCGCAAATCGGCTTTCCCTGCACCTATCGTTTTGAAGACCGCCGGGCGGTTCTGGAAAGCTGCCGCTTTGTCTCCCGTGTGATTGCACAGACCAGTCTGGGGCAAAAACGCACCGACATCGTGAATTACAACATTGCGACACTGGTCTCAGGCACCGATCAGCGTGGACAATATGATGACCTTCAAGACGTTGCTCAGGTCCTCTACTTGGCACGTCCAACCCCAGATTTGCCGTCTGTCCACTCAGGCTTCGACGAAAAAATTGTTTAGGCCGCTAATTTTTAACTGGTACCCATTGCAGGAAATTCAACCATAGGGTAACTCTGACGCCAAGTCGCGTCACTCTTGCTGTGACACATACAGCGGAGTCGAACTTTGCCCCCAACGTCACAACCGTTCTCCCTGAGCCGGACAGAGTTCGTCGCCCTGATTGCGATGATGTTCGCAACCATCGCATTTTCCGTAGACGCCATGTTGCCCGCCCTGCCCGATATCGGCGCAGAATTGTCACCAGAGCAACCAAACCGGGCAGGACTTATCCTGACATCCTTTGTTTTCGGCATGGGTGTCGGCACGTTTTTTGCAGGCCCATTGTCGGATGCTTTTGGCCGCAAGCCGGTCATCTATGGCGGGGCCGCGGTCTATATTTTGTCAGCAGCTGTCGCCTGGGCCAGTTCTTCGGTTGAAATCATGCTGGCTGCGCGGATCTTGCAAGGTTTCGGCGCGGCTGGTCCGCGCATTGTCTCGGTTGCAATTGTGCGAGACCTTTTTGCGGGTCGCGATATGGCCAAGATCGTTTCCATTGTGATGATGATCTTTACCCTGGTGCCGGCCGTCGCACCGCTGATCGGTTCCTTCATCATCGCAGGTTTCGGCTGGCGCGGCATCTTCATCGCCTTCATCCTGTTTTCCCTGCTTTCTATGACATGGATGGGCGCACGGATGCCGGAAACGCTGGCGGTTGAAAACCGGCGGCCATTGCAAATGTCGCTGCTGACCTCGGCTCTTAAGGAATTGTTTTCTCACCCTTCTGTGCGGGTCTCGATCCTTGTTCAATCGCTGGCCATGGCGATGCTGTTCACCATGCTGATGTTGGTTCAGCCGATTTACTTCGACGTTTACGACCGCGCAGAGAGCTTTCCCTATTGGTTTGGGGCCGTCGCCCTGTTCGCCGGCACTGCCAGCCTGCTGAACGCCGTGATGGTGGGACGCTTTGGCATGCGCAGGCTGGTCACTGTCACCCTCGCCATCCAGATCGTCCTGTCGAGTATCATGCTTGGCTTTGACCTTGGCTCTCTGCCGGGCGTTTTTGGCTTTGCTGCTTTTGTCGTCTTTCAGACCTGTCTGTTCTTTCAGGCCGGATTGACCCTTGGCAATCTGAACGCCATTGCAATGGAACCTGTTGGCCATATCGCTGGCATTGCTGCCTCGGCGATTGCAGCCATCTCGACAGTACTGGCCGCGGTTCTGGCTTCCCCTGTCGGGTTGTTGTTCAACGGTACGGTCCAGCCCCTTGTTGCCGCCATCCTCGTCATGGCAATGGCGGGCTATGCCCTGATGCTACGCCTTGGCCGGATCGAAGCACGCGCAACCAACGACAGCTGAAAACCTCAGGCTTTACCGGACGTCTTGCCCTTTGCCTTCTTCTCCGCGGCGATCACATGTTCCGCCAGATCACGGGCAATGGCAAACGCCCCCTTGATCTTATCCGCATCTGATTTCCAGTCGCGTTTCACCACGATCTTGTTGTCGCGGACCTTGGCCAGCCCGCGCTGATCCTGAATGAACGATACCAGGCCTTCAGGAGAGGCAAATTTGTCATTGTGGAACTGGATCGTGGCCCCCTTGGGCCCGCCGTCCAGCTTGGCAATACCGGCGCGTTTGCACATCGCCTTGATCCGCACCACCAACATCAGCGTGTTCACCTCTTTGGGCAGCTTGCCAAAACGGTCAATAAGCTCCGCCGCGAACCCTTCCAATTCTACCTTGGTGCTGAGGCCCGACAGGCGGCGATAAAGCCCCAGCCGCACATCCAGGTCAGGCACATAGGTTTCCGGGATCAGTACCGGCACGCCCAGATTGATCTGCGGTGCCCATTGGTCATCCGCCTCCGACAGGCCCTCCATCTGACCAGTCTTGATTTTAGAAATCGCTTCTTCCAGCATGGATTGATACATTTCAAAGCCGACATCGCGCATCTGGCCGGATTGCTCTTCCCCCAGCAGATTACCCGCGCCGCGAATGTCCATGTCCTGTGACGCCAGCGTGAAACCGGCCCCCAGCGTGTCGAGCGAGCCAAGCACCCGCAGCCGCTTTTCCGCCAGCGGCGTCAGCTTTTCGCGCGGCTTGGTTGTCAGATAGGCATAGGCGCGGGTTTTGGAGCGGCCCACGCGGCCCCTGATCTGATAGAGCTGCGCAAGACCGAACATATCCGCGCGATGCACAATCATGGTGTTTGCTGTCGGGATATCCAAACCGGATTCCACAATCGTGGTCGCCAGCAGGATGTCGAATTTGCCATCGTAAAAGGCATTCATCCGGTCATCCAGTTCCCCCGCAGCCATCTGCCCATGCGCCACGACATAGGTCAGCTCAGGCAGTTGGTCTTTCAGGAAGGCTTCGATTTCGGGCAGGTCACTGATGCGTGGCACAACGTAGAAGGATTGCCCGCCACGATAATGTTCACGCAGCAGCGCCTCGCGCAGGGTAACCGCATCAAATTCGCTGACATAGGTACGGATTGCCAGACGGTCGACTGGCGGTGTGCCGATGATGCTGAGGTCGCGCACACCGGTCAGCGACAGTTGCAAGGTGCGCGGGATCGGCGTGGCGGTCAGGGTCAGCACGTGAATATCTGTGCGCAGGGATTTCAGGCGTTCCTTATGCTGCACGCCGAAATGCTGTTCCTCGTCAATCACCAGCAGGCCAAGGTTCTGAAACCTGATGCCCTTTGCCAGCAGCGCATGGGTGCCAATGACAATATCAACCGTGCCCTTGGCCATCCCGTCACGGGTCGCTGCGGCCTCTTTGGCGGGCACAAAACGGCTGAGCTGGCGCACCTCAATCGGAAAGCCACGAAACCGCTCTGCAAAGCTTTTGTAATGTTGCCGTGCCAGCAAGGTTGTCGGCGCGATCACCGCCACCTGCACACCGGACATGGCGGCCACAAAGGCCGCCCGCATGGCCACTTCGGTCTTGCCGAAACCAACATCGCCACAGACCAGACGATCCATCGGATTGCCGCTGGTCAGATCGTCGATCACATCGGAAATGGCGCGCAGCTGGTCGTCGGTTTCCTGATAGGGAAAGCGGGCCGAAAACGCATCCCACATGCCCGGCGGCGGATCAAGCACCGGCGCACGGCGCAACGCACGCTCCGCGGCAATGCGGATCAGCTTGTCCGCCATCTCGCGAATGCGTTCTTTCAGTTTGGCCTTTTTCGACTGCCAGGCCCCGCCGCCCAGCTTGTCCAGCAGCCCCTCTTCATGGCCATATTTGCTCAGCAGTTCGATATTCTCAACCGGCAGATACAGCTTTGAATTTTCGGCATATTCCAGCAGCAAACATTCATGCGCCGCCCCCGCCGCAGTGATCACCTCCATGCCTAGATAACGACCAATGCCGTGATCCACATGCACCACCAGATCACCCGGTGTCAGGCTTTGGGTTTCGGTCAGGAAATTCGCCGCACGTTTCTTGCGTCTGGGCGCGCGGATCAGCCGGTCGCCCAAAACATCCTGCTCGGAAATCACCGTCAGTTTGCTGTCTTCCCAAGGGGCCTCAAACCCGTGTTCCAACGCCCAGACCGCCAGATGCAGCCCACGTTTACCCAGACGTTTGGCTGATGGGATTGGAATCGCTTCTGCCAGCCCTTCATCTTCGATCAGCCCGGTCAAACGCTCGCGCGCTCCTTCGGAGTAGCTGGCGATCACCACCGGTCCTTCTTGAAGTTTTGCTTTAAGGTGATCCGCCAATGCACCGAAAAGGCTGATCGTTTCCTGCTGGCGTTCAGGTGCAAAGTCGCGCCCGATCCGCGCGCCCGCGTCCAGCACATTTGGCCCCGTCGGCTGCGGCAGCGTCGTCATCTGGATCACCCGGTGGTCCGCTGTCGCCAGCTGCCATGCTTCATCCGTCAGATACAGACCTTCAGGCGGCGCGGGCTTGTAAACACTGTCCATTTTGGAGCGGTTCGCCATGGCGATCTTGCGGGTTTCATATTGATCTTGGATGCTTTCCCAACGGGCCAGACGGCTGGCGGTCAGTTGATCATCCAGCGTGATCGCCGCCTTGGGCAGATAATCAAACAGGGTTTCCATGTCAGCATGGAAAAACGCCAGCCAATGTTCAGCGCCCTGATGTTTGCGTCCTGCGCTGATCGCCTCATAGAGCGGATCATCCGTGCCCGCCGCGCCAAATTCGATACGGTAGTTCTGGCGGAAACGGGTGATCGCCGCCTCGTCCAAGATGACCTCGGAAACCGGGGCCAGTTCGACCAGCTCCAGCTTTTCCGTGGTGCGTTGCGTCGCGGGATCAAAGCGGCGCGCCCCATCCAGCACATCGCCAAACAGATCCAGCCGCACCGGCCCCTGTTCCCCGGGTGGATAAATGTCAATGATCCCGCCGCGCACAGCGTAATCACCCGTTTCCATTACCGTGGGGCTTTGTACAAACCCCATGCGCACCAGAAATTCGCGCAACGCCTTCTCGTCAATCCGCGCCCCCACACGCGCCGAAAAGGCCGCATGGCGCAGCACCGACCGCGCCGGCACCCGTTGGGTCGCCGCATTTAACGTTGTCAGCACCACAAATTTTCGCGGCATTTCATGCACCAGCCCCGCCAGGGTCGCCATGCGCTGCGCCGAAATATCCGCATTTGGCGACACCCGGTCATACGGCAGGCAATCCCACCCCGGAAAGGTGATGACCGGCAGATCGGGCGCGAAAAACGCCAGCGCCGCCTGCATTGCCGCCATCCGCTTGTCATCGCGGGCCACATGCACAACAGCCCCGCTGCGGGCGACTTCATCAACAATAGCGCGGGCGTCAAACCCTTCGGGCACGCCAGACAGGGTGATTTTGCTTGGATTGGTCATGGGGTCTCAATTGGCGTTTGCGCGCGGGCTGTCAACCGCCCAAAGGACCCAGACTCATATTCTGGTACATCCCCCAGAGGGCGGTCACGAAAATCGACACCATGCCGATGATCTGGGTATAAAGCCGGTGCCGGTTCATCCGTTTGAACAAGATCTCGCCTGAAGAGTTTTCAGCCTCGATGATCCGCGCAGTGGACAGGCTCAGCATACCGACCATGGACAGGGGCAAGGCCAGCAAAAACACGGCCTGAGCAAACTCATTGTGGTACACAAACCCCAGTAACAACAGCATGGTCAGGAAAAAACAGGCAAAGCCTGCCATCCAAAGCCCTGACACGCGGCCAATGTACAACAGCCGGTTCACATTGATGCGCACCATATCCTCTAGGTCAACCTGCGCATCCTCGCCATAGCGTTTGGCCCGCAGCACCATGTCATAAGGCACACCCAGCACCCAATGGCTGGCCGTGGACCAGACAACCGCCAGCACAATCCAGAACCACAGGTTCGAGAAAGAGCGCATGTCGATGATTTCGAAAAGCGTCTGGTACCAGTCCAACGTCATGCCTCAGCAGGTGAAAGTCAGAGCGTGATACCCAAGGTTGCCCTCAATTCCTACCCTTGAGTGCATAGATTTTTCGTGGGAAGACAGCGAGGCGCAATTGTGAGGTATTTTTGCATGACTCCCGTCCAAGCCCCCTATCCCGCCACCCGCCTGCGCCGCACCCGCGCCACCCCGGCTTTGCGCGCTCTGGTGCGGGAAAACGCACTGGAGGTGGGTGATCTGATCTGGCCGGTCTTTGTGCGTGCCGGTGAAGGCATCGAAGAACCGATCCCCTCAATGCCCGGGGTGATGCGCCGTTCCGTGGACATGGTGGTCGAGGCCGCCGCCGAAGCCCATGCTTTGGGCATCCGCGCGATGTGCATTTTTCCTTACACAGGTTTGGAAGAACGTACCGAAGATTGCGCCGGTGCATGGGACCCGCAAAACCATGCCAACCGCGCAATTGCCGCGATCAAATACCGCTTTCCCGACATGGCAGTGATGAGCGATGTGGCGCTTGATACCTATAACATCAACGGCCATGACGGCTTTGTCGAAGACGGCATCATCGTAAATGACCGCACTGTAGAAGCCCTGGTGAAAATGGCCCTTGCGCAGGCGGATGCCGGTGCGGATATCATCGGCCCTTCGGATATGATGGATGGCCGTATTGCCGCCATCCGCACCGCCTTGGAAGCTGGTAACCATCAGGATGTGACCATCCTCAGCTATGCGGCAAAATACGCCAGCGCTTTTTACGGGCCGTTTCGCGATGCGGTCGGTGCCTCGGGTGCCCTGACCGGGGACAAGAAAACCTACCAGATGGATCCCGCCAATTCCGATGAGGCCCTGCGTCTGGTCGCCCGCGACCTGTCGGAAGGCGCGGATATGGTCATGGTCAAACCCGGCCTGCCCTATCTGGATATCTGCCGCCGTGTGAAAGACAGCTTTGGCGCGCCGACCTTCGCCTATCAGGTTTCCGGTGAATACAGCATGATCAAGGCCGCTGCCCAAAACGGCTGGATCGACGAAGAACGCGTAATGATGGAAAGTCTGATGGCTTTCAAACGCGCAGGATGCGATGGTGTGCTGACCTATTTTGCCCCCGCTGCGGCGCGCCTGTTGAACGGCTAACCGGGAGGTCCGCCCGGCCCCCGAACAGCACCAATCCGCCCACGGCACCAAATCTCATGACAAGCCGCGAAAAACCGCCTATGCTGTGCAGCAAGTCGGAACAAACCGGCATCAGGCAACAATTACAGGCAGACAAGATGAGCAATCCGATTTATTCGCGGCGTGCCTTTACCCTTGGCGCATTGGCTGCGGGCGGCGCATTGGCCGCATGTGGCAATGGCGTGGGCGGGTACGGCTCGCAAACCATTGATGCGCGGGTCAGTGCGACACTGAACGAAATGTACCGCAGCTATCCCAACACCGTACAGCTGGCGCAGAAATCCAACGGCATGCTGGTGATGCCGCTGGTTACCGAGGCAGGTCTTGGTCTGGGCGGGGCCTATGGCCGTGGGGCTTTGCTGATCAATGACACCACAGTCGATTATTATTCCGTCGCCAAAGCCTCCGGCGGATTGCAGATCGGGGCGCAGCAATACGCCCATGTTCTGTTCTTCATGACAGAAGATGCGCTGCTGGGTTTTCGCCGTTCTCCCGGCTGGGCGGCAGGTGCGGACCTTGAATATGTGATCTCTGATCGTGGCGACTCTGTTGAGGCTGCCACCACAACGGCCCTGGCCCCTGTGCTGGCAGCCGTCTTCGGACGTGCGGGCCTGCGCGTGGGTGCCACGCTTGAAGGCACAAAATACACCCGCATCATCCCCTAGCAACAAACGGCGCGCCCTTCCCCAACGGCTTTAAGGGCGCGCCCCGCTCCCCCCTCTTTTTGGCTAAATATACTGTCCGCACTCTCGCCAAACGCCGCCGTCAGAGGCACAGCACCAACGCTCCCCCTTGCTAAAAACCTCCGCCTTCCCCCGCTTTCGCGGATGTACTTTTACATGTTCGCGACATGCGGTATCGACAGAGGATGCAAACCCCCGGTGCCGCGCAGCGCCGGACCCAACCGGAGCACCCTATGGCCCTGATCTTTCGCTGGCTTATCCGTCTTGCCGCCACACTTGTGGTGCTCAGCGTGCTGACGATCACTGTGATATACTGGCTCGCCTCGCGCTCCTTGCCAGATTACACCGATACGGTGCCCGTGCGCGGGCTGACCGCCCCGGTCGAGATCGTGCGTGACAATGCCAATGTGCCGCATATTTTTGGCGAAACCGACGCGGATGTCTTCTTTGGTCTGGGATTCGCCCATGCACAGGACCGCATGTGGCAGATGACCATTCTGCGCCGTACCGCACAGGGCCGCCTCAGCGAGGTTTTCGGGGCTTCGACACTGGATATCGACAAGCTGATGCGGCGGCTGGACCTTTATCCGCTTGCCGTAGAATCCGCCGCTGCATTGGATGCAAAAACCCTTGCTGCGCTTGAAGCCTATGCCGCTGGCGTCAATGCCCGCCTGAACCAGATCAACACCGAAGCTCTGGGACGCGGGGCTCCGGAAATGCTGCTGTTCAATGCACCAATGGCCCCTTGGCGCCCGGCCGATTCCGTGGCCATCACCAAATTGATGGGGGTGCAGCTGTCCGGCCATCTACAGGGTGAAGTGATCCGCGCCCGCACGTCTCTGGCCCTGCCAGATGAGGACAGGGTACGTGACATCCTGCCTGATTTCCCCGGAACCGGTGTTGCCGCCCTGCCGGAATATGCCAGCCTTGCCCCCGGTGTGCGCCGCCATGCGGCAAATATCCCGGTCAACCCACACCCGCTTTCGCCGTTCAAGGACATGGCCTTTGCCGGTGCTTCCAATGCCTGGGCGGCAGCCCCCTCGCGTTCTGCTTCTGGCGGGACATTGCTGGCCAATGATCCACATCTGGGGTTTACCGCCCCTTCGATCTGGTATCTGGCGCGGCTTGATCTGCAATCGGGCGGCGTGATCGGGGGCACCATCCCCGGCATGCCGGTGGTTCTGACCGGGCGCAGCGATGCTTTGGGCTGGGGGCTGACCTCGGCCTATCTGGATGATCAGGATGTCTATATCGAAGAGGTGAACCCCGACAACCGCGAAGAATATCGCACACCGGATGGCTTTAAGGCGTTTAGCAAACGCGCCTCAATCATCACGGTCAAGGACGCGGATCCGGTGACCCTGACCCTGCGCTGGACCGATAACGGGCCGGTGCTGCCCGGGTCACATTATAACCTTGCCAGTATCACGCCGCCGGGCCATGTGACCTCGCTCAACTGGACCGTACTGACGCCGCGCGACACCTCTCTGGCTGCGGCCATGGCCCTGATGGAAGCGAAATCTGTTGAGGAAGGCATCAAGGCCGCCCAACCCTATATCGCCCCGGCACAGAACCTGACGTTGGTTGATCGCGAGAATATCGCGATGAAGATGATCGGTGCCATGCCCCGGCGTGATGCCGGGCACCAAAGCCAAGGGCGTATGCCCGCGCCGGGCTGGATCGCCGCGAACCGCTGGCAGGGCACCCTGCCCTATGCCGCCAATCCCGAATTCGTCGCCCCCGTTGGCGGTATTCTGGGCAATACCAACAATAAAACCGTGGACCGCCCCTTTCCCAATCATGTGTCGTTTCTCTGGGGGGACACCCAGCGGGTGCAACGCTGGCAACGGTTGATGCAAACGCGGCAGGTACATACCCGCGACAGCTTCATCGAGGCGCAGCTGGACACGGTCAGCTTTACCGCCCGTTCGCTGCTGCCGCTGATCGGTGCCGAACTCTGGTTCACCGGCGAGGCCGCACCTGACGGAAGCGCCGAACGTCAACGTCAACGCGCATTGATCCTGCTGGCCGGCTGGTCAGGCGAGATGAACGAACATCTGCCCGAACCGCTGATCTATGCCGCCTGGCTGCGCAGCCTTCAGGCCCGGCTTATTCAGGATGAACTGGGCCCGCTGGCGGCTGAGTTTGACCATGTGCAACCGCTGTTCATCGAACGGGCCTTTCGGAATGTAAATGGGGCCAGCGTCTGGTGTGACGTGCTGCAATCCGCACGTGTAGAGGACTGTGCCGAAATGGCGCGGCTGGCTCTGGATGACGCCCTGTTGTGGATCAATGAAACATGGGGGCCGCAGCTGGAAAGCCTGCGTTGGGGCGATGCCCATCAGGCAACCCATGACCACCCGGTGCTTGGGACTGTGCCGGTGCTGCGCTATTTCGTGAACATCCGCCAGTCGACGTCCGGCGGGGACAACACCTTGCAACGCGGGCGGACCAAGGGTGAAGACCCCGACCCATTCAGCAATGTGCATGGTGCCGGCTATCGTGGCGTGTATGATTTTGCTGACCCGGATTCCTCGGTCTTTGTCAGCTCCACCGGTCAATCCGGCCATTTCCTGTCACGCCATTACGACGATCTGGCGCAGCTGTGGCGGCGTGGAGAATATATCCCGATGTCGCTTGATGCCGATCTGGCCCGCGCCGCCTCTGTCGGAGTGACAACTCTCACCCCGGTTGCCCCATGAACCGCGTTATCCTGTTCAACAAACCTTTTGGCGTATTGTCGCAATTCACCGACAAGGGCACCCAGGGGTCCAACCGCCCGACCCTCTCTGCCTATATCGACCAGCCTGCATTCTATCCCGCTGGCCGGCTGGACCGCGACAGCGAAGGGTTGATGGTGCTGACCGACAACGGAGCGCTACAGGCCCGGATCGCCCATCCGAAATACAAACGCCCCAAAACCTATCACGTGCAGGTCGAGGGCACTGCGGATGCCAAAGCGCTGGATGCCCTGCGTAAGGGCGTGGTGTTGAAAGACGGCAAAACCGCCCCGGCCGAGATCACCCAGATTGATCCCCCGGAAGGTCTGTGGGAGCGTGACCCACCCGTGCGGTTTCGCAAAACCGTGCCGGATGCCTGGTTGCGCATCACCATCCGCGAGGGCCGCAATCGGCAGGTGCGCCGGATGACAGCGCATGTGGGTCTGCCCACCTTGCGGCTGATCCGCGTTCAGATCGGCGATTGGGCACTGAATGACCTGCGCCCCGGTGCCTGGCGCTGGGCCTCGGAAAACGGGGCATAAGACGCCCTTCTCCCGCCTGCCGTGGCAGCACAGCGATCAATGTTTTGACACAGCGCCGTTTTAGCATCCGTACAGGAAACTAGGGTGACTGAAGCATGGCGACCATCTGATCGCGCATAACGAATTTCTGCGGCTTTCCCGTAATGGTCATTGGGATTTCATCCACGATCCTGACATGTTTCGGGATCTTGTAATGTGCGATTTGCCCCTGACAGAACTGTCGAACAGCATCCTCTGGCAGGTCCGTATTTTTCCGCGCAACAACCCAAGCACAGACTTCTTCCCCAAGTTTCTCATGAGGAACACCAAAAACCTGAACCTCTGCGATTTCGGGGTGGCGGAACAGGAATTCTTCAATCTCTCTTGGGTAGATATTTTCACCGCCGCGAATGATCATGTCCTTCACCCGTCCAACAATTGTGCAAAACCCATCGTGGTCAAATGTGGCCAGATCTCCGGTGTGCATCCAACCGTCGATGATCGCCTCTTCGCTGCGTGAATCATCGTCCCAATACCCCTTCATGACGGAATAACCACGCGTACAAAGTTCCCCTTGCCCACCAACCGGCACGATCTGACCCTCGGCATCGATGATCTTGACCTCAAGATGGGGATGGACACGCCCAACCGTCGCACAGCGCTTGTCCGTGGGATCATCGACAAAACTCTGGAATGAAACCGGCGAGGTTTCGGTCATGCCATAACAAATGGTCACATCCTTCATGTTCATCCGAGAATTCACGCGTTCCATCACGTCAATCGGGCATGGGGCACCGGCCATGATGCCCGTGCGCAGGGATGACAGGTCGACGGGGTTTTGCTCAAGTTCTTGCAGCATGGCAACAAACATTGTGGGTACACCATAGACCGCTGTGCAGCGTTCTTTTGACAGTGTTTTTAATGTCCCGGCGGGCTCAAAGGCTTCACCAGGAAAGACCATTGCCGCCCCTTTGCTAACGGCACCGAGCGTGCCCATCACCATCCCGAAGCAATGATATAAAGGGACAGGAATGCACAAACGGTCTGCTTCGGTCAATTTGATCCGCCCGGTGACGAAACCTGCGTTGTTGACGATGTTGTAATGGGACAGCGTTGCCCCCTTTGGCGCCCCGGTTGTTCCTGACGTGAACTGGATGTTAATCGCATCATCCGGGCTAAGCGTGCTTTCGATCACCGACAGGCGCAGTTGTTGCGCAGGGCCGCCGAGTTTTTTCACATCTTCAAACCTGAAAGTACCTGGGGTTTCTTCCGGCCCCATGACAATGACATTTTTTAATGTGGGCAGCTTTGTCGCATTCAGCCGCCCCGGTTCCGTATTTTCCAACTCTGGTGCCAGTTGCTGCACCATTTTCAGATACTCAGAGGATTTAAACCGCCGCGCCAAGACAAGCGCTTTGCAGCCGACCTTGTTCAACGCATATTCGACCTCCGACAGGCGGTAGGCAGGATTGATATTGACCAAGATCAACCCGATGCGCGCAGTTGCAAACTGCGTCAAAACCCATTCGTAGCGGTTGGGTGACCAGATCCCGATGCGATCGCCCTTTTCCAACCCCAAGGCCAGAAAGCCAGACGCCAAGGCATCAACATCTCGGTCGAAATCATAATAGCTCAACCGCTCGCCGGTCTCTTGAAAGAACAAAGCCTCGCGGGGGCCAAACCGGGATACTGTTTCGCGCAGCAATGCCGGGATGGTAATATATCTTAACTCTTGTTCAGTAGAGCCTTTCACATATGATTGCCCATCAGCCGGTGCCAAAGCAGAGGCACCATCAGCTTTGCCTTGAGAGCGTGCAGCTGCGCCAAGCTTATGCGCCAGACTTTCGTTCAGAATTGACATGATGCGCTCCTCACATTGTCCGCCAGTCGTCGCTTTGTTCAAACGCATGCGCCGCCTGATAGATTTTCATCTCGCCGTAGTTCGGTCCAACCAGCATCATGCCAATCGGCAGCCCCTCCAGAAGGCCGCAAGGCACGCTCATCGCGGGCAGCCCACCGTTAAACGGGGCGGTATTTGCGATCATCTCGAATGCGCGCTGAACGTAAAGCGAAATAGAACAATCTGCTGGCGGGATTTGTTGCGGCTTCATCGGAACGGTCGGCATCAGCAAGAGGTCATATTGCTTCAACGCCGCGGCGTATTTTTCGTTCACCTTGCGCATCAGGTTTTGCGCCTTGCCGTAAAACCTGCCGCGATACCGCTCTTGGAAATATTCCCCCAAGAACATGCAAGTCTTCAAAGAATGGCTCAGTTCATCCGGGCGGCTGCGCCACTGCGCCATGTGATCCATCATAGACGGCACAAAGAGGCCGCGATAATTCGTACCGGCCGAATTGCCGTGCATCATATGATCCTGCAAGCCTTCAACCGTGATCGCCGTCCAGCAATCCACGGCCAGCCCATGTTCCGGGACAGAGACCTCATCAACACGCGCGCCCAGTTCGCGAAACCGCTCTGCTGCTGCACGCACTTTCTGATCAACATCGGATTCAGCGGATGGTCCACCAAACCCTTCCTTAAGGATGCCAATGCGCATGCCATGCGCGCCTTTGCCAAGGGCTTCGGTATAACGATAGGTCCGCGGTTTGTATTGACGCGGATCAAGACCGTCCTCACCTGCGAGAATTTCCAGCAACATCGCATTATCCGCGACCGTCTTGGTGACCGGCCCCACGTGGTCGATTGTTTGCTCGATGGGCATCACACCCGAATAAGGCACCAGCCCATGTGTGGCTTTCATACCGTAAACGCCACAGTTGGACGCCGGGATGCGGATGGACCCGCCCTGATCCCCGGCAATGGCCATATCAACCTCGCCCGCTGCGACAAGCGCCGCTGAGCCGCCAGAAGATCCCCCCGCCATATAGCCGCGTTTCCATGGGTTGTGGATTGGTCCCTTGGCATTGGTATGAGAGCCACCGGACAGACAAAAATTCTCGCAATGGGCCTTGCCCGCGATTGTGGCGCCCGCGTCCAGCATGCGCGTGACAATGGTGGCGTCAATCTCTGGGGTATAGCCTTCCATGATTGAAGAGCCGTTCATCATTGGAACACCGGCAAGGCAGATCGTGTCCTTCAGTGCAATACGCTTGCCCCGAAGCGGTCCATCCATCGCGCCTTTCACCTCGGTCTTAACATACCAGGCATTCAAGGCATTGTCAGAGGCATCGGGGAAATGACCGGGCGCACGGGGATATCGCACTTCAGGAAGGTTGTCAGGCAGCGCATCCAGACGATCATATGCCTGTATGTAAGGTTCAATGATCTCGCAATATTCTGAAAGCTCAGCGTCTGTCAGGCTCATTCCGAACCGCTCTGCCATGGTCCGCATCTGACTTAAGGTCGGGCGTTTGATTGTCATATTGGTCACCGCAGGTTGCGATGCATCAGACAAAAGGTCTGAAGGCATCCGTGTTGGGTTGGAAAGTGCCGATGTCGGCGCATCTGTATTGGTTGAGGAGGAAGGTACCGCACTGCCCCGTGTTGAACGCGCAGCACCGAAGCCGAGGAACTGATCGACCTTCGCCTGATCAGAAAGATCGGTTTTAGAAAGCGCGCCGGTGATACGGCCCCGCTCAAGCACCAGCACACGATCAGAAAGGTCCGAGATGAAATCAAAATTCTGCTCGACCAAGAGGATCGATAGCCCCCGCTCATGGCGCAGTTTCAAAAGCGTCTCGGACATCTCTTCAATGATCGAAGGTTGAATGCCTTCCGTGGGTTCATCCAGCAAGAGAAACTCTGGATCGCCCATCAAACACCGCGCCAGCGCCAGCAATTGTTGTTCCCCGCCGGAAAGCGCTCCGCCTTCGCGGTCCAGCAAACGCACCAGTCGTGGGAAATCCTCTAGGACGGCATCGATCACGTCATCTTCACTGCCCCCCGAATAGTCGTGCCACGCAAATCGCAGATTGTCGCGAACAGACAGCTGCGGAAAAATACCGCGCCCCTGAGGAACATAACCGATCCCAAGCCCTGCACGTTCATTCGGTGCCATGCGGGTAATCTCTGTCCCATGAAACCGGATCGTTCCAGAGGTCGCGGGCAAAAACCCCATCGCAGTCTTCAAAAGCGTGGACTTCCCCATGCCGTTATGGCCAAGAATGCCAACGACTTCATTTTCGCCGATCTGGAAATCAATGCCGTGCAATACAGGCACTTTGCCATATCCGCCTGACAGGCTTTTGACTTCGAAAAGGGCGGCGCGGTCTTCTTGTTTCATCAGGCGTTCTTTCCAAGATAGACATTGCGGACCACCGGATCAGACATGACCTTGTCGACATGGTCCTCCATCAACAAAGCGCCCTGATGAAACACCGTGACCGTTGAGGCGATGGAGCGGATAAATTGCATGTCATGTTCAACGATAACGACGGCGGCAGTGCGGGTCAGCTCGTGGATGATTTCGCTCATGCGTTCGACATCTTCGGCGCTCATGCCTGCGGCGGGTTCGTCAAGAAGAACAAGCCAGGGGTCAGCAACCGCCACCAAGCCAAGCTCTACCCGCTGGCGTTCCCCATGCGCCAGACGGCCCAGATCGGCCTTGGCAATCGGTCCCAGGCGCAAACGGTCGATGATATCACTGGTTTTTGTATTTGCCTCACGTGTCGGCATGAAACGCCGTGCGGCCATCCAGATGTTTTCAAACACCGACAGCGCATCCATCACATTTGGCACCTGCGTTTTGATGCCGACGCCCAATGCGGCAATCTCATGCGGGTGCCAACCTGTGGTGTCCTGCCCCCGCATAAAAACCTTACCTTCGGTTGGTGTATGAAGCCCGGTAACGCATTTGAAAAAGGTCGATTTGCCCGCCCCATTAGGCCCAATCAGACAGCGCAGCTCGCGCGCTTTTAGTATGAAATCAACGTTGTCGGATGCAACCACGCCGCCAAAGCGTTTGGTTAGCCCTTCGGTTTCGAGAACAATCTCAGCCATATGTACCTCCGGCCTGCCGGGAACCACGCCGGTGGCGACGGTTCCTTGATGCGCGTTTTGCAAAACTTACAGACCAAAGCGATGTCACTGCCGGCACGATTCCTTTGGGCAGAAACAGAACGAACAACACGAGAATGATCCCTGTGATCAAGGTGTTATCGATCAGCGTTTGCTGCCCAAGTGCGAACTTCAGATAGGCCAGCCCGGCAGCGCCAAGAATGGGGCCAAAACGCGTACCCAGCCCGCCAACGATGCACCAGATGATGATCTCGGCGGATTGGCCAAGGCTGAACAGACCGGGGGTCACAATCTCCCCCCAGTTCGCAAAGAACCCGCCTGCCAGACCGGCAATTCCCGCCCCTATTGCAAAGAGGGCCGTCTTGCGCGCACGCACGTCATACCCCATCAGGGACACGCGGGTTTCATTCTCCCGAATACCAACCGCGATGCGCCCGAAAGGTGTGCGCAACAACCAGGTGATAAAGAAAAACACCATGATCAGCGCGACGGCACTGACATAATACAGCGCATCACCCCAGATATAACTGTCAGGTTGTCCGGGGACGTTCAATGTGTGGAAACCGGGAATGCCATTGAAGCCACCCAATCTGGCCTCGCCAATCTTATATTGCGGACCTGCTGTGGAATTCACAAATTTGAACAGGATCAAGGTCACCACCAAAGTGATAACACCCAGATATACATCCGTCAGACGTCCGTAGAACATCATCGCCCCCAGAAGGGCAGCAAACAGGGCCGGAACAAAGACCGCCAGCAGCATTGGAACGGTGCTTTCGCCGATATTGATCGCAGCAACGGCATATGTATATGCCCCAAGCCCGAAGAACGCGGCCTGCCCAAAGCACAGGATGCCGCCAAACCCCCAGATCAGCCCAAGACTGAGCGCCAGCATGCCGTAGATGACGAGAACCGTAAGCGTATAGGTGCTGATCAACATCGGCATGACAAACAACAGCAAGACAGCAAAGATCAAAGCCGCAACATCGCCTTTTCCCCAAGTAAGCGACATTACATCTTCCCCTTAAAAAACTTGCCGGTCACACCCTGTGGCAACAGGCGCAGCAGGATCACGGCGGCGATAAGAAGGGCGACTTCTCCGATCACAGGCGAGATCGCGAATGTGAAGATTTGATTGACCAGCCCAAAGAGGCCCGAACTGGTGACCAATCCTGTGATCAGGGCCGGGCCGCCGGCAATCACTGTGATGAAGGCTTTTGCGATATAGATCCCGCCGGATGTAGGGACGAGGCCAACCAAGGGTGCCAAAACAGCACCGGCAAGCCCGGACAATGCAGATCCGCAAAAGAAGGTCGCCATATAGATGCGATCAGGACTGTATCCAAGGGCCGCAGCAATGTCGGAACGCTGCATCGTTCCCCGTGCGGTCAGCCCGGCCCGCGTTGTTTTCAGCAGGGCATAAATGCCCACGAGCAAGCAGATAGTGATGAAAATGACAAAGAAGTTGTAGCCGTTGATCTGGTAATTTCCAACGGTAAACCCCTTGATCGGTGTGGTGATGCTTGTGGTGGTATTGCCAAAAATCATCGTCACCATACCGATGAAAAACAGGCTAAGCCCCCAAGTCGCCAACATCGTATCGACCAGACGGCCATAGAGATGGCGAATGACCAACCGCTCAACGAGCAACCCAATCAGGCCAACAACAAGCGGCGCGATGATCAGCATGGCAACAAAGACATTCACACCAAGGTTCACCGCTGTGATGGTCGCATAGCCGCCCATCATCATAAATTCACCATGCGCAAGGTTGATCACTTTCATCATCCCGAACACCACGGCCAGACCAACACTGATAAGAGCCAATGAGGCGATGGCGTAGAGAATTTCCACCAATATGACGAATGACAGATCCATGAAGGCTCACATGCTTTTGGGAATGCCGGGGACCACCCGCAGCATAGGGGGATTTGAAGGGCCACCCCGTAAGGCAGCCCGTTGAGATCACGACCGCAAGGGTTTAGATTTCGATCTCATATTGGGTATTGTCGTCCGGATTGGCTTCCAGATCGCAGACCGCTTGTGTATCAATCGGCTGCCGTTGCGGGAGCGTTTCGATCACCTTCATCTGCTGGTCCTGAATTTCCATCACATGAACATCAAGGACCGCGTGATGTGTCTTGGGGTCCACGGTCACAACGCCGCCGGGACCCGTGATCGAAATACCGGTTTCCAGCGCTTCGATGATCGCGTCACGCTCAAGCGACCCCGCTTTGCGTACCCCTTCTGCCCAGGTCAGGATCCCGTGGTAGTTGGATACCGCAATTTCATGCATGCTTTGATCGCCGTCATTGGCAGCGGCCCAGGCCTCTTTGAAGGCATTGTTTTCTGGCGTGTCCAATTCTTGCGAATAGTTGTAGGCCACCATGATCCCGTTGCCCTCTTCAGGGGTCAGCACCTTGTGCTCATTGCCAACGCCCAGTGTCGTCGACGCCAAGGGAATACGATCCTTCATGCCAGCGGCAGCCCACTGCCGGAAGAATGACAAATGATTACCCCCGACAAGTGGTGCGATCACCAGATCAGGTGCGGCCGTCTGGATCTTGGCAATGGTTGAGCCAAAGTCGGCGACATCCAGCGGGAAGAAATCCACGCCGACGGTCTCGCCACCATTGTCGGCCACGAACTTTTGAATCCAGTTCGCCATATACTGTCCGTAGTTATAGTCAGCCGCAAGAATATAGACCTTTTTGCCCGATTTACCCATCGCATAAGGTACCAATGCCTCTACTTGCTGCGCTGGTGTCACACCGTTGATAAAGATATTGCGATCACAGACACCACCCTCGTAAAGCACGTTATAAAAGTAGAGCGTTTGCGACCTGCGCATGGTTTGACGGATCGCCTCGCGGGAGGCGGACAGAATACCGCCATGGACCACGTCAACCTGATCCTGTCGCGTAATCTGTTGGCCATATTGCGTATAAAGCGCCATGTCCGACTGCGTGTCATAGGAAACAACTTCGACCTGCTTGCCCAGCAAACCACCGTCAGCGTTGATCTGGCTCACCGCCAGACGCATCGCCATGTCCATCGGTTTGCCATAGGCGTCAAAAGGGCCGGAAGTATCCAGAATGGACCCCAATTTGATGGCATCAGCAGCCAGTGCGAAGCTTGGCAACATGGCGGCACCGGACAATGCAGCGCCTGTTCCCAGAAATTTACGTCGATTGAATGTAGTCATATTTCCCTCCACGCATGGCTCCCCACCATGCTCTGTTGATTGCATCGTTTATTTTTTGTCGTCTTTCGCCTTGATGCGATTGGCGTAATCGGCTGTGCGGCCAGCAATATTCGGATCGAAATCAAGGCCGATTTCCTCTCCCATCTGCTTCATCGCGGGCAAACGGACGGCCATGCCCAGGATCTGATCCATTGCAGAGCCAAAGGCGCTGTCACTGCTGCCCTCCCCCGATGGCCCTGCCTGCATGCCTGTCCCGCCGATATGGTTGATTTTAATCGAGTCGATCTTTTCCACCGGCTTCATCATCTGCGTCATGATCTCCGGCATCCGGTCGAGCCGCTTTTCTTCCAAGCGCATTCCGACAAGTGCATCGCTCATGGTGTTTTCTGCCTCGATCAGAGCAGTCTTACCCTTCGCAGCAGCTTCGGATTTCGCCAGTTCAGCAGCAGCCAGCGTTTTGGCGGCTTCGGCCTCTGCTTTGGTTTTAAGGGCCAATGTCTCGGCATCGCTCTTGGCCTGTGCAGTGCTCAGTTCGATTTCTTTGGCCAGCTTCAATCCGGCCGTCTCATGTTCACGGCGGGCTACGGCTCTTTCTTTCTGTGCCTGAACATCTTCGGCTGCCAAAAGCACCGCAACCCGCGCCGTTTCCTCGGCAGCCTGTGTCTTGAATTCCGCAGTGCGCAATTGCGCCAGCTTCGTATCATTTGCGATCTTGGTTTCTTCCAGTGCAAGGATCGCGGCCATTTCGGTACGGCGCAACGCTTCGTCATTGGCGACCTTTTCAGCTTCGATACGTTTCAAAGACGTCAGCCTTTGCTGTTCGATCAGAAGGTCGGCTTCCGATTTTGCCGCTTCTTTTTTGGCGCGCGATTCTGCCTCAAGCCGCTCGATGGTTTCCTGTTGCGCAATTGTTGCCTCGCGCTCTGTACGGTCGATTTCCAGCTGACGCTGATGTTTGGCAAGGCCGCTTTCCCGCACCGCGATATCGGTTTCGGTCTCGATACGAACCCGCGCGCGGCGTTGTTCCGAAACAAGTTCTGCGTGACGCCGCAAACCTTTGGCAGCAAATGCGTTTTGCTCGTCCAACTGTGACAGATCACTTTGATCAACACGAATCAAAGATGCCGAAATAAGTGACAGACCAAATTGCGCCGCTTTTTTTGCCACTGCGGCTTCGACTTCTGATGTGAAACTTGCGCGGTTCGAATGCAGCGCATCAAGGGACCGCGTTGCCGCCGCATTCTGCATCGCATCGAGCAAAGAGCCATTCAAAAGCTCTTCGATGGCATCACCACCCCGCTCCACCCTCGACCCCAATGCCTGAGCGGCGGTTGCCACGGCCTCATCAGTGCCTTCCACCCGGAATTCAAACTCCATCGCAACATCCGCGCGCAGCTGATCTTCGGTCAGCAAGCCCTCGCGGCCTTTGCGTTCGGCTGAGAATGTCACTGCCCCCATCATCACACGCTGCACCTGATGCAGAATTGGAAGGGCGATGCAGCCGCCGTTTAACACAACTTTCCGACCACCGAGGCCGGTCCGTACCAAAGCGGAGTTCAGCGTGGCTTTTGCATAAAATTTTTGGAGAAACCAAATGCCAAGCAAGATGACAATGGCCAACACAATGATGGAAAAAACCCAGATCAAAGCTACCCTCCCAAGCAGACAAGAATTTGGGATCGCGCTCATCAGTGTGGCAACAAGTCCCTTTCACTTAGGCTTGCCGAGTTTTGTTTCCAATTCAAGTATTTTATTTTCCAATTCAAATAAAATACTTAACTATCTGAAATTATAGTTTTTTAATGATCCTGAATAGGGCACCATCCGCTTTCGCCAGATAAATAGGTGCCACACCAAGCGGCTGTTCCGCCTTGTTGGGACGTCGAACAGAGTCGAAGCTGATCGCGCCTGAGCAACGACTGTCCTTGTCGCTCCAGTCGTCTTTATGCATGGTCATGAGACCTGCAAGGAACTGCACACCTTCATAGGTAGACTGGCCAAGCGAATTCAAGGCCGGCGCGGTTTCTCCATGAATCGCATAATACCTTTCACGGAAGTTTTCGTTTTCAGGTGTCGACAGCGCCCCGAAGTATGATGAGGCCGAGTAGAGCTCTTTAAGGTTGTCCTCTCCACTTGCTAACAGACCATTTTCCTCAATCGCACATGAAAACCGGATCATGCGTTCATGCATCCCCGCCTCACCAAAGGCGCGGTTGAAGGTGATGGCATCCTGCCCAACCAGCGAAATCAATACCGCCTCGGCGTCGGTTTCAGCAATCTCTGCAACAAGCCCGGACATGTCGTTCACCCCGAAGGGCATATATTTTTCAAACGAGATCCGGGCAGACATCTGCGAGAGTTTTTCTGCGGCATAGGTATTGGATGAACGTGGCCACACATAATCATTGCCGACAAGTGCCCAGTTCTTGATGTTCATATCATTGCAGAAATGTTCAAGTGCCGGCCCGAGTTGACGGTCCGGCGTGTCGCCGATGGCGAAAATACCCTTGGTATTCTCCCCCCCTTCATAGAGCGGCGTATAGATATAAGGCACGCGTTGGCGCACAATCTTGCTGAGGTTCTGACGCACGGCACTGATATGCATGCCGACAATCGCATCAATCGCGCGAACCTCAATCAGAGAGTTGATGACTTCCTCGACCGGGGTTTGCGCCTCAAGTGCTGAATCAATCATGATCAACTCTATCGGGCGACCGTTTATCCCGTCTTTCGCATTCAACTGCGCAACGGCCACCTGCGCGCTTGAGATACAGGAAGGTGCCCAAAGCCCTGCAGAACCACACATTGGGATCAGCAACCCGATACGAAACGTGCCTCGCGGAAAGTCCGCAAGCTTGCCCTCGATCTCACTGAGCTCGCTCGGCACGATCACCTTGGACAAGCTTGGACCGATTGAGGATGTGTTAGAAGCGGCCAACATGACTGCCAAAGTGCATTGAAAATACTTTCCAAGTCAACTATTTCTATCCACAACCACCAGAGGATCAGAGCTGCAATGTCAAAATCAAACCCTGTTCAATCCTATTTGTCCTATTCACTCGCAACAGCGCATCGCAAAGTGCATGGGTCACTCAGCAGGAGATTGAAGGAATTTAACGTTCAGGTTGAGGCCTGGCGGGTGATGGAAATTCTTGAGAGTGGAACAGACATGACAATGGGCGATCTTGCCGAAGCGGTGCTGATGAACCCGCCCACATTGACAAAACTAGTGGATCGTATGGTCTCTGATGGCATCGTGCACCGCCGTATGGCCAGCATTGATCAAAGGCAGGTGAACCTTGTGCTTACCGATCTGGGACAGAAACGTGTTGGTCAAATTCGCGAACAAGCCAGACTCGAAGATGACGAAATCCTGGATAAGATCGGGGTTGAGAATGCCGATCTGCTACATCGGATTCTGGGCGAGCTTGTAAAATAGTCGATTGTGCCAATGCACTGATAGAGGCGTAAAACCCTCTGACGTCTTACACCGAGAGATGAGAAAAGCCGCCGAAGGGGTCTTCGGCGGCTTTTGTTTTTCCAAAAAAACGGCTGGCGTTATCCGGCAGCTTGCGCGCGCTGCTGGTCCCGGCGGGCGCTCAACTCTTCCGCAACAAGGAAGGCCAGTTCAAGCGACTGGCTGGCGTTCAGGCGCGGATCGCAGGCCGTGTGATAGCGATCTGACAAATCCTCGTCAGAGACGGCACGCACGCCACCGGTGCATTCGGTCACATCCTGCCCTGTCATCTCGAAATGCACACCGCCGGGGACTGTGCCCTCTGCCGCATGCACGCCAAAGAACTCGCGGACTTCGCGCAGCACGGATTCGAAAGGCCGCGTTTTGTAGCCGGTCGAGGATTTGATCGTGTTGCCGTGCATCGCGTCACAGGTCCAGACCACATTGGCCCCTTCTTCCTGTACCGTTTTGATCAGACGAGGCAGGTTATCCCCCACCGCCCCGGCACCGAAACGCGCGATCAGGGTCAGACGCCCCTCTTCGTTTTGCGGGTTCAGTTTGGCCATCAGCAGTTTCAGATCCTCGGCTGTCATGCTGGGTCCGCACTTCAGGCCAATCGGGTTCATCACACCCGAAGCAAATTCCACATGTGCGCCATCCGGCTGACGTGTGCGGTCGCCGATCCAGATCATATGGCCGGACCCCGCGAGCCATTTGCCGGTCATACTGTCCTGACGGCACAGCGCCTCTTCATATTCCAGCAACAGCGATTCATGGCTGGTATAGAATTCCACCGATTGCAGCGTATGCGCGGTGTCGGAATTCACACCGGCGGCGGACATGAAATCAAGCGTATCGGAAATCCGGTTGGCAATCTCCCGGTACTTCGCGGCCTTTTCCCCATCGGTAAAGCCCAGCGTCCAGCCATGTACCTGATGCACATCGGCGTAACCACCAGTCGAGAATGCCCGCAACAGGTTCAGCGTGGCCGCCGCCTGCGTGTAGGCGCGCAGCATTTTCTCCGGATTCGGAATGCGCGCATCGGCGGTGAAATCCAGATCGTTGATGATGTCACCGCGGTAGCTGGGCAGTTCCACACCATCGACGGTTTCGGTATTTGCCGAGCGCGGTTTCGCAAATTGGCCAGCCATCCGGCCCAGCTTGATCACCGGCACCTTGGCACCATGGGTCAAGACAATCGCCATCTGCAACAGCACTTTGAAAGTGTCACGAATCGCATCCGAGCTGAACTGCTCAAAGCTTTCAGCGCAATCGCCGCCCTGCAACAGGAATGCTTCGCCGCGTCCCGCTGCTGCAAGATGCCGCTTCAGCCGGTTCGCCTCGCCGCCAAAAACCAAGAGTGGATAACGTGCAAGCTGTGCCTCTACGGCATTCAGGGCCGCTTGATCAGGATAGTCAGGCATCTGGATTCGCGGTTTATTGCGCCAGCTTGATTTACTCCACTTGGTCATGGTCATTTCTCCGGTCAAAGCGCTGACTGTCAGCGCTCTCAAGGTCTTTTCTATACAAAACACAGTGCGCAGTGACCAGAACCCATTTACGACCTCTTGACGCCGCCCTTTGACCATGGGCAGGGTTCCGGTCAGGTTCAAATGCAATTTCGTTTTTGGGCATCGTTTCCACTTCCATCGAAGGACGCTCTATGTCCGCACCCCTCTCTGCCACCCGCGTTCCAATCGATACTGAAAAACCGCGCCGGTTCGTTTTTGTCTTGCTGGATCAGTTCAGTCTGCTGTGTTTTGCCACAGCGGTCGATAGCCTGCGGATCGCCAACCGGATGGCAGGCAAGACCGTCTATACCTGGATCGCGATGGGTGAAGGTGGCGAAACCATATCCTGTTCGGCCGGATCGGTGTTTCAGCTGGACGATGATCTGGGTGAACTGCTGCGGGATGACACAATTCTGGTCTGCGGCGGTATGGACGTGCAGGACGCGACCAGCAAAAAGGTACTGGGCTGGCTGCGCCGCGAGGCCCGCAAAGGGCTGGTTGTGGGCGGCTTGTGTACGGCGGCCTATACTTTGGCCAAGGCCGGTCTTCTGGACGGCAAACGCGCAACCATCCACTGGGAAAATCAGGACAGCTTTGCCGAGGAATTTCAAGAGGTTGACCTGACCAAATCGGTCTTTGTGGTGGATGGCAACCGGCTGACCACTGCCGGTGGCACGTCATCGATTGATCTGATGCTGAAACTGATTGCCGATGATCAGGGCGAGGAACTGGCCAATGCTGTGGCGGATCAGCTGATCTATTCATCCATCCGCACCGATCAGGATACCCAGCGCCTGTCCGTCCCGACCCGCATCGGAGTGCGCCATCCCAAGCTGTCACAGGTCATTCAGATGATGGAAAACAACATCGAGGAACCGATCAGCCCCTCGCTGCTGGCCAAGGATGTCGGCATGTCCACGCGCCAGCTGGAACGGCTCTTCCGCCGTTACCTGAACCGCTCTCCCAAACGCTATTATATGGAACTGCGCCTGCAAAAGGCGCGCAACCTGTTGATGCAGACCGATATGAGCGTGATCAACGTGGCTCTAGCCTGCGGCTTTGCCTCTCCGTCGCATTTCTCCAAATGCTACCGGGCGCATTATGAAACGACCCCATACCGCGAGCGCGGGTCTCATGCCGCGCGGCTGTCAATTTAGAAACGATAGCTATGGCAGCTGTCCCAATATGGACAGGTTACCCGCACCTTAAAGCCAAAGGGTCACCTTGCGAAACAAGGTGACCCTTTGGCGGTTTATCCTTTGGGCTCTGATACAGCGGCCCCTCGGGCCCCGATTGCCCTAGCAAACAGCCACTTGTTTCGCGCGCAGCATGTCAAAGGTTTTCTCCGCCCCCTTCTGATCCGCTGACAAGACGCCTGCCCGGACAATCTCAACCTCATATCCCCGGTGCCGCGCAGCAAGTGCGGTCTTTGCAACGCAATAATTTGCATCCAGCCCGACAATTCGCAATTTGCCAACGTCCAGCTCTTCAAGAACCCGGTCAAGCTCCTTGGTTTCAAACCCGTCCTGCACACGTTTTACCAGAATGTGATCAGCCACATCCTTAAATGGCGCTGCCAATTCTGTGCCTGTGGTACCCGCAACCGCCTGACCTTTCATCAGCAGCTTGGCCACAGCTTTGGTCGAGGGAATCGACCATTCCTGACGCAGCGCAATCACCGGCATGCCATTTGCCCGCGCGGCATCAACCTCTGCCAGTACCTGACGTTTCGCCTCGTCCTTATCCGCCTCGGTGAAATATCCGGCGTCCCAAAAGACGGTTTGCAGATCAACCAGTAGCAAGGCTGTTCCGGCCCTTGCGCCAATGGGATCACCCGCACTGACGGCACCGATCTTGCGAATGCCATTGATAAACCAAAGAAGGACGCCAAGCGCGGCCAAAGCGGGAATGATCCAGAACATCTTAGGTATCTCCTATTTCTGATTTCAGTTTTTCGATCAGGCTTGTGACCACCTTCAGGGCGGCTTCAACATCCCCCGGGTCGACCTCTGCGCCAATCGAGCTGACAAGCGCCATTTCACGCCCAACCGCCGCCTCAACCAGCGCACGACCTTTTTCCGTCAAGGCAATCATGGTGGAGCGCTTGTGGCGCGGGTTGGGCTGCTTACTGGTTAACCCCTCCGCGAGGGTCTCATTCACCATCAGTTGAACGTATTGGCGCTTTATCTCCAGCTTATTGGCAAGTTCGGGGACCGTTGCCGCACCGTTTGCCAACAGGATCTCCAGAACAGCGCGGGTTCGGACGGTCAGCCCGGTCCCCTCAAGCCCGCTTTCCACAACGGCCTCCGTTGCCTGCATCAAAGGCCGCGACATCCACAAAAGTGTATAAAGTTGTTTGGCATCATTCATGACAATGTAGATGTCATAATGACATCCACATTGTCAACATTGATCAAGGCCCCGTTTAACGGTGATGGTGACGATTTTATCTGGCGATCCGGTACACCGCCCCATCGCTGACCGAAATAAACCAGATGGATCCATCCGCCGCCTCGACGATATCGCGCACACGACCTGTTTCTGACGTTTTGATCTGTTCGACCTCGCGCAAAGGCGAACCGGATAACCGGCTGATATAATCGTATTTCAACGAGCCCACAAAAATATCACCCTTCCAATCCGGGAACATCTTGCCGGAATAGACGAGCAAACCGGAGGGGGCGATGGAAGGATCCCAGTAAAATGCAGGCTGTTCCATCCCCGCCTTCGCTGTGCCCTCGCCGATTTTCGCCCCAGAATAGTGACGCCCGTAAGAAATCACCGGCCAGCCAAAGTTTGCGCCCCGTTTTACAGCGTTCACCTCATCACCGCCGCGCGCGCCATGTTCCGACGCCCAAAGGTTACCTGCCAGATCAAGCGCCGCCCCTTGCGGGTTGCGATGCCCATAGGACCAGATTTCAGGCAAACCGCCGCCCTGCACAAAGGGATTGTCGCGCGGGATACTGCCATCACGGCCGACACGGATGACAGCACCGTTGTGGCGGGTCAGATCTTGCGCCGCTGGCCGGTCGCCACGGTCGCCGATGGTCATGAACAGGTTCCCGTCCCGCGCCTCAACCACGCGGCTGCCGAAGTGACGCCCGCCCCGGCTGCCCGGTTTCATTGCAAATATCTCTTGCAGATTTTGCAGCTTGCGTGCGCCCGTCGGGAAAACCGCGGTGCTTAGGGCTGTGCCGCTGCCGCCCCCGGGCTGGCGCTTGGCATAGGTCAGGTAAACCATGCGGCTGCGAGCAAAATCATTGGCCAAGGTGATGTCCAGCAAGCCACCCTGCCCGTTTGCCGCCACCCTCGGCACGCCGGTGACCTTGGTGTTTTCACCACCAACGGCGTGAATCAACGTCCCCCCTCTTTCAGTGATCAAAGCCCCCCCTTCGGGCAAGGGTGCCACCGCCCAAGGTGTGTCCAGCCCACGCGCAACGGGCGCGACTGTCCAATTTCTCTGGCTTGCCGCCGGAAGAGCCGTCAAAATCAGAAAACAGGCTGCCCCGAGGACATTTGGCAATTTCACATCGAATTTCATGATATTTCTCCTGTTCGAAAACCTGATTTCAGGAAATATGACTTAGGCAGCTAAAAAACGCCACGGCAAACCTAATCCTGCCCCCCGCATGTCGCTTCTGTTGAGGAAAAACACCTTTTCTTTTCAACAGGTGCCGCTTACGCTCTTTTGCGAACATCAAGTTCCAACAAGGGAGTTACCACATGAAAAAGATGCTTATGGCCACAACGGCTGCGGCTCTGGTTGCAACGGGCGCAATGGCTGACGGCCACGCCAAAGAAGTCAAACTTGGCGTGATCTTCGGCTTTACCGGCCCGATTGAATCGCTGACCGGCCCGATGTCTGCGGGTGCCGAAATGGCAATGAAAGAAGTCACCGACAGCGGTATGTTCATGGATGGGGCCAAGGTCACCTCTGTGCGCGCTGATTCCGGTTGTATCGACAACGGTATGGCGGTTGCTTCTGCCGAACGTCTGATCGCGGAAGGCGTCAGCGGCCTTGTCGGCGCAGATTGTTCCGGCGTGACCGGTGCGGTATTGCAGAACGTCGCCATTCCAAACGGCATGGTGATGATTTCTCCCTCCGCAACCTCCCCCGGCCTGACCACCATGGAAGACAACGGCTTGTTCTTCCGCACATCCCCATCCGACGCCCGTGAAGGCGAAGTCATGGCGGAGATTCTGGTTGAGCGTGGCGTGAAATCCATCGCCTTGACCTACACCAACAACGACTACGGCAAGGGTCTGGCTGACGCGATTGAATCCTCATTCAAAGCGGTTGGTGGCGAAGTCACCATCGTAGCGGCGCATGAAGACGGCAAAGCCGACTATTCCGCCGAAGTTGGCGCACTGGCATCTGCCGGTGGTGATCTGCTGGTTGTTGCGGGCTACCTTGACCAAGGTGGTGCGGGCATCATCAAATCCGCGCTGGACGCGGGCGCGTGGGAAACATTCGGCCTGCCCGGTGGCATGATTGGTGAAAACCTGCCGAAAACCATCGGTCCTGACCTGAACGGCTCTTACGGCCAGATCGCAGGCTCACAGGGTGACGGCATCGACAATCTGGTCAAAATGGTCGACGGCGCATTTGATGCGACATCGCCTTACACACCAGAGTCCTATGACGCAGCGGCATTGTTCCTGCTGGCCATGCAAGCGGCCAACTCGACCGATCCGGCTGACTATAAGGATGAAATCCTGAACGTTGCCAACGCGCCCGGTGAAAAGATCTATCCCGGCGATCTGGGCAAAGCGCTTGAGCTGATCAAAGCCGGCACAGACATCGACTATGTTGGTGCTTCTGCGGTTGAACTGATCGGCCCCGGTGAATCAGCGGGTACTTACCGTATGATCGAGGTCAAAGACGGGAAGAACGAAACAATTGGCATGAAATAAGCCAACTGGAACACTTGGATACAGCCTGCCCTTGGGCGGGCTGTATCTGCATATATAAGATCGAAAAGATCAGCGCCCAACGTGGCGCAAACGGGGAAGTTACATATGGTGCACTCGGATGAGCACATGATCGTCGTTGACGATCTGCACAAGCATTTTGGCGGTTTCCATGCGGTGGATGGAGCCAGCCTGTCGATTGATCGCGGGTCGATCACCGGATTGATCGGACCTAACGGCGCGGGAAAGACCACACTTTTCAATGTGATCGCAGGCGTTCTTAATCCCACCAGCGGCAAAGTCTATATGGATGGCGAGGACATTTCAGGCCTGCCGCCACATACGTTGTTTCACAAGGGGCTGCTGCGGACCTTTCAGATCGCGCACGAGTTTCACTCCATGTCCTGCCGCGAAAACCTGATGATGGTGCCCGGCGGCCAATCGGGCGAAACCCTGTGGAACACATGGTTTGGTCGCAAACGCATCGCGGATGAGGAACGCGCACTCAAGGCAAAAGCCGATGAGGTGCTGGAGTTCCTGACAATCGAACATCTGACACATCAGAAAGCCGGGCAGATTTCCGGCGGGCAGAAAAAGCTGCTTGAGCTGGGGCGTACTATGATGGTGGATGCCAAGATCGTGTTCCTTGATGAGGTTGGTGCCGGTGTGAACCGCACGCTGCTCAACACCATTGGCGACGCGATCATCCGTCTGAACAAGGAACGCGGTTACACCTTTGTTGTCATTGAACACGACATGGATTTCATTGGCCGCCTGTGTGATCCGGTCATCTGTATGGCCGAAGGCCGGGTTCTGGCGCAGGGCACCCTTGCCGAAATCAAGGCCAATGAACAGGTGATCGAGGCCTATCTGGGCACTGGCCTGAAGAACAAGGACAAGGTGGGCGCATGACCCGCCCTCGTCATTTCCTTACGATACTCAAGAAAAGAGACGCGTAGCATGAGCGATCCGTATGGCGACCGCGGCAACAAAGATCTGTCGATTGGCAACCCCAAGGGCATGGGCTCTGAAATTCCACAACGCAGCGGCACCAGTTTTGCCGCCCCCGGCGGGCCCTTCCTGATTGGTGATGGCATGACCGCAGGATACGGTCAGGGACCGGACATCCTGCATGACTGCACCATTGCTGTAGACAAGGGCGAGATTGCGGTGATTGTCGGCCCCAATGGCGCAGGCAAATCGACGGGCATGAAAGCGGTCTTTGGCATGCTTGACATGCGCAAGGGCCACGTGCGGCTGGACGGCGAGGACATCACCGATCTTTCCCCACAGGACCGTGTGGCCAAAGGCATGGGCTTTGTGCCGCAGACCTCTAACATCTTTACCTCAATGACGGTGGAAGAGAACCTTGAGATGGGTGCGTTTATCCGCACCGATGATTTCTCCGACACAATGGCGCAGGTTTACGATCTGTTTCCAATCCTGAAAGACAAACGGTTCCAGCCTGCGGGTGAACTGTCCGGTGGGCAGCGACAGCAGGTTGCCGTGGGCCGTGCGCTGATGACCCAACCCAAGGTTCTGATGCTGGATGAGCCAACGGCGGGTGTCTCGCCAATTGTGATGGACGAGCTGTTTGACCGGATCATCGAGGTGGCCCGCACCGGCATCCCTATTCTGATGGTGGAACAGAACGCCCGCCAAGCGCTTGAGATTGCAGACAAAGGTTATGTTCTGGTGCAAGGCGCAAATGCCTATACCGGGACCGGCAAGGAATTGTTGGCTGATCCTGAAGTGCGCAAATCGTTTTTGGGGGGCTGAGAATGCGGATATTTATATGCGCCGGCCTGCTGGCCGGCCTTGCGGTCGCCGCACAGGCACAGGACGCCGGTTTCAGGATCGAATGCGATTTTGCGAAACTGGTCAAGGACAGCGGCACAGGGGTCACCACCTCTGATCCCCGCTCTGCCCTTGCATTGGTGACCGAAGCCACCCCTGAAAAATTGATCGCAACCAAAGCCTCTGGCACCGTGGAACTAACGGGTGAAGACGGTACGCGCTATTTCCTCAGCCGTCTGGGCGGGGAATTGAACGTACAGCTGGTTGCCGTTTTCCCTGATGGGCGTGCTGTTCAAACACAAATTTTCGACGAAAATCCTCTGGGTGTCATATCCCAGGTCGGGTCCTGCGAGGTGACAGAATAATGGATCTTCTCAACGCACTTATTGCTTTCCTGAACTACGTCTTTATCCCCGGCGTGGCCTATGGATCGCAGCTGGCCCTTGGCGCATTGGGCGTCACGCTGGTCTATGGCATCCTGCGGTTTTCCAACTTTGCCCATGGCGACACCATGGCTATGGGGGCGATGGCGACGGTTCTGATGACCTGGCTGTTCCAGTCCTGGGGCATCTCGCTGGGGCCACTGCCCACGGCGCTGCTCGCCCTGCCTTTCGGCATCCTGTTCACCATTGGCCTGCTGCTGTTCACCGACCGCACGGTCTATCGGTTTTATCGGGTGAAAAAGGCCAAGCCGGTTATTCTGGTGATCGTTTCACTGGGCATCACCTTTATCTACAACGGGGTAACGCGGTTCATCATCGGGGCCGATGACCAGAACTTCTTTGATGGGGAACGGTTTATCATCTCGGCACGGGATTTCAAAAAAGCCACGGGCCTCGCGGAAGGGCTGTCGTTCAAAACCACACAAGGCATCACCATTGTCACCGCCATCATCGTTGTGGCCCTGCTGTTCTGGTTCCTGAACAAGACGCGGGCCGGCAAATCGATGCGCGCCTATTCAGACAATGAGGATCTGGCGCTGCTGTCGGGCATCAACCCTGAACGGGTGGTGATGATCACATGGATGATTGTGGCGACGCTCGCGACCATTGCTGGGGTGCTTTACGGCTTGGACAAATCGTTCAAACCCTTCACCTATTTCCAATTGCTGCTGCCGATCTTTGCCAGTGCCATTGTTGGTGGTCTGGGCAACCCACTGGGGGCCATTGCGGGTGGTTTTGTCATCGCCTTTTCCGAAGTCACGATCACCTATGCGTGGAAGAAAATTCTGGTCTATCTGATGCCGGAAAGCCTTGAGCCAAGCGGCCTCGTGCAACTTCTCAGCACGGATTACAAGTTTGCCGTCAGTTTTGTGATCCTTCTCATTGTATTGCTGTTCAAACCAACCGGCCTATTCAAGGGGCAATCCGTATGACCGAGACCGTACGAAATACACTGTTATTTGGCGTCATCGCCGTCTTGATCCTTTTTGTGGGCTTTCAGCAAAGCTGGAACTCGGCCTTGCTGATCATTGCCATGGGTCTGATTTCCAGCATCATGGCCTTGGGTGTGAACCTGCAATGGGGTTTTGCCGGGCTGTTTAATGTGGGCATCATGGGGTTTGTTGCCCTTGGCGGTCTGGCCGCGGTGCTGATCGGGATGCCCCCCACCGAAGGCGCTTTTGCTGCCGGTGGTGTTGGCGTGATCGTGGCCCTTTTGATGGGGGCGGGCACCATTGTGCTGGCGATTGTGATCATGCGCCGGATGCAAGGCGGCTGGATGCGTAATCTGTCGGTGATTGCGGTGCTGGTCGCGGGGTTCTTTATCTTCCGTGCGCTGCTCGATCCATCTGTGGCGCGGATTGAAGAGATCAACCCGGCGCAGACCGGCTATCTGGGGGGGCTGGGCCTGCCGGTGCTTCTGGCCTGGCCTGTGGGCGGCTTGTTTGCGGCGGCTGCGGCCTGGGTCATTGGCAAGACGGCACTTGGCCTGCGCTCTGACTATCTGGCCATTGCAACCCTGGGCATTGCCGAGATCATCATTGCAGTCATGAAGAACGAAGACTGGCTGACGCGCGGCGTAAAAAACGTGATTGGTGTGCCCCGCCCGGTTCCCTATGAGATTGATCTGCAAAACAATCCCGCCTTTGTGGAACGTGCTGCCAATCTGGGCTTCGACCCGGTGGAAGGGTCCACGCTTTATGTGAAAATGCTGTATATCCTGTTGTTTGCGGCTGTGCTGCTTTTGCTGATGTGGATGTCACAGCGTGCCTTGCATTCGCCCTGGGGCCGGATGCTGCGCGCCATCCGCGACAATGAGGTTGCCGCCGAAGCCATGGGCAAGGATGTGACCGCGCGACATTTACAGGTCTTTGTTCTGGGTTCCGCGATCTGTGGCATTGCCGGGGCGATGATGACCACAATTGACGGGCAGTTGACCCCGGGCACTTATCAGCCGCTGCGTTTCACCTTCCTGATTTGGGTGATGGTAATCGTTGGTGGATCGGGGAACAATCTGGGTGCTGTGCTGGGTGGGTTCCTGATTTGGTTCCTCTGGGTGCAGGTGGAACCGATGGGGCTTTGGCTGATGAACACAATCACGGCAGGCATGGCCGAAGGTTCGCCCCTCAAGGACCATCTGATCGAAAGCGCCGCGCATATGCGGCTGTTGACCATGGGTATGGTCTTGCTCTTGGTGCTGCGGTTCAGCCCGCGCGGATTGATCCCCGAAAAATAGGCGCGCCATCGCCAACGGGCGGTGGGCTCCGGGAGTGCGGACAGTATATAGGGCGAAAAAGAGGGGCGTGGGAGTGTATCCCGCGCCCCTTGTTTAATTCAGCGCCCTTTGAAAAGGCCGCCAAGGATGCCGCGCACGATGCGGCGGCCGGTGGTGCCTTTGAGTTCCTTCATCACCACATTGGCCATCGCAGTACCGAATCCTTCCTGGGATTTTCGCTGCGGACGTCGTGAGGTGGAGCGGGTCACACCCTTGCCAGCATAACGCCTTGCACTGTTGAATTCACGCAGTGCGGGTGTTTCGGCAGCTTCGGCTTTTTCTTCTGCGTCTGCGGCTTCTTTCGCCGCCTGTTCGGCGCGTTTTTGCAATATTTCAAAGGCAGAATTGCGATCTAGACGGGTGTCGTATTTTCCCGACATCGGTGAGGCGGCCATGACTTCGGTACGTTCCATTGTCGTAATCGGGCCAAGCTGGGAGGATGGCGGGCGGATCAATGTGCGTTCCACAATCCCCGGCACACCTTTCTTTTGCAGGAAAGAAGTGACAGCCTCGCCCACGCCGACCTCGCGGATCGCTTCTTCGGTGTCGAAACGCGGATTCTCGCGGTAGGTTTCCGCCGCCATACGCAATTCCTTGCGGTCTTTGGCAGTAAAGGCGCGCAGCGCGTGTTGCACGCGGTTGCCCAGCTGGCCAAGGATATCATCAGGCACATCTGCTGGATTTTGCGTGATGAAATAGACGCCAACCCCTTTGGAACGGATCAGGCGTGCGACCTGTTCAACCTTGTCGACCAAGGCTTTGGGCGCATCATCAAACAGCAGATGTGCCTCGTCAAAGAAGAAGACCAGTTTGGGTTTGTCGGGGTCGCCAACCTCGGGCAGTTCTTCGAAGAGTTCGGAGAGCAGCCAAAGCAGGAAAGTGGCATAGAGCTTCGGGGAGCCCATCAGCTGATCAGCAGCAAGAATGTTGATCACCCCGCGCCCGTCCTCCGAACAGCGCATCAGGTCATCAAGCGCCAATGCCGGTTCACCAAAGAGATCATTCGCCCCCTGATTTTCCAACACCAGCAATCGCCGTTGGATCGCCCCCACGGAGGCTGAAGACACATTGCCATAACGCAGGGCAAGTTCCTTTGCGTTCTGGCCAATCCAGACCAGCAAGGCCTGCAAATCCTTGAGATCAAGCAGCGGCAGCCCGTCTTCATCCGCCACGCGAAAGGCGATGTTCAGGATGCCCTCCTGGGCCTCTGTCAGCCCCAGAAGCTGGGAAAGCAGCAAGGGCCCCATTTCGGATACGGTGGTGCGCACCGGATGTCCCTGTTTGCCAAACAGATCCCAGAAGGTCACAGGAAAGGCATCATAGGCAAAGCTGTCAAAGCCGATGGTATCCGCGCGGCTGGTAAAGGGGCCGTGAAGTTTGTGATCCGCAGAGCCGGATTTAGCCAGGCCGGATAGGTCACCCTTTACGTCAGACAGGAACACCGGCACCCCGGCGGCAGAGAACCCCTCTGCCAGAATTTGCAATGTGACAGTTTTGCCGGTTCCCGTGGCCCCCGCGATCAGCCCATGGCGGTTGGCATAGCCGAGATCAAGAAATTGCTGGGTGGCATAGTTTTCGCCCCCCCCTCCAATAAAGATGTCCTGCGTCACAAATCGTCCTCTCAGGCCGTGTTATTTAAGTTGGTCGTCCATCGTCCTAACGCCAGATCCAGCCTGTTTCACCGGCATTTCTGAAAATTGAAGCGGTTTATCACGCAGCATCTGACGTTTTCCGGGCATATCGCCCGAAGATTAGCATACTTAGTTAACCTCTCGGCGCCATAGTCATTCTGTCACCGGGGCTTATGTCCTTTAGCGCTGGTGACACTTCCTCCCTGTCAGACTGGCCGCGCCTTTGGGTGCGGTCCTTTTTATGGGCCATGTCTTTGAGGGCGATCTCGGGTTTTGTCAGGTAATGTCATCAGTCCCTGGCCTGACTTGTGAAACAGCTTGTCGGCGATTGGCTCAATCAGCCGCGAAAATCAGCCATCCACCGTGGTATTCAGCAACCGAAACCGCGTATTGATCGGATTTCATTTCATAAAATTAACTAATTCGCTGATTTCAAACAATAATTAAACTGTTGACCGATTTGCATAGCTTTCGTAACGTCTCGGCATAAGTCGGCCTAGTCCGACGGGGAGAGAAGATTGGGAAAGGGAACGCATAGCGGTCCCTTTCTCCGATTCTGGGGGTCGCCAGACATAATTCAATGTCGGCGGTTTTCAGCCTCGCGCGGGTCAAATTATTGTGGATCGACGCTGACATTGCCGATGCGGCATGATAGATGGCGCGAAAGTAACAAACGTGGAATTGACATGAGCAAGTTTTTCACCGCACTGCCCCTTTGTGCCGCCCTCGCCGTAATGGCGCCGCTGCCGGTACTGGCGCAGACCGCGACCACCACCGAAGAGGCAACACCGCAAACCACCGAAACACCCAAGGTCGAAGAGCAGTTGAGCCTTGGCGAGGACGCATCAGTCGACCCGGAACTGGGCAAACCCTATACGCAAGAAGTGATCGGCGAATGGGAAATGCGCTGTATCAAAACCGAAGCTGAAACCGACCCCTGCCAGATGTATCAACTGCTGGACGATGGTCAGGGTGCCCCGGTTGCCGAAATCTCCCTTTTCCGCCTGCCTGCTGGCGGCAAGGCCGAAGCCGGTGCCACAATTGTTGTGCCTCTTGAAACCTCCCTGCCCCAGCAGTTGACCATTGCTGTCGATGGCGGCAAGGCGCGGCGCTACCCTTATGCCTTCTGCAACCCGGTTGGATGTTACGCGCGACTGGGGCTGACCGCGGCGGACATCTCTGCGTTCAAACGTGGTAAAGCGGCAGAGATCACCATCATTCCCGCATTGGCACCGGACCAGCAGGTCAAACTCAGCCTGTCGTTGAGCGGCTTTACAGCAAGCTATAACAAAGTGTCCGTGATCGAACAGTAAGCGGGAAATAATCGTCAGAATACAAAGGCCGCGCCGGTTTCGGGGCGGCCTTTTGCGTTGCTGCCTTCAGATTTTACGTAGGGCGATAACCGCGTTCATCCCGCCAAATGCAAAAGCATTGCTGAGCGCGACCGAAATCTTTGCCTCCCGCGCTTCATTCGGGACCACGTCAAGTGCGCATTCGGGATCAGGTTCTTCATACCCGATGGTCGGTGCAATCACCCCGTCGCGCAGCGCCATGATGCAGGCCAGCAGTTCGACAGCACCGGTGCCACCAATCAGATGGCCATGCATGCTTTTGGTTGAAGAGATCATCAGTTGATCTGCATGCGGCCCAAAGACATCTGCCACAGCTGCACATTCGGTTTTGTCATTGGCCGCCGTGCCGGTGCCGTGGGCGTTGATATAGCCAACCTCTTCACGACTCACGCCCGCGTCCTCAAGCGCCCCTGCCATGGCGCGGGCTGCCCCCGCCTTGGACGGCATGACAATATCGCTGGCATCCGAGGACATGGCAAAACCGACAACTTCACACAGGATGTCCGCACCACGGGCACGGGCGTGGTCGTATTCTTCGAACACAAATATCCCGGCCCCTTCACCCTGCACCATGCCGTTGCGGTTGGCCGAAAACGGACGGCAGGCATCGCGGCTCATCACGCGCAGCCCTTCCCATGCTTTGACCCCACCGAAACACAGCATGGATTCCGATCCGCCGGTGATCATCGCTGGCGACATGCCGGAGCGGACCATGGAAAACGCCTGTGCCATAGCATGATTGGAGGAGGCGCAGGCAGTGGAAACGGTGAAAGACGGCCCCTTGAGGTTCCATTCCATGCTGACGTGGCTGGCCGCCGCATTGTTCATCAGCTTAGGCACCACAAAGGGATGCACCCGGTTTTTGCCCTCTTCATAAACCGCACGGTAATTGTCGTCCCATGTGGATACACCACCACCTGCGGTTCCCAGAACAACACCGGATTTCGCAGCCAGTTCACCCGAAAACGTCAGGCCGGATTGCGCGATGGCTTCTTTGGCTGCCGCCAATGTGAATTGGGTGAAACGGTCATAAAGCGACATCTGCTGGCGGTTATATCGCCCCTCTGCCTCGAACCCGCGCACCTGTCCGCCAATCTGGATTTGCAGCCGTTCAACATCGCGAAACGCCAGTTGGCCGATGCCACAAACCCCATCGCGCATCGCTTGCAGGGTCGCAGGTACGGAATGCCCCAAGGCATTGATCGTCCCTGCACCGGTGATCACCACACGTTTCATCGGCCTAGCCCTGTTCGGCTTTCAGCCGCTCGATGCCTTTAATGATACTGGCCACGGAAGTGATATCAAAATCGGATTCGGCAGGGTTATTGGCGTTGAAAGGCACTGTGATGTCAAAGGCTTCCTCGATGGCAAAGATGCTTTCGACCACCCCTAGTGAGTCGATGCCAAGGCTTTCCAATGTGCTGTCCAGCGTGACATCCTCTGGGTCCAGCATGGCCTGCTCTGCAATGATGGCAATGACTTGATCGGTGATGTTCATGGGTCCGTCCTTCGTTTCGGTCATGTCCTCAGGTCACGTTAAGGATTGATCTAGTCGTCCTTGTCCGATTTGAAAACCACCTTTCGCAGCTCTGCCACCTCGCGCAGAAGTCGCGGCAAACGCCGTTGCGCCTTGTAGAGATCCACCTGCTTGTCCATCTGCGTCGCGGGATAGCCCAGCATGGTGCGGCCAGCGGGCACATTCGACATCAACTTGGTGCCGCCCCCCGCGATTACGCCGTCCCCAACAAAGATGTTGTCGTTCACGCCGACCTGTCCCGCCATGACAACGTTATTGCCGATGCGGGCAGATCCCGCGATGCCGACCTGTCCGCAGATCAGACAGTTGTCGCCAATGCTGACGTTATGGCCCATGTGCACCTGATTATCGAGCTTGGTATTATTACCGATTGTCGTGTCGCGGATGGTGCCGCAATCAATGGTGCAGCCCATGCCGATTTCAACGTCATCGCCAATGGTGACACTGCCCAGCGAATGAATACGAATCCAGGGTTGCGCGGCGGCGGCACCCTGATCACCCAGCGTTTTGCGGGCGGATTCCACGGTTGACGGTTCCGCCGTGACAAAGGAAAACCCATCGCCGCCAATCCGCGCGCCGGGCTGGATGATGCACCGCATGCCAATGGTAACGCGTGCGCCGATGCTGACCTGTTCACGCAGATAGGCATTTGCGCCCAAAGTCACATCCATGCCGATAAAACAATGTGGCCCGATCACGGATCCATCGCCGATCTGTGCCCCTGCCGAGATGATCGCCAGCGGGCCGACGCTTACATCTTTACCCAGAACCGCAGTAGGGTCGATAATGGCCGAGGGGTGAATGCCTGTGCCAAACCCCTGCCCTTTATCCATCAGCCGCGTCATGCCGGACATGGCAAATCGGGGACGTTCAGGGAAAATCGCCGCTGTCAGGCCCATGGCCTGCCAATCGGCACCCGGCCACAACATTGCAGCGCGAGCCGCCCCTTGGGAAAGCCCTTCGGCATATTTAGGATCCATCGCCAGAGCCAGATCGTCAGCACCCGCCGATTGCGGCTCAGCCGCGCGGCGGATCACCAAGGATGTGTCACCGGCGGCCTCTGCCCCCAGTGATTTCGCAATCTGTGCAACAGTGTAAGTCATCATGGGCACCCCTTATGGCAGCGCCCCGAGATTTACCCCTGAACCGCGCCCAAGACCACCCCTGCACGTGACAGCGCATTCCATATCTTGGCGTCACGTCCATAGACATCAGCACGGTATTCGGTATGGCCCCGCGCATTGGTCACAGCCGTCCGATAGATCAGATGCACCGGCACGGGTTCGTCCAGCTCCACTTTGGTTTCATTGCGCGAACGCAATACGGATTGAAAATACCCCTTTGGATCTGCCTCCTGCTTACTTAAGAGTTCATATGCAAAATCAAAGGGTTGGGCCAGACGCACGCAACCGTGGCTGAAGGCACGCACATCGCGTGAGAACAGGCTTTTGGCTGGCGTATCATGCAGATAGATATTGTATTTGTTCGGGAACATGAACTTCACCAACCCCAGCGCATTGGATTTGCTGGGCGGCTGGCGCATCGCAAAGGGGAAGGTCCGCTCGGTATATCGCGAGAAATCAACGGCACCACGATTCACCTTGCGACCACGGCTGTCGGTGATCTCGATATGGCTGGCCGCATTCCGGTTGCGTTTGAGCGCGGGCAGATATTCCTTGGTCACAATAGAACGCGGCACATACCAGCTGGGGTTCACCACCATATGTGTCATCGTATCCGAGAACTCGGGCGTCGGGCGGTCTTCCCGATTGGCCCCGATCACCGAACGGGTGTAAAACGTCAGCTTGTCGTCATCTATGATCTTCGCGGAAAAATCCGGCAGGTTCACCAGAATATGGCGCTTGCCGCGTTCTGTGTTGAACCAACGTTCGCGTTCCAGTGCGACCATGACTGATTGCAGCCGTTTTTCCACGCCGACATTGATCTGGTTCATGGTGGCAGCGCCCGCCACACCATCATCATTCAACCCATGTGCGATCTGGAATTGCTGCACCGCCGCCTGCATATCTGCATCATAGTCGCGGGTATTGGTCCGTTCCAGATAACCCATTGCAATCAACCGGTTGCGCAGGGCAATCACCGCATTGCCGCTTTCCCCCGGTTTCAGGGATTTTGCCGGCACGGTTGCGCCCCAGCCACCCGAATGCAACAGCCGCTCCATCGCGACCTTTTCCTTGATCAGAGCGTTATATTCCATGCTGGTTGGCGGCAAGGAACGGAAGTAAGCCGCAGGTTTGGCTGCGCTCAGCCCCGTCAGATAGGAGGTTCTGTCACGATAGGGCACTTCGCGCACAATGGCAGAATCGATTGATCTGGGGGTCAGCATGCCGGTCTGGATGTCACGGGCATATTTCAGAAAGACGCGGCTCATCTCGACTTCGACCATGCCGCGATCCCGCGCAGTGCGCACCGAGGCCAGCCTGTTCATCAACCCTTCGGGATCATAGCGCGCCACAGGCAAACCATGTGCCGCCACCGACCGGATGGCCCGCAAAAGTTCGGCGCGGCGATTGCGGTCTTCCTCGCCCGCACCGGTCCAGATTGGCGTATAGCCATTGGTTCGATAAAAGGCGGCAATATCATCATCTTGCGCTGCGGTCTCTGCGATGGCCTGTTTGAACGCGGTCACCTGCGCCGCCGCCGGAAGCGGTGCGAAAGCAACCGCCGCCGCAATGGCAATCGCACATCCGGCGATCATGCTCCGCCGCGCCAAAAGCTGTCCAGTGACCCGAGTTGAAAAAGCCATTCGCATCCTCATATTCCTTACCGTAACACGCATTTTCCATGCCGTTTGCCTGCTTTAGCGTTGATTGTCCGAAGGAACGAGAGCCCTGTCCAATAACATTCATGTGGCATCAGAACAATTTCAGGGCTGATGCCAAAACATCACCCACCCAACATCACCCGCCCGCGGCATCGCGCCTCCGATAATGCCCTGCTTTGAGCAGAAAATTGCCTAAACTTCCAACAACTTTGCCGCTATAGTTTTAAGGGCTTGGTTCACGATTCTGCCTATGTCATAAAAAGGTTGCACCGAAGGACTAAGATTTATTGCCCATGTAACATCATGGACACAGGCAGAAAACGGGACAGAAGACCTATGACTGGAACAAGCTCAACGGGGATAACCCGGCGTGCACTTCTTGGGGCATTTGCAGCAACCGCAGTAGCAGCAGCGCCAACCTATTCAAATGCAGCGGGTTTCCTGCGCGGTGGCGGCGATATTCGCCGCATCAAGATGTATTCAGGCCGGACCGGTGAACGCATCGACATGATCTATTGGATCGAAGGCAAATACATCAAGGACGCGGTGAAAGAGGTCAACTATTTCATGCGCGACTGGCGTACGGACGGCGTCAAATCCATGGATCTGCGCACAGTGGATATCATGGCAGCGGCGCATAACCTGCTGGATGTAAACGAACCTTATATGCTGTTGTCCGGGTATCGCAGCCCGAAAACAAACGCGATGTTGCGGTCCCGCTCGCGTGGTGTGGCGAAAAATTCTCTGCACATGCGGGGACAGGCCGCCGATCTGCGCCTCAGCTCTCGTTCCGTGAAACAGATGGCACGGGCCGCAATTGCCTGTCACGGTGGCGGTGTTGGTCAGTATTCCGGGTCCAACTTTGTGCATATGGATTGCGGCGTGGTCCGCAGCTGGGGCGGCTAAGCCGCTATAACAGAACCGGGAAGAGCGCCTTTTAAGGCGCTTTTTTTACGCCCAGATATGTTCCTCGTGAACATATTCACCCGAAAGCTCAGTGAGCGAGCGGCATCGCCGACGGCACCTGATGCGGCATTGCCATTGGTGCTGCGGGCAGCTTCCTGGGATACCAATCAGGATCGCTGATGGTTTCCCAGCGCCAACTGGACTGGCACATGTCCAAAAGGTTACGCTTTGCCCGAAAGCCAAGCACGCTGGACGCCAAACTCGGGTCTGCATAGCTTGCAGCAACATCGCCCTCGCGCCGTGCCTTGAAGCGGTAGTGGATCACTTGCCCGCTGACCTTCTCATAAGTCTTGATCAGCTCCAACACGGAATATCCCCTGCCCTTACCCAGGTTAACCGTGTGCGAACACCCCTGTTGCAACAATCGGTTCACCGATAGCACATGCCCCTCAGCCAGATCACAGACATGGATGTAATCGCGGATTCCCGTACCATCCGGCGTACCATAATCGCCGCCGAAAATCGCCAGCCCCGGCAACTGGCCCTTGGCCACGCGCGCCACGAGGGGCATCAGATTGCCACCGTCACTTAACGGGGCCTCACCAATCAAACCTGACGGATGTGCCCCTGCCGGGTTGAAGTAACGCAATATCCCGGCCTTCCATTCCCGCCCTGCCCGCATCTTCTGGTTCAGGAATTGTTCACCCAGCAATTTCGACAACCCATAGGGGTTGGTATAACTCAGCGGCGCATGTTCAGGGATCGGCAGAGCCTCGGGCACACCATAGACGGTAGCGCTGGAGGAATAGACAATGGTGCGCAACTGATGCTGCCCCATGACGCGCAGCAGCGTCAAAAGTGCAGTGATGTTTGAATTGAAGAACCCCTGCGGATTGGCCAAGGATTGGGGCACCGACTTTTTCGCGGCAAGGTGAATCACCGCATCAAACTGATGGCTGCAAAACACCGCCTCAAGGGCCGCCGCATCGGCCACATCCACATCATAGGCAATGACGGGCGCGCCGGTGATCTGCGCCAGCCGGTCGGGCACATCCCGTGCAGCGTTGGAAAAATCATCAACAATGACAACCTTATACCCGGCCTCGATCAAGGCAACATAGGTGTGAGAGCCGACAAACCCGGCACCACCGGTCAACAGGATTGTAGCGGGCATAGATCCCTCCCTTTGCGCGAGGCAGAACACATCGTTGGATGATCCTTAGGAGTGGAGTAAGAGGATTTGGTTAATCAAAACCAGCCAGCACAGCTAAATCGCACCATAGCCGGTCAAGACAGTGACCAGCGTGCGCCAGAAGATATAGGCCTCCATCCTGAAACCCGATTTCGAAATATATCGCAGATCTAGCGCCAGTTTGACGCGGGTGCCCTGATCATCGCTGGTATAGCCCTGCACCACCTGACTAAGCCCGCTTAACCCCGGACGTACCACATGGCGGTGATGATAATCCGGCAGTGTCTGCCAGTATTGGCGGGCAAATTCAGGTTGCTCAGGGCGTGGGCCGATCAGGCTCATCTCGCCGCGTAATACATTGATAATTTGTGGTAATTCATCTATCCGAAACCGGCGCAATATCGCGCCGAAACCGGTGATCCGATGCGATTCGGCATCTGCAAATCTGGCTTGTCCTGCATCCGGCCGCATGGTGCGGAATTTGAGCATCACAAACGGCTGATCATACCACCCGACCCGTGTCTGCCGGAACATCAGGGGACCGGGGTTCACCCATGGATTCACCACCAGCAAAAGAACCGCAGCCGTGCCCAGCACCGGCAAAAGCAGCACCGATATCACCAGGTCATTCAGGCGCTTGAACCGCCAGAACAGCCGCGTTCCCCCAATTTGCACGATCTACATCCCCCGCCTTCCGGGATTTGAACCAGAAATCAGACTGTTCCGAATTGGTTAATAAAGCGTTTCAAACCGGGTCAATGACACCATTCTGTCGGGAGGATCGCCCTTAAAAGCTGTCGATCAATCGCCCCTGCAACCACAGGATCGACGGGTAAGAGGCAATCCAGAACCAGACAAAGCGGTTCAGCCCAAACAGGCAGGCATTGGCAAGGTGGAAACCGGCCGCAACTCCCAGCGCCAGATAAAGCGTTGCTGGATGCAAAAGTGCCAGTGGAAACACCAGCTCAAAACCCATTACCGCCCATGACATCGCCCACAACAGCAAGGGCCGCCGGGCAAATCCCCGCAGATCCTCACTGACCGGATAGGCGGAGAAACTGAACACATCACGCAAGGCCCGGCCACTGCGCCATTCGGGGTTCACAATCTTGACCCACCCGGAAATGAAATAGGACAGGATCACCTGCATGCCCAGATAGCCAAAAGCCGCCTCGCCGGGCAGCCCTGCGGGCAACAGCTGCGACAGGCATAGGCAATAAAGCACCAACAGGCCCATCCGGTCACTGCCACCGTTATAAGGCCCGTTAAACCGATGCAGCACCAGCACGCTGTGCAATGACAGGGCCAGCAGCACCCACGGGCTGTAAAGGCCAGTCAACAGAACACAGCTCAGCACCGCGCGTGGGACAAACAACCACCGCGTTTCCCCTGACCAGAGGATATGTTCACTGCATTGCTGCAAAAATGCCAAGGCCAGCAGGATTTCCGTCAGCCGCAGGGCCAAATCAAAGGTCAAGGCGGCGCACCCACCGAAAACGGATCTGACACAAAGACCACATCCTGTACCAACCCTGCGTTTTCGAAATACACAAAGACCAGCCGGAACTGTAGCATTTCACCGCTCACATCCGGTCCCGACCTTTTGATATCACGTAAGATCCTGCGCTGTATTTCATTGATACTATGGGACATCGGTGCCACCCCAAGGGCAATCCGCTCTGCGCAGCTGACCACAAAAAGCGCATCATTCCATACCGGGTTCCAAAACAGCCGCCTGATCATCTGCGCCAAAGAAACAGAGTTTGGACGGGGCTGATAGGCCACCCATGCGCCACCTTCGGTCCCGGCTGGTGCATCCAAGGCCAACACCCGCCATTCAACCCGTGGAGAGGGTTCAATCGCCTTGAAAAACCGCCAGGACGGAATCAATACAGGAAGGACCAGCGAAACTGCTTTCAACATAAGCGTTAATAGCAAGGTCGCGGTTAAACCGTGGTAAATCCGCTGGGCGCGTAATGACAAACAACACCCTACTATGCGCATGTTGTGGGGAAATGTTACGAGTAACAGATATGCAGGGCAAAAGTGGCGGACCATAGAGGATTCGAACCTCTGACCTCTGCCTTCGGAGGGCAGCGCTCTATCCAGCTGAGCTAATGGTCCACGCTGTTCCTATACATAAGCTGCCCGCCTCTCGCAATGGCCGCCAGCATGGTTTTGGACACTTATCCGGTCACGGCGCAAATTCCCTTAACCCGTCAGGCAAAGAGATCATGCGCCAGTTCCAGCGCCTCGACCAGAACGTCAATTTCCGCCTCTGTGTTATACAGCCCCATTGAGGCGCGGCAGGTGGCAGGCAGGCCCATATGTTCCATCAGAGGCCCCGTGCAATGCTGCCCTGCGCGCACCGCGACACCCTTTTTATCAAGGATCGTCGAGATGTCATGCGCATGGGCGGCCCCCTCCATGGTAAAGCTGAAAATCGCGCCCTTGTCCGGTGTTGTGCCCTGCACCTGTATCCAGTTCAGCCCCCCCAGCTTGGCCACGGCATAATCGCGCAGACGGTCCTCATGGGCGGCGATATGCGCCATCCCCAGCCCCATCATATAGTCGATTGCCACCCCCATGCCGATGGTTTGCACAATGCCCGGCGTGCCCGCCTCGAACATCATTGGCGGATCGTTGTAGATCACCCCGTCTTTGCTGACCTCTTTGATCATATCGCCACCACCGATGAAGGGGCGCATCTGTTTCATCCGGTCGGCCTTGATATAGATCGCGCCGGAACCGGAAGGACCATAAAGCTTATGCCCAGTGATCGCATAGAAATCACAGCCGATGTCCTGCACATCAACCGGCATATGCACAGCCGCTTGCGAACCATCGACCAACACCGCCACCCCTTTGGCATGAGCAGCCTGGGTGATGGTTTTCACATCCACCTTGGTGCCCAGCACGTTTGACATATGGGTGATCGCAATCAGCTTGGTCTTGGGGGTAATGGCATCCATCACCGCCTGTGGGTCCAGCGCGCCGGTACTGTCCACATCGACCCATTTGATCACCACACCCTGCCGTTCGCGCAGGAACTGCCAGGGCACAATATTGGCGTGATGCTCCATCACCGACAGGATGATCTCGTCCCCGGCCTGCAACATCGGCATGGCCCAGCTATAGGCCACCAGATTGATACCCTCTGTGGTGCCACTGTTGAAAACAATCTCATCCTCTGAGGCGGCATTCAGAAAACGCGCCACCTTGCCGCGTACGGATTCATAATTGTCCGTCGCCAGATTGGACAGGTAATGCAGCCCGCGATGCACATTGGCATATTCTTCGGAATAGGTGCGCGTGATCGCATCAATCACCACCTGCGGCTTTTGCGCAGAGGCCCCGTTATCGAGATAAACCAAGGGCTTGTTGTTCACCTTGCGGGACAAAATCGGAAAATCGCGGCGGATTTCGGTCACATCATACATCAGCTTAACACTCCTTGGGCCGCGCCCCCGAACATCGCAATCAAAACCACCACACCCAGCACGATGCCGACAAACGCCACACAAAGCACCGCGACCGCGTGCCACACCGACTTGAGACCAAGTGCCTCTGCAAGAAAGCTCAGGAAAATCCACAACCCCCAAACCGCAACAACCAAAGAGAGCAGCCCCCCCAATGGCGGGATCGCCAGCGACATGACGACGATTGCGGCCTGTGCTATGGCGCGCAGGACCTGAAACCAGACCACAACCGCCAACACATCCATCAGATCACCCTTGCCACCAACAGCCAGCCCCGCCCAATACATGGCATGGATATAGACCACCAACAGCCCAGCAATCAGCACAAACAGGGTCAGCGGTTTTTCAAAATATCCGGGCAGCGGTATGGGGGTGGCCGAGGTATGCACGATCAACAGGACCAGAAAGCTGTTGATCACCGCCACCAGCGCCAACGCTGTCCACAGCGCCTCGCGCCCCAGGCGCATTGCCATAATCAACCTGGCAGCGCCACGGGGATTACGCAGGCTGGTCTGGACCAATGGGATCAAGGCATCCAGCATCACGCGCCCTCTGCCAATGCGGCGCGAAACCCTGCAATCCAGAACCACATGAACAAGGCAAACCAGCAAAAGCCAACAACCGTCATCTGAGCCCCCGGTCCGATGAACCCCGCGGTCAGCCCCCAAAGCAACATAACCGGAGAGGAGGCCAGAAGCGCCCAGAACAACGCCAGACGCGCCCCGTAATTGCTGATATCGGCCCGCGCCACCCGCGCGAGCAGAAAGGTCAAAGCCCCCAAGGCATAAAGCAACAGCGGCGCGATAAACATCCATGCCATCAGCGACGCCCCCATCAGCATTTGCAGGTTTTCGCCTGTCTCAAAGGCTTGCCGCGCCAGACGTGGGGTCTGTGCCACAAAAACCATCAAACACCCGATCATCAGATAGATCAGCGCACGGTCTTCGCGCGCGCCCTCGCCCAGCAACCGGCGCATAACCTTGCCCGGCCCCCGGTAGGTGGCAACAATATCGCGGGTCGCCGGCATCAGCTCCGACGACGCGCCAGCCAGCCGGTCAAACGCTCAAGGATCACGTCCTTCAACCCGTCGGCCTCGATCTCTTCTACCGCTTCGGCAAGGAAGGACAGGGTCAGCAAATCGGTTGCTTCGCCGTGGGAAATGCCGCGCGCGCGAAGATAGAACAAGGCATCCTCGTCAATCGCACCAGAGGTAGAGCCATGCGAACAGATTACATCATCCGCGTAGATCTCAAGCTCCGGCTTGGCCAGAAACTGGCTATCTTCATCCAGCAACAATGATTGACTGATCTGGTAGCCATCGGTCTTTTGCGCATCGGGTTTGACAAGGATCTTGCCCTGGAAAACACCAACCGCGCCATTGCGCAGCACTTTCTTGAACACCTGACGGCTTTCACAATTCACCGCGTCATGGGTGATGAACACCGTATCATCGTGGTGGAACTCTCCATCCCCGACACAAGCGCCGGCGACATGCGCCTTGGCGTCATCACCGGTCAATTCGATCACCGCCTCATTGCGGGTCAGAACGCCGTTCACAGTCAGGGTGAAGGATTTGAAGTTTGACTCTGTGCCCAAGCGCGCAAACAGATGGGTCGCAGCGCGACGTTCGTGATCACGTCCTTGCGAACGCACATGGTTGAAAGAGGCATGATCCGCCACGTCGACTTCGGTGACCATATTCAGCCGCGCCGCAGCCGGGCCGCTTTCCAGAACAGTCAGTTCCGCCCCAGCGTCCAACTTAATGCAATGGTGTAAGATTGCGTCAGAAGCATCTGATTTGTGATGATAAATTAAACTAACGGGCCTGCTGATCTTATCTGTCACATGGATCAACACACCGTCAGTTGCCAAGGCAGTATTCAAGGTCGCCAAAGGCCGCGCCACCGGTGTCTGCCCATTGGTTTCCAGCACACCATAAAGGTCACGCGCCCAATGCAGATCGCTTTGCGCTGTGGCCAGCCGCTCGATCGTCACCCCTTCAAGGGCCAGATCATCAGAGGCATCCACATCAAAAACACCATCGACAAAAACCAGCTTCAGGCTGTCAACAGCGTCAAAAATCGGCGCTTCACCACTGTCAAACACCGCTGCCTCTGGGGCCGCAGCCTGCGTCAGCGTGTCTGGCCGTGTGTATTTCCAGTATTCATCGCGCCGGTCTGGCACACCCATGGTGCGCAACCGCGCCAGCGCATCGGTGCGGGCCGCCTTGGACCAGCCTTTCACCGCCCCGTCACGCCCTGAGATCAAGGCTTCGGTAGGATTGGTTTTTTCCGCAAGTGCCGTCATTACGCCACCTCGGCCAGAATATCGGCATAGCCGTTGTTTTCGACCTCAAGCGCCAGCTCCGGTCCACCGGTCTTTACGATCCGCCCATCCGCCATGATGTGCACCACGTCTGGCTTGATGTGATCCAGCAGGCGCTGATAGTGGGTGATTACCAGAAAACCACGCCCTTCAGTGCGCAGCGCATTCACACCCTCGGCCACCAGTTTCATCGCGTCAACATCCAGACCGGAGTCCGTTTCATCCAGAATGCACATTTTTGGCTCAAGCATAGCCATCTGCAGGATTTCATTGCGCTTTTTCTCACCGCCGGAGAACCCCATATTCACCGGACGCTTCAACATATCCGCGTCGATTTTCAACTCTTTCGCCCGTGCGCGCACCACTTTCAGGAATTCAGCCGCTGACATTTCCTCTTCACCGCGCGCCTTGCGCTGTGCGTTCACCGCGGTGCGCAGGAAGGTCATGTTGCCCACACCGGGGATTTCTACAGGGTATTGGAACGCAAGGAACAGACCGGCCGCGGCGCGTTCTTCCGGCTCCATATCCAGCAGGTCGTCCCCTTCCAGCGTCGCAGAACCTTCGGTCACCTCATAGCCGTCCTTGCCTGAAAGCACATAAGACAAGGTCGATTTACCAGAGCCATTTGGCCCCATGATCGCATGTACCTTACCAGCCTCAACCTCAAGGTTCACACCTTTGAGGATCTGCTTGTCTTCGTCTTCCAGTTTCACGTTCAGGTTCTTAATGCTCAGCATTTTAGTCTTCCTTCTCAGCGCCTTGGCGCGTGTTCTTGATGTTCTCTGCGGCGCTGTCCGCTTTGTTGTCCATAAATTCTTTAAGTTTCGCGTCCTTGTAGGCTTTGCGGGCCGCTCTGTCTTCTTCCTGCAAGGCTGCACTGATCTTGAGACCATGGCGTTTGGTCAGATGGCCGACCAAAAATCCGAAAAGCGCCGACCCCAGCAGAATGAACACAAAATGAACTGAAATTTCATAATATTTCAGCGCGATCCAAGCCACGGTGCCGGATGCAAAAAACGTAAAGACGCCAACCTTCAGATAGGCATCTCGTTGCATTTCGCGGGTCTGATATTGTGCGCTATGTGCATCTAACCCACCAACCATGATTACCCCACCGATCCTTCCAGCGAAATCGCCACAAGCGCCTGTGCTTCCATCGCAAATTCCATCGGCAGCGCCTGCAACACGTCCTTGCAGAACCCGTTTACAACCAGCGCCACGGCCTCTTCCTCGTCCATCCCGCGCGAGCGGCAATAGAACATCTGATCATCATCCACCTTGGATGTTGTCGCCTCATGCTCAACCCGGCTGCTGTTGTTCTTCACCTCGATATAAGGCACCGTATGTGCCCCACATTGATCCCCGATCAACAAGCTGTCGCATTGCGTATAGTTGCGCGATTCCTTGGCCTTGGGATGCATGGTGACCAACCCACGATAGGTATTCTGCGCCTTACCGGCGGAAATCCCTTTCGAAACGATGCGCGACTTGGTGCGCTTGCCCAGATGGATCATCTTGGTGCCGGTATCGGCCTGCTGCATGTTGTTGGCGATGGCGATGGAATAGAACTCGCCCTGACTGTCGTCGCCGCGCAGGATGCAGCTTGGGTATTTCCATGTCACGGCAGAGCCGGTCTCGACCTGTGTCCACATCACCTTGGCGCGATCGCCACGGCAATCGGCGCGTTTGGTCACAAAGTTATAGATGCCGCCCTTGCCATCCTCATCGCCGGGATACCAGTTCTGAACGGTGGAATATTTCACCTCTGCATCTTCTTCGATGATGATCTCGACCACCGCCGCATGCAGCTGTGATTCATCACGTTGTGGTGCGGTACAGCCTTCAAGATAGGACACATAGGAACCCTTGTCGGCAATGATCAAAGTGCGCTCGAACTGGCCGGTGTTTTCCGCGTTGATGCGGAAATAGGTCGACAGTTCCATCGGGCAACGCACACCGGGTGGGACATACACGAATGAACCATCCGAAAAGACCGCCGAGTTCAGTGTCGCGTAAAAATTGTCAGAGACCGGCACCACGGACCCAAGGTATTTCTTCACCAATTCAGGATGATCCTTGATCGCTTCGGAGATCGAGCAAAAGATCACCCCGGCCTTGGCCAGCTCATCCTTGAACGTGGTGCCCACAGAAACCGAATCGAACACCGCGTCCACCGCAACCTTACGCGGCTCGTCGCCCATGTTTTCGGCCCCTTCGACGCCGGCCAGAATGGCCTGTTCTTTCAAAGGAATGCCCAGTTTTTTGTAGGTTTCCAACAGTTTGGGATCAACATCATCCAGCGATTTCGGCTTTTCGATCATGCTTTTGGGACGGGCGTAGTAATATTGGTCCTGAAAATCAATCTCAGGATAATCCACCATCGCCCAATCAGGCTCTGTCTTGGTCAGCCAGCGTTCATAGGCTTCCAACCGCCAGTCCAGCATCCACTGTGGCTCATCGTTCTTCTCGGAAATCAGACGGACAATATCGGTGGTCAGCCCCTTGGGCGCATATTCCATTTCAATGTCAGTGGACCATCCATGTTTATAGGCACCGCCCACTTCACGCACAGCATCCACGGTTTCCTGATCTACGCCGTCTTTGACGCCATCATTTTCTTTTACAATCACAGTATCCAAGAGATCTGTCCTTTTCCCGTGGGCCGCATCAGGCCGCCCGTTGTGCATGTTTGTCGCGTTTTGCAAGCCATTCATCGGCAAAACGCAAAACGTCCGTCTTTGTTGTCTCCAGCCCCAAGGACACCCGAATGGCGCTTGCGGCTTCACTCTCATTATAGCCCATGGCCTGCAACACCTTGCTGGCCTTGACCTTGCCGCTGGAACAGGCCGACCCCGCCGAAATGGCAAATCCAGCAAGATCCATCTGCATCACCTGTGTCTCGCCTTTCCAGCCTTCCGCAATGATGCAAGAAGTATTGGGCAAACGTGGCACTTGATTTCCGACAAAAATAGTCTTCTTTGCGGAAGTCGCAAGAGCGTTTTCTAGAATGTTTCTAAGTTCTTCAATTTCTTCCCAGCGCCCCGCGGCCAGATCTCGGGCTGCCGCCTCAGCCGCCGCTCCAAACCCGGCAATGCCGGTGATGTTTTCCGTACCAGAACGCCGGTTCATCTCCTGCCCGCCGCCACGCAACAGGGGCTCGGGATCATCATGGGTGAAATTGATCATAGCGCCAATTCCCTTTGGTCCCCCCATCTTATGGGCTGACAGGATTGCATAGGCAGGCCGGTGCCCCGCTTCAAAGGCAACTGCGATCTTGCCTGCCACCTGAGTGATGTCACAGATCACATGCTGGGCATCCATCTGCTTCAGAAACCCCGACGGCGGCATCACGCCGGTCTCGCTATTGGCCGCAGAAAGCGCCAGCAAGCACACATCCGCTTCCGGCTGCGGCTGATACCGACCCTGCCGGTCATACCACCCCGGCAGCGCTCCCTCACTCCACACGCCCAGACAATCATGCTCTGTCGGCAAGGCCGCAAAAACGCCCCCATGCCGCGCCTTCTGCGCCACCGCCAGCGCCGCCGCCTCCGTTGCGCTACTGGTAAAAACCACCTGCGCCGGCAAACATCCGACCAGTGCAGCCACCTGCGCACGGGCCTTTTCTACCAGCATCTTGGCCTTGCGCCCCTCGCGATGCACAGAGGAAGGGTTGCCCAGAACATCCATCGCCGCGATCATCGCCGCGCGCGCCTCCTCCCTCAAGGGAGTTGTCGCATTGTGATCTAGATAACACCGTTCGGCCTTCATCTTGCCCTTAACCTCCGGGGTTTGGGGCAGCGCCCCAACAAAAATAAAATCGCGTCGCGCTCTGCGCGTCTATCGGATCAAACCTCACGCCTCATCCACAACGTCAAACAGGTTGGGCACCGCAGGACAGGGGGCCAGTTCGTTCTCAATCACATCTGACAACCGCGTCTGGTGCAGGAAAACATAAACATGGGCGCTCAACCCTTCCCATAAACGGTTGGTCAGGGATTGCGCACGACTGCCTGACGCGCCACCCGATACCCCTGCCCCCTTGTGCATGGCATCCACGGTTTCATCGACCGCCGACAATATATCCACCACCCGGATTTCAGACGCCGGACGTGACAGACGATAGCCGCCACCCGGACCACGCACCGAAGACACCAGCTCGGCACGGCGCAGCTTTACAAACAATTGCTCCAGATAGGGCAATGAAATCGACTGGCGTTCGGCAATGTCCCCCAGAGAGACCAAACTGTCATCCCGCTGCAACGCAATATCCGCCAGTGCCACCATCGCGTAGCGGCCTTTGGTTGAAAGCTTCATCACACCCGTCCCTTGATTGCTGCCGCGTTCATTGACGCGGGCCGCTGTTGCGCCTAAACGAAAAGCCCGGGCCGCCTCTTATGCGGACCACCAGATTAGAACCGTTCTAAAGTAGTCGAGCGAAGTCGTCAACAATTCGCGACACCCTCTAACACCACTTTGGACAACCAGACAGGAACTTTCATGCCAGAGGTCATTTTCCCCGGACCGGAAGGCCGCCTTGAAGGCCGCTACCACCCCCAAAAAGAACGTGATGCCCCGATTGCCATCATCCTGCATCCGCATCCACAATTTGGCGGGACGATGAACCACAAAGTCGTCTATAATATGCATTACGCATTTTATAACATGGGGTTCACCGTTTTGCGGTTCAACTTCCGGGGCGTGGGCCGGTCGCAGGGCGAATATGATCAGGGCATCGGTGAATTGTCAGATGCGGCATCCGCACTGGATTACCTGCAGTCGATGAACAACAATTCCAAACATTGCTGGGTCGCTGGCTTCTCCTTCGGTGCATGGATCGGCATGCAGCTTTTGATGCGCCGCCCCGAGATCACCGGCTTTATCTCGGTCTCACCCCCTGCAAACATGTATGACTTCAGCTTCCTTGCGCCCTGCCCTGCATCGGGTCTGGTGATCAACGGCACGGCGGATCGTGTCGCCCCGCCAGCCGATACCGTCAGTCTGGTGAACAAGCTGCATGAGCAAAAGGGCATCACCATCACCCATCAGGAAGTGCCGGGTGCCGGCCACTTCTTTGAAGAGCCGCATATGGACACGCTGATCACATCGACCACGGATTACGTGAAGCGCCGCCTGACGGAGACAACACGCTGATGGCCGACTCTGTTGTCATCGAAATGGCCAACAAACTGGCTGAAGAATGCCTTGCGGTTCAGGCAGAGACCGGCGAGGACCGCCTGTTCATGCGCATGGGTGATGTGCTGGGGGCCTCCTCCCAAACTCTGGAAGAGGCCTTTCTGACAGCGATCCGTACCCGGATGGCCAATGATCAGGGGCGCAAGTTTCTGGCCCAGACATTGCAGGCGCACCGTGCACAGGCGGGTGGGAATGACTAACGATATGGGAACGCGGCTGGATCAACAAATCGCGTTCCTGAACGAGGCAGACAAGCTCAAAAGCACCATCCGCGCCACCGAGCTTTGCGACAATTCGCGTTACGAAAACTCCGCCGAGCATTCGTGGCATCTGACGCTTTATGCGATGGTGCTGGCGGATCAGGCCGGACCTGACGTGGACATCACGCTGGTCATCAAGATGTTGATTCTGCACGATCTGGTCGAGATTGACGCAGGCGACAATCCGATATTCGGAGATCTGGATCACGCCGCAATTGAGGCGCAGGAACAGGCCGCCGCCGACCGTATCTTTGGCCTGCTGCCGGAGGATCTGCGTGTCAGCTTCCGTGCCATCTGGGACGAATTCGAAGCGGCAGAATCGCCCTCAGCCCAATTTGCCAAATCGCTGGACCGTTTCCAGCCGCCAATGCAAAACCTGCAATCGGGTGGCGGCAGCTGGATCGATTTTGATGTCACCGAACAACAGATCCACAACCGCGTCGGATCCAAAATCGCCATCGGCGCACCCGCCTTGTGGGACTACGCAAAAGCGCGCATTGCAACCTTCTTTGCCGAGCGCTCAACCAAGTAATCGACACACTGTATACCGTCGTATACGGACTTTCCCTTTAACCTTATATAAGCTACATCGCGTGCATAGCGTCCCCCGTAGCCAAAGGAATCCCCATGACCAAGATCAAGGTAGAGAACCCCGTTGTTGAACTCGACGGCGATGAAATGACCCGCATCATGTGGGATTTCATCAAGAAAAAGCTGATCCTGCCCTATCTGGACATTGATCTGAAATATTACGATCTGGGCATTCAGGCCCGTGATGACACCGATGATCAGATCACCATTGATTCAGCGGAAGCGATCAAGAAATACGGGGTTGGCGTCAAATGTGCGACCATCACACCGGACGAAGCGCGGGTCGAGGAATTTGGCCTGAAAAAGATGTGGCGTTCGCCCAATGGCACCATCCGCAACATTCTGGGCGGGGTAATTTTCCGCGAGCCGATCATTTGTAAAAACGTTCCCCGTCTTGTGCCCGGCTGGACAAAACCCATCGTCGTGGGTCGCCATGCCTTTGGCGATCAATACCGTGCCACCGATTTCAAATTTCCCGGCAAGGGCAAGCTGACGATCAAATTTGTCGGCGAGGACGGCACCGAGATTGAGCAGGAAGTCTTTGACGCGCCTGACAGCGGTGTGGTCATGGCAATGTACAACCTTGATAAATCCATCATCGACTTTGCCCGCGCCTCGATGAACTATGGTCTGGCCAAAGGCTGGCCGGTCTACCTGTCCACCAAGAATACCATTCTCAAACAATATGACGGGCGCTTTCTGGAGCTGTTCCAACATATCTATGAGACTGAATTTGAGGATAAATTCAAAGAGGCAGGCATCACCTATCAGCACCGCCTGATCGACGACATGGTCGCCTGTGCGATGAAATGGAACGGCGGTTATGTCTGGGCCTGTAAAAACTACGATGGGGACGTGCAATCCGATACTGTGGCACAGGGCTTTGGCTCGCTTGGCCTGATGACCTCCGTGCTGATGACGCCGGATGGCAAAACGGTTGAGGCGGAAGCGGCCCATGGCACCGTAACCCGCCATTACCGCCAGCATCAAAAGGGTGAAGAAACCTCAACCAACTCCATCGCCTCCATCTATGCATGGACAGGCGCATTAAAGCACCGCGGCAAGCTGGACGAGAATGCGGCGCTGATCAACTTTGCCGAAACGCTGGAAAAAGTGGTCATCGGCACAGTGGAAAGTGGCCATATGACCAAAGACCTCGCGCTATTGGTGGGTCCCGATCAGGGCTGGCTGACCACCATGGGCTTCCTTGAGAAGGTCGATGAAAACCTGAACAAGGCACTCGCAGGTTAAGGATAGACAGGGCCGCAGCGATGCGGCCCTTTTCATTCCCCGGCCAGCTGGATCGCGGCGTGACGCAGCTGTGGCACAAACGGCGTGATCTCGACCTCTGTGGGCGTAAACCGGCAAAAGCTGCCTTTGGGCACCTCTTTCCAGCCACCACAGTCGGTTTCGTATGGCTCCGAAACCACCGACCACCCGGCCCATTGGGCGTTCCACTGATAATATAGTGACGGCGCCCGGTCATCAGAGGCATAGCGCACCGCATAAAGCGTATCCCCATCCGACAAGGCTGCTGCCATGCGCATATGCGGGGTACTGTTCACGCCCCGCGCCATATCTTCAAACAGCGCAACAGTATGTTCCAACGCGGTTTTCGCACATTGCTCCAGACCGAAACCGCAGGCCACCAGAAACAGCGCCTCGCTGTCTGTTGCCCCTTTGCGGTTGGGGTAAAGCTCATCGGGGATCAACATATCAGCGGCTTTGCGCAAATGTTCGAAGCCGCCCACCTGACCATTGTGCATGAATGTCCAACTGCCCTGCACAAAAGGATGGCAGTTATTACGGCTGGTCGCCGTGCCGGTGGAGGCCCGCACATGCGCCATAAACAGCCGCGCCTGCACCTGTTCAGCCAGCGATTTCAGGTTTGGATCGGACCATGCCGGATGCACATCCCGATACAGCCCCGGTGTCGGGCGTTTGTCATACCACGCCAGACCAAACCCATCGGCGTTGATCGCGGTTTTACACTCGCTGGCGTCGCGGGACTGATGGATCAGGGAATGATCCGGTGCGGTCAATATCTCACTTGCGAATATCGGCGCGCCTTGCCACGCCGCCCATCTGCACATGCTGGCTTAGCCCCGGTTATGGGTGCGTTCATACAATGTCTTGATAATCCCGCTTGCGGTTTTTTCACAAAGACATGGCACAAAGGCATGCACCAGCGCCGCACCGGCCGCCACAAACAACAACCCCGAAAATTTGAGTGCAAAGGCCATATGCTCAAAGAATGTTTCGTCAACTTTGGCAGGGTGATCAAGAAAAATGCGGGCAATCATCGGGGCTCTCCGTGGCTATCTGATTTGGGTCAGTATGTTAAAAAACGGAAGTGAAATTTTCCCAAAGATCACGTGTTCTGCCTTGCAGAAGAGAAAACTTCCCACCAAAGTATCGCTATGAAAGAAATTGACACAATCGACCGCCGTATTCTGATCGAACTGCAACGCGATGCGGCGCAATCGCTCGAGTCTATTGGCGAAACCGTGGGCTTGTCGCGCAATGCCTGCTGGCGGCGGATTGGTGCTCTGGAAAAGGCCGGTGTGATCAAAGGGCGCGTGACCCTTCTGGATGCCGAGGCCCTTGGCCTGAAACTAACCGTGTTCATCCAGCTGCGGACCAGCTCGCATACCGCTGACTGGTTAAAAGCGTTTTCATCCGCCACCAAAAGCATGCCAGAGATCATGGGCGTTTACCGCATGTCGGGTGATCTGGATTACTTGATCCGCGCGCAGGTCACGGATATGGCAGGGTATGACCGGTTATATCAACGGCTGATTGCCAAGGTGCCCCTGTCTGATGTCTCTGCCAGTTTTGTGATGGAAGAGATCAAGGAAACCACCGCCCTGCCCCTCTGAGGACCCGTGAAAGGACGCGACATGCCTGCCCATTACATCTGGCTGTTCTTTGCCATTCTGACCGAAACGCTGGGCACCACTGCCTTGCAGGCCTCACAGCAGTTTACCCGGTTCTGGCCGGCGCTGGCAGTTGTGGTCTTTTACGGGCTGTCGTTTTACTGCATGTCCTTTGCACTGCGGGCGATGCCGGTCGGAATTGTCTATGCCATCTGGTCTGGTCTGGGCATCGTATTGATCGCGGGCATTGGATTTGTACTGTTTGGTCAAAAGCTGGACATGCCGGCACTGCTGGGATTGGCGCTGATCATCAGCGGAATCCTGATTATTCACCTCTTTTCGGCCAGCAATACACATTAACTTTCTTTTTATCTGGCCTTTGCTGCGCCTGCACGGTATGGCCCGCCCAACTCCCTGAACAAGGCTGAACCCATGGACCTGCGCAACATCGCAATTATCGCACACGTCGACCACGGCAAAACAACGCTGGTGGACGAACTGTTGAAACAATCCGGCACCTATCGTGAGAACCAGGCGACCACCGAACGCGCCATGGACAGCAACGATCTGGAACGTGAACGCGGCATCACAATCTTTGCCAAACCGACTTCCGTTGAATGGAAGGGCACACGTATCAACATCGTGGACACGCCCGGCCACGCCGATTTCGGTGGTGAAGTTGAGCGCATCCTGTCGATGGTGGACGGTGTTGTCCTGCTGGTCGATGCTGCCGAAGGCCCGATGCCACAGACCAAGTTTGTGACCTCCAAGGCCCTGAAGCTGGGGCTGAAGCCGATTGTTGTGATCAACAAGGTCGACAAACCCGATGGCGAACCCGACCGGGCGCTGGACGAATGTTTCGACCTGTTTGCCAGCCTTGACGCCACCGACGAACAGCTTGATTTCCCGACCATGTATGCCTCTGGCCGTGCCGGCTGGGCCGATCACGAGCTGGACGGCAAACGTGACGGGCTGGATGATCTGTTCCAGCTGATCCTTGATCACGTGCCTGCCCCGGCGCAGGTTGCCGAGGCGGACAAGCCTTTCACCATGCTGGCCACCACATTGGGCGGCGACCCGTTTCTGGGCCGTCTGCTGACAGGTCGCGTTGAAACCGGCACTTTGAAAGCCGGTCAGACGATCAAGGCAATGTCGCGTGACGGCACGCTGATTGAAAACTTCCGCTGCACCAAGATCCTTGCGTTCCGCGGGTTGGAGCAGACAGCCATCGACGTGGCCGAAGCCGGTGACATTGTCTCCATCGCGGGCATGACCAAGGCGACCGTTGCCGATACACTGGCTGATCAATCCGTCTCCGAGGCGATCCCGGCACAGCCGATTGATCCGCCCACCATCACTGTGACCTTTGGGATCAACGATTCCCCCTTGGCCGGTCGTGACGGTAAAAAGGTACAATCCCGCGTCATCCGCGAACGTCTGCACAAGGAAGCCGAGTCCAACGTGGCGATCAAAATCAGCGACACCCCCGGCGGTGACGCCTTTGAGGTTGCCGGTCGTGGTGAACTTCAGATGGGTGTATTGATCGAAAACATGCGCCGCGAAGGCTTTGAGCTGTCCATCTCGCGCCCGCAGGTGTTGTTTCAGGAGATTGACGGTGTACGTCATGAACCGATCGAAGAAGCCACCATCGACGTGGATGACGAATATTCCGGCGCAGTGATCGAAAAGATCACCGGCGTGCGTAAGGGTGAGCTGGTCGAGATGAAACCAGCCGGCGCAGGCAAAACCCGCATCATCGCCCATGTACCCTCACGTGGCCTGATCGGTTATCACGGTGAATTCCTGACCGACACCCGCGGCACAGGTGTGATCAACCGCGTATTCCATTCATGGGCGCCGCATAAAGGCCCGATCCCAGGCCGCCGCGCTGGCGTTTTGATTTCCATGGAAAACGGCACCTCCGTGGCCTTTGCCCTTTGGAACCTTGAGGAACGCGGCAAGATGATGATCGGTGCGCAGGCGGATGTCTACACCGGCATGATCATTGGCGAACACTCCCGCGAAAACGATCTGGAAGTGAACCCGTTGAAGGGTAAGAAACTGACCAACGTGCGGGCCTCCGGTACGGATGAAGCCGTACGTTTGACCACGCCCAAGATCCTGTCATTGGAAGAGGCCATTGCCTATATTGATGATGATGAATTGGTTGAGGTCACACCCAACGCGATCCGTCTGCGCAAGCGGTATCTGGATCCGCATGAGCGCAAGCGGATGGCGAAATCTGCGTAAACTCGGAATTTCGGGAGGCTCTGCCTCCCGGACCCTCCGCAGCATTTAGAGCCAAAAAGAGGGGCAAGTCGAAAGCAACCGTTGCTTTCCGGCTCATCCCGCTACAAATCAGAAATGAAAAAGCCCCGCAGTTTTTTCGGGGCTTTTTTCTATTCGGATGTTTCGACGATCATCAATTCGCGTTCGGATGCGCCTTTGGCGTGTTCCAGCGCCGCTTGATAGGCATCTGAATGATAACATTTTTCTGCGGTTTCAACGTCCGGGAAACGCGCAACCACATTGCGGGGGCGTTCGCGACCTTCCAGTTGTACAAACCGCCCGCCACGCGCGATGAATTCGCCGCCGTGCTCAGCAATCGCCACAGTCGCGCCGGCGGCGTATTTCTTATACGCCTCTTCATCCGTCACCGTGACATGTGCAATCCAAAGTGCGCCCATGGTCTTATCCTTTCAAAATGGCGGTTGCCGCCGCGATGGCAGCATCCGCGTTTTCTGCGCTGGCACCGCCGCCCTGCGCCATATCAGCACGGCCACCGCCGCCTTTCCCACCCAATTCGACAACTGCCGCCTTGACCAGATCAACAGCAGAAACCCTATCGGTCAGATCAGCCGTGACACCACCGGCAACAGCCGCTTTGCCACCGGTATCAGCGATCAGCAACACCGCCCCGGTTCCGAGGCTTGCCTTGAATTCATCAACCAATGCCGGCAGGTCCTTGCCCGTCACCCCCTGTAGCACCTGTGCCATGAACTTCACGCCGTTCACCTCGATGGCTTCAGGAGCGGCAGCGCCACCGCCGGACATCGCCAATTCGCGCCGCAGCTGCGCGACTTCATTGCTCAGGCTCTTGCGTTCCTCCATCAGCGATCTGACCCGCTCTGGCACATCAGCGGTTGAGGTTTTCAACCCTTCGGCAATACCCGCCAGCGCGGTTTGCTGATCGCGCAGCCATGTCAGCGCCTCAGCACCGGTCAGGGCCTCGATCCGGCGCACACCGGCGCTGCTGGCGCTGTCACCCAGCAAGACGAAGGCGCCGATGTCACCGGTCTGGCGCACATGGGTGCCGCCGCAAAGCTCCAGCGAATAGGTATTCTTATCCGTGCCCTTGCCCGACCCCTCTTCACGGCCCATTGACACCACACGTACCTCATCGCCGTATTTCTCGCCAAACAAGGCCTGCGCACCCAAGGCGCGGGCATCATCAGGCGTCATGATGCGGGTTTCCACGGCGGTGTTCTGACGCACGTAGTCGTTCACCTCCCGCTCGACCTGACGCAGTTCCTCGACGCTCAGGGCTTTGTTGTGGCTGAAATCGAACCGCAGCCGATCCGCGGCGTTCAGCGACCCGCGTTGCGCGACATGATCGCCAAGCGCCCCGCGCAGGGCCTCGTGCAACAAGTGGGTTGCCGAGTGATTGGCGCGAATCGCGGTCCGGCGGGCATGATCAACGTTTAATACAGCCGCCTGCCCTTGCTTGATCGTCCCTTCGGATACCGTTCCGAAGTGGACGAAAACATCTGCCGCTTTGCGCGTGTCGGTCACGGTGATCACGCCGCTATCCGTGCGGATGCTGCCAGTGTCGCCAACCTGGCCACCGGATTCGGCGTAAAATGACGTCTGGTTCAGCGCGATTTGCACCGTATCACCGGTTTCGGCGGCCTCGACCAATCCTCCATCCTTGACCACGCCAACAATCTGCCCCTCAGCGGTTTCCGTGTCATAGCCCAGAAAATCAGTGACGCCATGTTTGTCGGCCACATCAAACCAGACCGCCGCATCAGCCGCCTCGCCCGAACCGGACCATGCCGCGCGGGCCTTGGCCTTTTGTTCCGCCATGGCCGCATCAAACCCGTCGGTGTCCACCGCCAGACCTTTTTCGCGCAGGGCATCCTGTGTCAGATCAAGTGGGAAACCAAAGGTATCATAAAGCTTGAACGCCGCCTGTCCGGGCAGATTGGCGCCTTCTGGCAGGCCGGACACCTCATCCTCAAGCAGGCGCAGCCCCCGCTCAAGGGTTTGTTTAAAGCGGGTTTCTTCCTGATGAAGCGTCTCTGTGATCAACGATTGCGCCTGTCCCAGTTCAGGATAGGCCGCCCCCATTTGGCCCACCAGCGAAGGCACCAGTTTGTGCATCAGTGGATCCTGCACCCCCAGCAAATGCGCATGGCGCATCGCCCGGCGCATGATCCGGCGCAGCACATAGCCGCGCCCGTCATTTGACGGCATCACCCCGTCTGCAATCAGAAACGATGTGGAGCGCAGGTGGTCCGCAATCACACGGTGATGGGTTTTGCCCGGCCCGTCAGGATCTGTGTTAGAGGCATCGGCAGAGGCCTCGATCAGGCTGCGCATCAGGTCAGTGGCATAGTTATCATTGGTGCCCTGCAACAGGGCGGCAACACGTTCGATGCCCATACCGGTGTCGATCGACTGGTTCGGCAAATCGCGCCGTGTGCCATCTTCCAGCTGCTCATACTGCATGAACACAAGGTTCCAGATTTCGACAAACCGGTCACCGTCTTCTTCTGGCGATCCGGGAGGGCCGCCCCAGATGTGATCGCCGTGATCATAGAAAATTTCGGTACAGGGACCGCAGGGGCCGGTTGGACCCGCAGACCAGAAATTGTCATCCGTGGCAATGCGGATGATCCGGTCATCGCTGAGGCCCGCATGTTTTTTCCAGATTTCCACGGCTTCATCATCGGTGTGATAGACCGTCACCAATAGCTTGCTTTCATCGATGCCAAACCCTTTGGTCAGCAAATCCCAGGCCAGCGGAATAGCCTCGGATTTGAAGTAATCGCCAAAGCTAAAATTCCCTAACATTTCGAAAAACGTATGGTGACGCGCGGTATAGCCGACATTGTCCAGATCATTGTGTTTGCCACCGGCGCGGACGCATTTCTGGGCTGTGGCCGCGCGGGTATAGTCGCGGGTTTCAACACCGGTGAACAGGTTCTTAAACTGGACCATCCCCGCCGCGGTGAACATCAAGGTCGGATCATTGCGGGGCACCAGCGGGCTGGAAGGCACCACGGCATGCCCGTTCTTGTCAAAATAGGACAGGAAAGTGGAGCGGATTTCGTTCAGGGTCTTCATGGGCTGGCCTTCCGGGCGGGATTACGGTTTGCCAGAAATAGCCCTGTGCGCATGGGGTGTCCACAGCCCAGAACGCGAAAAGGGACAGGTCAATTCGACCCGCCCCTTCCCAAATCTTACCCAAATCTTAACCGACGCCAATCAGATGGATCCGCCGGACCGAATTCAACCGGGATCTAGGCCTCCAGAATATCCGCGTCATCCTTGTCAGACCCGTCGAAATCCAGCCCATGCGCCGCGCGGATCTTATCCTCGATGTCCATCGCCATGGCTTCATTGTCTTTCAGGAACTGTTTGGCATTCTCACGCCCCTGCCCGATCCGTTCGTCCCCGTAAGAGAACCACGATCCGGATTTATCCACGACGCCCACTTTGACACCAAGATCCAACAGCTCGCCCATCTTGGAAATGCCTTCGCCATACATGATGTCGAATTCAACCTGCTTGAACGGGGCGGCCACTTTGTTTTTTACAATCTTGACCCGTGTGGCGTTGCCGACAACCTCGTCACGATCCTTGAGCGCGCCGATGCGTCGGATGTCCAGCCGAACGGAAGAGTAGAACTTCAGCGCGTTGCCGCCTGATGTCGTCTCGGGAGAGCCAAACATAACGCCGATCTTCATCCTGATCTGGTTGATGAAAATCACCATGCAGTTTGACCGCGAGATGGAGCCGGTCAATTTGCGCATCGCCTGACTCATCAAACGGGCCTGCACGCCAACAGAGCTGTCGCCCATGTCACCCTCGAGTTCAGACTTGGGCGTCAGGGCCGCAACCGAATCGACAACCACCATGTTCACCGCACCGGAACGCACCAGCGTATCGGTGATTTCCAAGGCCTGTTCACCCGTATCGGGCTGCGAGATCAGCAATTCATCAATGTCGATGCCCAGCTTTCTGGCATATTGCGGATCAAGCGCATGTTCCGCATCCACAAAGGCGCAAACGCCACCGGCCTTTTGCTGTTCTGCGATGCAATGCAGCGTCAGCGTTGTTTTACCAGAGGATTCCGGCCCGTAGATCTCGATGATCCGGCCCATTGGCAAACCGCCAATACCCAGCGCGATATCCAGGCCAAGTGACCCGGTCGAGCTGGCCTTGATGTCCTGAATGGCCCCTTCGGAGCCCAGTTTCATGATCGACCCCTTGCCGAATTGCCGCTCAATCTGCGCCAGCGCGCTGTCGAGCGCCTTTTGCTTTTCCGCTGTTTTTTTATCTGTCATTGTCAAAAGATCTGCCGTTGCCATGTGCCTGTTCCCTTAGTGTCATAGTGTTGTGGCATCGGCAATCTCTCACCGTCCACTGTCATATGTTCTGCTAATGTTCCATATGAGGCCAAAACGAGAACATTTCAACATAATTCTTCTACAGCCATCTTTTTCCCTCTTTGGTTAAAAAGTCGTTTACGCTAGACCTGACAGGTGCAGTTTCTATTGGCGGGGCCCTCAAATGCTTGTTTTCTATAAGGAACGCCTTGCGTTTCTATCGGTGCCCAAGACAGGCACAACCGCCTATGAGACCGCATTGGCAGCGCGCGCGGATATGGTGATTTCCGAACCACCCATGCTGAAACACGCGCCTGTCTATCGCTACAACCGCTTCATCCGACCGATGTTTGAACGAGTGTGTAATACCGAGCTGGAAGTGATGGCCGTGATGCGCGAACCTATATCATGGCTGGGCAGCTGGTACAGGTATCGCCAACGCCCGTTTATGGAGGGCAAACCCAACAGCACCCATGGCGTCAGCTTTGACGATTTTGTGCTGGCCTATATGAAAGGCAAGAAACCGGGTTTTGCGGATGTCGGCAGCCAGTTCCAGTTCATGAAGACCCAGCCTAACGGCACCGGCGTCACGCATTTTTTCCGCTATGAGGATCAACCCCGGCTGCGGTCTTTTCTGAAAGAGCGACTTAATGTTGAATTGATCCTGAAACAGGAAAACGTATCCCCAAAGATGGCGCTGCCCCTTTCGGATGACGTGGCGCGGCGTTTCAAAAAGAAATGTGCAGAAGAGTTTGATCTATATGCCTCCATCCCCTGAATTAATGCAGTTGGCTTTGCACGGTTTCGGTCAGATCACTTAGTGAAAACGGCTTGGGCAGGAAGACCGAATTCGGGATGCGGGTCTGTTCTTCGCCAAAGCTGTCTTCGGCGTAGCCAGAGACAAACACCACCCGCACGTCAGGCCGGATTTTCAGCGCCTCGCGCACCCAGCTTGGACCGTCCATGCCGGGCATCACCACGTCGGTCACAAAAACATCTATGCTAAGCGACTGATCTTCAAGCGTTTTCAATGCCGCCTCGGCGGAATCCGCCTCCAACACCGTATATCCCCGCAACCGCAATGCACGGCTGGCAAAGGCGCGCACCGGGGCTTCATCCTCAACCAGCAGGATGACCCCCTCCTCACTTTGCTGCGGCGTTGCCATCACCTTGTCCGGCACCTTTTGGGTCTTGGCCGGTTGCGTGACATAGACCGGCAGGTAAAGAATAAAGGTCGTGCCCTTATCCACCACAGAATCGACAAAGATATAGCCATTGCTTTGTTTGATGATTCCGTAGGCGGTCGACAGGCCCAATCCAGTGCCCTCGCCGGTGCGTTTGGTGGTATAGAATGGCTCAAACACCTTTTGCAGCTTGTCCGGGGCGATCCCCGCCCCATCATCACTGACCTGCACCGTGACATACTGGCCGGGGGGGACCGATGCGCGGTCCCGGTCCAGTGGTTCCTTCAGCTCGATATATTCCGTTGTGACGCGAATTTCCCCGCCCGCGGGCATTGAATCACGGGCGTTGACGACAAGGTTCATCAACACCTGTTCCAGCTGCCGCTTGTCCGCCCGCACCGGTTTCAACACCGGATCATGGGTCAGCGTGAGGGTAATTTTTTCCCCCACCAGACGGTTGAGCAGATGCGTCAAATCCGCCAAAGTATCCCGCATATCAATGGTTTCAAGCCGCAGCGTCTGTTTGCGGGAAAAGGCCAACAACTGCCCGACCAGTGAGGCAGCACGGTTGGCATTCTGGTTGATCTGGATCAGGTCACCGTAATCCGGGTCACTCTGATCACGGTGCAAAAGCAATAGATCACAATGGCCAGATATGGCGGTCAGCAAATTGTTGAAATCATGCGCCACACCACCGGCCAATTGCCCGATTGCCTGCATTTTCTGGCTTTGGACAAACTGCGCCTCCAGTGTTTTCAGCTCCGTTGCATCATGTAAAACAGCAACCAAGGAGGGTTCGCCCTCATCCATAACATGGCTCAGAACGACCTGCACAAACACTTCTCGGTCTGTCCGCTTCAGCCGCAAGAACTCTGATTTCTGTACCTTGCGGAAGGCCAGCGTGTCATTGATCCAATCCGCAATGGAACGTCCCAAACCTTCCATAAGATTGGAAAGATGCACATTATCTTCCAAGGCCACACCCACCAGATTTGCCGCCATCCGGTTAAAGGTCTTCACCTTGCCATCCGGGGCCACCTTGATCAGCGGCACCGGAAGATCCTCAAAGGCCTGCCAGCCCTGCGCGGAAACCGCTTGTTCCGGCACCGGCAGGAAATACAGCGCCCGACGCCCCGCGCCCGCTGTTACCTCTGCAACCAGAACCCGCTGCGGCCCGTCAGAAGTGATCAGATCAGTGGGGATGCCCGGCACCACCGGCAGGGCGTTGAACAACCGGTCCAGCCCTTTGACCCTGCTGCCAATCAACCGCCGCGCCGCGTCATTCATGAACAAGATGGCATCGCTGCGGCCAATCATGACCATCGGCAAATGCTGCCCTTCCTGCGCCGCCCGCGGTGGTGCCCGTTCGCCCAGCTGATCAACCCGCCAGACATAGGCATCTTCGGCCACCACATGTACGCACAGGCGCAAATGCCCGGCGCGGGTGAATATATCTTCCTGTGCCGCGCCACTTGCCACCGCCCGGGATTGCAGTCGGAACAGAATGCCGCCCGGATTGGTGACAGAGGATTTCAGCACCCCCGCCAATGTATTAAATCCGTCAATTTCGAACTGTTGATGCGCCGCTGGATTAGCAGACCGGATCTGGCCATCTGCATTCGCCACAAAGCTTGGCGTGGCGTCGCGCCGTATGAACCCTTCAATCACCGCCAGTTCGGCATTTTGTTTGCGTAGCGCACGGCGTTTGCTGGCCCAGACCAGCCCCCCCAGAACAAACAGGGTCACAGAGGAGGAGATCAGGCCAAGGCTTAACATCCGGTAAGGGGCAACAAGTGCCAGTGCCGCCAGAAACAGGCAGATCGCCAGGGTCCAACGGGCCTGACGCGCAGCACCGCTTAACTGCTTTGAGCGCTTCGGTCGCTGGGTTTGGGTGTCGGGCAAAGAGGTCCCCTTGGCATGCACGAATCGTCCCCTATTACGCGCACGAAGGGTTAATCAGCCTTTAACTGCGTTTAGAATCGCACGTCATGATTGAAAATATACAAAATCAATCACGCATCAAGTGTGCCGCGAAGAATCCATCGCCCGCCGGCCCCACCGCATATCGATGCTGGTCGCTGCAACGCCATCCGGGATGACGGGCCAGAAACGCCGCAACCCGATCTTCATTTTCCTCCCGAAGCAGCGAACAAGTCGCATATGCCAAGGTGCCCTGATCGCCAAGCAAACCCGCCGCCTCGTCCAGAATACTGTCCTGAATGGCAGTCAACTCAGCAAGCCGCGCTGCTGTCAGTGTCCATTTTCCTTCCGCCGCGCGCCGCCATGCGCCGGACCCTGAACAAGGTGCATCACATAAGATAACGTCAAAAGGCGCAGCACCAGGCAGCGCGTCACTGTCCAACTGGGTCACTGCAGCCCCTGCCCGTTCCGCCCGTGCGGATAAATCCGCCATCCGGCGCGGGTCAATGTCATGGGCAAAGACTTGCCGTCCCTGCTGCGCGGCCACGGCAAGCGCCTTACCACCCCCGCCCGCACAATAATCAAGCAGTTTCACACCCGTCGGCAGGGTGGCCACAACCGCCTGACTGGCCGCATCCTGCAACTCGACCAGCCCTTCGGTGTAACAGGCGGAATTGCGGATCTTGCGCGCGCCTTCGGTAACGCTCAGCGCGGTGTCACAAAGCGGATTCACCTCTGCGGTGATCCCTTCCCCTGCCAGCTGGGCAATCGCCGCTGCACGATCAATTTTTGCGATATTCACCCGCAGGAAAATCGGCGCACGTTCCTGCAATGCCATGGCCGTGGTCCCAGCCTCCGCGCCCAAAGCTTCTTTGAACAGCGGAATCAACCAATCCGGCAGGTTCCACAGGGTGGCTTCCTCCTCGGGCGGCAACGGTGCCTGAGCTTCTGCTTCACTCAGGGGCTGGGGCGCATGGCCAATGCCGGAAAACAAGGCGTCCAAATCAGCGCCCTGCTGGCGCAAAATCCCGATCAGCAGAGCGCGGGGCGTACTGCTTTGGCCGAAATGCGCCGCGGTGCGTTTGCATCTCAACACATCAAAGACATGATCGCGGATGGCCGCACGATCCTTGGACCCGGCAAACCGGCTGCGTCTCGCCCAACGGGTCAGCGCCTGTTCGGCGGCCAATCCTTCGGACATATCATGCAAAACCTCAATGGCCGCGGCCACTCTGGCACCAGGAGTCATAGTTCATCCAATACTTTAAATATTACCAGCAAGATGCTGACAATCCTCGATCATCCAACCCGGTAGTTCGGCGATTCCCGCGTGATCTGAACGTCATGCACATGGCTTTCCTTCAGCCCAGCACCGGTGATCTTGACGAAGTTACAGCCGCGGCGCATCTCTGGCACGGTTGCACAGCCGGTGTAGCCCATGGCCGCACGCAGCCCCCCCACCAGCTGATGCACCACCGCGCCGGCGCTGCCTTTATAAGGCACTTGACCCTCAATGCCTTCAGGCACCAGCTTGTCACTGGCAGCATCTTTCTGGAAATAGCGATCTGCCGAACCCCGTGCCATGGCACCAAGCGACCCCATCCCACGATAGCTTTTGAAACTGCGGCCCTGATAGAGGATCACCTCGCCCGGGGATTCGTCCGTGCCTGCGATCATCGAGCCGACCATCGCACAGGACGCCCCCGCCGCAATTGCCTTGGCAAAATCACCGGAGAATTTGATGCCGCCATCCGCGATCACCGGAATGTCGCCTGCCGCTGCCGCGCAATCCATAATCGCGGTCAGCTGCGGCACGCCAACACCTGCAACCATGCGCGTGGTACAGATGGACCCCGGCCCGATGCCAACCTTCACGGCATCCGCGCCCGCATCAATCAAGGCACGGGTTGCTTCGCCTGTGGCCACATTGCCCGCGACAACCTGTACCTCATTGCTCAGCGCTTTGGCGCGGGTTACCGCATGCGCCACCCCTTCGGAATGACCATGGGCCGTGTCGATCACGATCATATCGACCCCCGCCTCTACCAGCGCCTGCGAACGTTCAAAACCGGCATCCCCCACGGTGGTTGCAGCGGCGACCCGCAGACGGCCCAGATCATCCTTGCAGGCTGTCGGGTTCAGCACTGATTGCTCGCTGTCCTTTAACGTCAGCAGCCCCGTCAAAACCCCTTTACCATCGGTCACCAGCAGCTTTTCAATCCGGCGCGCCTTCATCAGGCTCAGCGCCTCACCACGGTCGGCAGGTTCCATCAGCATGGCCAGATTTTCGTTGGTCATCATATGTTTGACCGGCGTGGCATCATCAGAGGCGAAACGCATGTCGCGGTTGGTCACAATGCCGACCACCCGGCCCTTTTCATCCACCACCGGAAAGCCGGAAACGTTGTACCGCTCTTGCAGGGCTTTTGCATCGGCCAATGTCTGATCCGGCGTCAGGGTGATCGGGTTATAGACGATACCGCTTTCAAAGCGTTTCACGCGGCGCACCTCGCGGGCCTGTTCATCCACCGTCAGATTGCGGTGCACAACCCCCATGCCCCCCGCCTGCGCCATGGCAATCGCCATCCGGCCTTCGGTTACGGTATCCATCGCAGAGCTGAGCAACGGAATGTTCAATGCAATGGATTGTGTCACATGTGTACGTGTGTCCGCGGTGGAAGGCAGCACCGAAGATGCTCCCGGCACCAGCAACACATCATCAAAGGTAAGAGCCTCACGAATTTCCATTTTGCACCTCTGGCTTATGGCTTCATTTGGCAATTTCCTATTTCACGGTCTGGCGCTGATGAAAAGGGTGATTTGGGAGGTAGACTTGTATTGATCAAAGGTTTGCGGAAAGCTGCCCAGAACAAGGAGTAAACAATGGCAGATCACGGATATGATGCGGGGCGGCTGAACCTGCCGTTTGTGGGGATATCGACCTTTGGCAAACGCCCCTATCAGCCGGATTGGGCGGCGCTGGATGCAGATGTGGCGATCCTGGGCGCACCATTTGATGCGGGCACCCAGTTTCGCGCCGGGGCGCGGTTTGGCCCGCGCGGTGTGCGCGAGGCCTCGACCCTGTTCAGTTTTGGCCATGCCGGTGCCTATGATCACGAAGATGATGTGACCTATCTGCCGGGCAATGTGAATATCGTCGACATTGGCGACGCCGATATTGTGCATACTGACACCGAGACCAGCCATGCCAATATCGAAGCTGGTGTGCGGGCGATACTGGATGCGGGTGCCTTGCCGGTGGTGATTGGCGGGGATCATTCGATCAACATCCCCTGCATCCGCGCTTTCGACGGTCAGGGGGACATCCACATTCTGCAGATCGATGCCCATCTGGATTTCGTCGATGTGCGCCACGGGGTGCGCCATGGCCACGGCAACCCGATGCGGCGTGCGGCCGAGCAGGACTATGTCACGGGGCTCACGCAGGTCGGTATTCGCAATGTCAGCTCAACCGCCAAGGAGGGGTATGATGATGCCCGCGCAATGGGGTCCGACATTATTTCCGTGCGGCAGGCCCGCGAAATGGGGCTGCGCGGCGTGCTGGCCCATGTGCCAACCGGTGCGCGGCTTTATGTGACGATAGATATTGATGCCTTTTGCCCCTCCATTGCACCCGGCACCGGCACCCCGTCACATGGCGGGTTCCTCTATTATGAGGTGGTGGAGCTGTTGCAGGCGGCTGCGGAACGGCATGAGATTGTCGGCATTGATCTGGTCGAGGTTGCGCCGGATTACGACCCAAGCGGATCCACCTCAATTCTGGCAGCACAGGTTTTGCTGAATTTTCTGGGCTTTATTTTCCACGCCCGCAGCCAGTTGTAATTCGCGGATTGCAGCAGAAAGGCGCCGCAAAGCTGCACGCCATTTTATTGGGGGCTCTGCCCCATCGATCAAAGATCGATTCCCCGCAGCATTTAAGGCCAATAAGAGGGGCGTATTATGCGCAGGACAGCATCTGTGGCGGGGATGTTGCGTTTTGTGCCGCGGATCGCCTTTCGCTTGCGGATGATCACGGTATGGTGGCGCAAAACACCCTTGGGAATAGCGCAATGAGCAGTGATCCACTTGTTATCTTCACCCCTTCCGGCAAGCGCGGGCATTTTCCGGCTGGCACGCCAATCCTGACTGCAGCGCGTCAGCTTGGCGTTGATCTGGATTCGGTCTGCGGCGGACGCGGCATTTGTTCGAAATGCCAGATCACGCCAAGTTATGGTGAATTCTCCAAACACGGGGTCACCGTGCAGGAGGATGCCCTGTCGGAATGGAATGCGGTTGAGCAACGCTATCAGGACAAACGCGGATTGATCTCCGGGCGCCGGCTGGGCTGTCAGGCGACGGTACAGGGGGACATCGTGATTGATGTCCCACCTGAAAGTCAGGTGCATAAGCAAGTGGTACGCAAACGCGCAGAGGCCCGCGATATCGTGCTGAACCCCTCGACCAAATTGTTTTACGTTGAGGTCGCAGAGCCCGACATGCACGATCCTTCCGGTGATCTGGAACGGTTGCGCATGGCCTTGCAGGAGCAATGGGAACTCGACGAGGTCACTGTTGATTTGCACATCCTACAGAAGATGCAGCCGATTCTGCGCAAGGGCAGCTGGAAAGTCACCGTTGCGATCCATCTTGGGGATGATGAGAACCCCAACCGGATCATGCACATCTGGCCTGGTTATTACGAGGGTACGGTTTATGGGCTTGCCGTTGATCTGGGGTCGACCACCATTGCCGCGCATCTGTGTGATCTGGCAACCGGCGACGTGGTTGCCTCCTCCGGGGTGATGAACCCACAGATCCGTTTTGGCGAGGATCTGATGAGCCGTGTCAGCTATTCGATGATGAATGCCTCCGGTGCCGAGGAGATGACCACCGCTGTGCGCGAAGGGATGAACGGGTTGTTCAGCCAGATTGCCTCAGAGGCCGGGATCGACAAACAGCTGATTGTTGACGTGGTGTTTGTCTGTAACCCGGTGATGCACCATCTGTTTCTGGGGATTGACCCATTTGAGTTGGGACAGGCCCCTTTCGCCCTGGCCACGTCCGACGAGATGCGGCTGCGGGCCTCTGATCTGGAGCTGAACATCCATCCTTCGGCCCATGTTTATCTGTTGCCTTGCATCGCGGGACATGTGGGGGCGGATGCGGCGGCAGTGGCTTTGTCAGAGGCACCGGATAAGTCCGAGGACCTTGTGCTGGTGGTTGATGTGGGCACCAATGCGGAGATTTTGCTGGGCAATAAGGAAAAGGTGCTGGCCTGTTCATCGCCCACCGGCCCTGCCTTTGAAGGGGCGCAGATCAGCTCTGGCCAGCGTGCTGCCCCCGGTGCCATTGAACGGGTGGAGATTGATCCGGCAACCAAAGCGCCGCGCTTCAAGGTGATCGGCAGTGATCTATGGTCTGATGATCCGGCTTTTGAGGCAGCGATTGCCAGCACGGGTGTCACCGGCATTTGCGGCTCCGGCATTATCGAGATGGTTGCAGAGATGCGCATCCACGGGATTGTCGATGCCCCCGGGTTGATCGGCACCGCGGCGCAAACCGGATCGGCCAACGTCTTTGCCGACGGGCGCACCAATTCCTATCTGGTTTATGACGGCACGGGTAAAGGTGGCCCCATGATCACCGTCACCAACCGCGATATCCGGGAAATCCAGATGGCCAAGGCAGCGCTTTACTCCGGTGCGCGTCTGTTGATGGATAAATTCGGCGTCGACAAGGTGGACCGCGTGGTGCTTGCCGGCGCATTTGGCGCACATATCAGCACCAAACATGCGATGGTGCTGGGGATGATCCCCGACTGCCCGCTGGACAAGGTGACCTCTGCGGGCAATGCCGCAGGTACCGGCGCGCGGATTGCCCTGCTGAACACAGAGGCCCGCGCGGAGATCGAACAGACCGTGCGCGACATTCACAAAATCGAAACCGCAATCGAGCCGCGTTTTCAGGAGCATTTTGTCAATGCCTCAGCCATCCCCAATGCGGTCGAACCTTTCCCGATCCTGAACTCCATCGTCACCCTGCCAACCGAGACCTTCAACACCGGCGGCAAGGCCGGTGAAGCGCGTGGTGGCGGACGGCGCAGGCGGCGCGGCTGACGGATCTTACGCTCAGCAGGATGGGTCGGTCAGATTTTGGCGGGCCCATCCGCTAGAAACGGCGGGACAACGCCACGCCACAGGCCCGTGTTCTGGCCTCGAAGATTGCGACATTGGATGTCGTTTTGCCAATCTGACAGGTCAGTTTTGGTACAACCCCACGATAGCTGAACGTGCTGTTGAACAGGGTCACAGAGACATCCGCAAAACGATCCTGTCGTGCAAACCCCAGTAGACTGCCGAAGTTTCGCTTGCCAAAAACCACCTGCCCGCTCAATTCGGTGCCGTTGCGAAACGCAGTGCTGGCGCGCAGGGTGGCGGCAAGGCTTGTGTAACGCTGCACATCCGCCTCAGCATTCGCATGTTCCGCCTGCACCCCAAAGCGCAGCGCGAGGGATGGGCTTGGGGTCAGCAGATAACCTGCATCAACCAGAACGCGCGGCCCGTCAACAGCGCTTCCTCCCTCGACATCAAAGGTCGAGAGTTGCAGGCGCCCATCAATGCGGCGGCGGCGGTCGATGTTGTAGGATCCGAAAAAGCTGACGCCATTGCGTGTCACATCACCGGCATCACGAAAGCTGGACAGATGGAAGGTACGCAACCCGATTTCCGCCTGCGGAAAAAACCGTGAATAGGAAAGGCCGAGTTCAAGGTCGCTTTGCGGTGCCAGATGGGTGGAATAGAACTTTCGCTCCACGCGCCAGTCAAACACCACCAGATCGCGGGGGGAAAGCGTGGTACGAGCGTATCCCTTCAGGCCAATACGACTGTTCCACCCCGCAATCCGGCGGTTTGCCGGGTCGATGGTACCGGTCCCCAAAAGATCATTTTCAATCGCTTTGTTGTCGGTTCCCTGATTGATGTTGTCGGACGGGGTAAATCCCAGAATGACACTCACACCAAAGGGCCGTTCCGCGACGATCCGGTTCAGAACACTGCGGTACAGCCTGTTCAGTTCGGGGCTGTGGTTGCGCTCTGCCAGGATTTCGAACTGGTACTGCGCGGCCGCCATCTGACCATCCAGAATAAGTGTATAGCCCAGCTCTTCGCGCAACGGAATGTCATTGGGGTGTGACCTGAGGGCCGCGCGCAATATCTCTATCGCACGCGCAAACTCCCCGTCAGCACGCAATAGACGCGCTTGTGACAATCGGCTTTGATCCGGCCCCGCGTCTTCAAGGGCATGGATCGGTCCGGGCGACAGCAACAGGAAAACCGTCAGGAAGACACCAATCCAAGCCGCGACGCCCTGAGTCGCGCTTTGCGTCAATTTGCGGTCCCGACCAATCCACCTGCAATGGCCGAGTTGCTGTCAGTACCATGGAATGTTGCGATCACGCCGGTGCTGCCAACCTGCCCGTTCAACGCGGTATCCATGCGACCAGACAGCACTTTTGTGCCCACAATGCCACCGCTGACGTTGTAATCCACCTGTACGGAACCGGTCACTTCCTGACCACTGATCTGACCATCTACTTCCAGATCCGACGATGTGCCGGTAAGTGTTCCTTCGCTATAGTCTGCGGTCAAGGTCGTACGGCCGATGAAGCGGCGGGAACCTTGATCTGCGCTGATGTAATTGCCTGAACGACTTGTGTTATCAAGAACGATGTAATTATAGCGTGTGTTGTAGGTCACGGTGCCCTCTGTGACAGGGTCGCCTACCTCTGGATCATCAGCGATACCGGCCACAGCGACCACCTGCCCTTTGCGTTCATTGATCCCGGTTGCGAATGCGACAAGCCCCACCCGCGCATCTGACACGGACAAATTCGATTCACTTTCCAGTGAAACATCTACCCTTCCGTCCGAAACGCGCTCAACTCCGCTTGCAGTGATATTGCTGGAGCGCCCGCCAGACCCACATGCCGACAGCAAGACAATTGAACCAAGCGCTACGCATTGAAAGGCTGCACGTCTGGATTGAAAGGTGAATGGCATCTGTTTTCCCCGCTCTGGATACTCATTATTTTCAGGATAGTTACCTAAGCTACCCGTTCAGGAAGAACAACCAGAAATAGAGCGACATTAAAAATTGCCCGCAAGTCACCCTAGTTCTGTCCCCATTGACGATCGCTTGACCATGCCTTCAAGATATCATATTCGATCAGGCATGCGGGTATGGTGAAAAGGTATCACGGCAGCTTCCCAAGCTTTAGTTACGAGTTCGATTCTCGTTACCCGCTCCACCACTTATTTTCAGAAGATTTACCAACTTCTTTGGTCCATGCAGCCTTTCGGCGAGCGATCGACCGTTTCGACAGACGCATACTTAGGCTTCCAAAATCACGCAGATCAACCTGATCCATGCACCCCGCAGAAACGCCCGCAGCCACCAGAATCGCCAGCACATTCATGCGGGCCACTGCATCTGTCAGTATTGTCAAAAAGAGGGGTAATGGCGGATCGACAGGGATTCGAACCCTGGAGACGATCTCTCGCCTACACACTTTCCAGGCGTGCGCCTTCGACCACTCGGCCACCGATCCATTGCGCGGGGTTTAGTATGACCGCGCCCCCCTTTGCAAGAGCGAAAACGCACCCTTGGCCGCATTCCCTGTCACTGTGTTTCAACTGTCCAGATGGAGATAGACACGCCGGTTCATCCGACCCTTGTTTTCCATCTTTCCCAGACGCAATGCGCCGATTTCGCCAGTGCGCGCCACATGGGTACCGCCACAGGGTTGCAGATCAATCCAGCCTTCGTCGTCATTGCCAATTCGGATCAAACGCACATCCCCCGTGCCTTTGGGTGGCCGGACTGCCATCGTTTTGATCATATGCGGGTTTGCCTCCAGCTTGGCCTGGGTGATCCAGCTTTCACTGACGCGGGCATCCATGTCGACAAATGTATTCAGGGTCTCTTCAATCTCTTCGCGATCCTCTGGCGCATCGGGCATATCAAAATCCAACCGCCCATGGGTCGCAGAGATTTGCCCGCCGGTCACCCCAAAGGGCATCGCCACAGACAACAGATGCAGCGCCGTATGCACACGCATATGTTTGTAACGTCTGTCCCAGTCCAGCTCATGCACCACATGCGCCCCTTTGGGTGGCAGGGCGGATGCCTCTGCGGGCACCAGCACAATTGCATCACCTTCGCCTTTGACGGTCGTGGCAATGGGCAGGCGCTGACCATCCCAGCTGATCCAGCCCGAATCCCCCGGTTGCCCCCCCCCGGTGGGGTAAAACAGCGACTGATCCAAGACGATCCCGCCTTCCGGTGTAATGTCGCGCACCTTGGCAGGGGACTCGCGCCGATAGGCGTCTTCGCGAAACAGCATACGGGTCATGAAGTTGCTCCTTTTGGCCCGGTTCGATCATCGGCCCTGGGCGCGATATCGTCATCCGCTTTCTGCGCGCGTTCCGCTGTTTGCACTGCATCTGTATGATCTTGTGCCTCTGGCGACTGCATGGCGGGGCGCAGCGCCTCCGGGTTGCGCAGCCAGACATCGCGCTGGGCAAAGGGTATTTCAATGCCCGCCTCGGCAAACCGCGCAACAACTTCATGGTTAAAGTCGTTCTTGACCACCATCATGAAATTGACGTCACGCAAGACACAGCGCACTTCGAACTCCAAAGCATCCGCACCGAAGTTCAGCAAAAGCACAGCAGGCGGCGGTGTCAGCACCACCATCGGATGGGCCTCTGCGATCTCGCGCAGGATGGTTTCGACCTGCCGGGTATCGCTGCCATAGGCCACACCGACCGGAATGATGACCCGCCCAACGGTATTTCCACGGGTATAGTTCGTCACCGTACCGCTGATCAGATCAGCATTGGGTACGATCACATCTGTCCTGTCGAATGTCTCGATACGGGTGGAGCGCACAGAGATGTCGCGCACATAGCCCATCTGATCCCCTACCTCGATCCAGTCCCCTTCAGAGATCGGGCGTTCGATCAACAGGATGATGCCGGATACAAAGTTGCTGACAATGTTTTGCAGACCAAAACCAATACCGACAGACAGGGCACCGGCAACAATGGCCAGTGAGCTCAGATCAATCCCTGCACCGGTGATCGCAGCAAGGGCTGCAAGGAAGATACCGACATAGCCCAGACCGGAGACGATGGCGTTTTGCCCGCCCACATCAAGCCGTGTCTTGGGCAATACGTTATTTCTGAGGGCAGATTGCACAAGCCGCGTCAGCACATAGCCAATGGCAAAGATCACCGCAAAAGCAATGAAATCCGTTGGTGAAATCTGGCTTTCCCCAACAGAAAAGCCGCGCAGGAAGACGGTCCAAAGCTCGGTCAGGTCATTGACCCGTACTCCCCAGACCAAAGCCAGCAACGGCATGACAAGCAGCAAAAGGATAAACCCGAACAGCACCGGCCAAAGCGCATCCCGCGCCTGCACACCTATGCCGGTAACGGCCCCATAGACATCTGCCGAAAACCGTTGCAGCGCCATGACAAGCCCCAAAAGGGTCAGGGTCATGAAATAGGGCGGCAAGAGCGCATCAGCCGCGCGGAAATATCCAAGGGCCGCAAGTAACGGCGTCACCACCGCTATCAGCATCGCCCCCTTCCCCAGGCCGCGGATCATCCGCGCCAACGTCGAGGCCCGCAGCTCTGTGCCCAGCGTTTCATCCTGTCCGGGATCCGTCACCCTGCCAAGGATCTTGCCAATAAGATAAAGCGATACAGCGGCAAGCACGGTGATCGGGAACATCAGGACGGGTTTGGAGGCCGGTGCCGGGTCGCCCGCGTCAAATATCTCGGCAATCAGGGCCGCCACAACAATCAGCGCCGTGATGACAGAGACATGAAACCGCGCAGCGCGGCGATCCTGAGGGCCAAGCGAAATCAATGCTTCGTCATCATCGCGCGAAAACACCCGCTCGGAAACCCAACGCACCCCAAGCATCATCCCGCCAAGGAAGGCAAACAGCAGGAACATCTCGTCCAACCGTGGTCCAAAAGCACCGGTTGAGATCGCAGCCAGCGCCAATAGGTTCAGCCCTGCAAAAGGCAGGAAAATCCGCAGCAGTGACACCACAAACCGCCAGATGCCGAACCCACGCGCCCCAAAACGGTGCAGGCTGTTGACGATCATTTGCGACCAGACGCGGCCACGCAGGATCAACACCAGCCCCAGCACGGTCAGCGACAGGGTTACCGGCAGGGTCTGGCGCAGATCGCTGGCAAGGCCGCCAGCCTCAGGTTTCTCGCGCCACAACCCGGCAAGCGCGGCTTTGAAATCAGCCAAAGCGGGCTGCCAATAGACCGGATATAGCGGTGACGGTGTGGTTTCCAGCAGCTGTTCCGTCTGTCTTTCCCGCAGGGTCTGGTCAATCTGGCTAACGATGGCATCCGCACGCACAAACTCGGCCTCGGCGCGCTGCACCGGTATCAACAGGGTCTGAAGCTGTGCATTCAGTTCTTCGCGGTTGGCGGCAACATCGGGGGGTTCCGGCGTGGCCCCCTCACCTTCGGGTTCTGGACCTAGGGCTGCAAGCTGCTCGCGCAGGGTTGTGATACGCGCCGCGTTTTGACTGGTCGCTTCACGAAAGTCGGTGCGAAAGGCAACGATCTCTTCACGCAGGATTTCCAGCCGTTGTTCGGTGCTGTTTTCAGAATCCAGCAGCTGTTCCGCAGCCGCGGCGGCCACGCTCCAGCGGGTGACCTCAGAGGCACCGACCCCTTGCGCCATGGCAGCCTGTGCCATGGCCAGGACCATTATCCCAATTGCCAACCAGCGACGGACGACAGACATCAGCATCACAGATCTTCAAAGACCTCTGGCAGCACCACGGCATCACGGTCCAGCCACGCGGGCACCGGCAGCCCCTTCTCGCGCAGGAAGGTCGGATTGAACAATTTAGACTGATAACGTGTGCCAAAGTCACACAGGACAGTCACAATTGTATGCCCCGGCCCCAATTCACGTGCCAACCGCATGGCCCCTGCCACGTTCACGCCGGAAGAGGCCCCCAGACAGAGCCCTTCGTCCTGCAACAGATCAAAGACCACCGGCAGCGCCTCGGCATCAGGGATGTTGTAGCTGAAGTCGGGTTTGAACCCTTCAAGGTTCTTGGTGATCCGCACCTGCCCGATGCCTTCGGCAATGGACCCCCCTTCAGAGGTCAGTTCACCAGTGGTGTAATAATTGTGCAGTGCCGCGCCATCAGGGTCTGCCAGCGCAATCTTCACGCCCTTTGGCTGCAACACATGGGCGATTCCCGCCAATGTCCCGCCAGACCCCACAGCACAGCAAAAGCCATCTACCTTGCCGCCAGTCTGCTCCCAGATCTCGGGGCCTGTGGTTTCGATATGCGCCTGACGGTTGGCGACATTGTCAAACTGGTTGGCCCAGACGACGCCTTCGTTGGTGGTGCGTGCCAAAGCCTTGGCCAGACGTTCGGAATAACGGATAAAGTTATTTGGGTTGCGGTAAGGCGCAGCTGGCACCTGCACCAGTTCCGCACCCGCCAGCCGCAGCATGTCTTTCTTTTCTTCGGATTGGGTTTCGGGGATCACGATCACTGTCTTGAACCCCATCGACGATCCCACCAACGCCAGACCGATGCCGGTATTGCCTGCCGTGCCTTCGACAATCGTGCCACCCGGTTTCAGCGTTCCCTTGGCAATGGCATCTTGAATGATGAACAGGGCGGCACGGTCTTTGACCGACTGGCCGGGGTTCATAAACTCGGCCTTGCCAAGGATCTCGCAACCCGTCGCGTCGGACGGGCCGCGCAGCTTGATAAGTGGTGTTTTGCCGACGGCCTTGGCCAGATCAGATGCGATGTGCATGAATGCCCCCAATAGTTACAGCTGCGGCGCAGCTTTATTCCCTGTCAGGTGTATCTGTCGCCCCCTCGGACCTCAAGCGATCCCTGTGATGCGCCAGATAATAAGCGGCCATCACGACAGGCGCATTGGCCAGATCAAACCGCGCCACCCGCGCCATCAGATCATCAAAGGACAGCAGGTGCGACCGGATGTCTTCATTTTCAGCGTCCAGACCACCAATTCCGGTCAGCGCATCCGGCAAATCCGCGAGCCCCAGATAGACATAGTAAAACCCTGTTGAACTGGCTGGGCTGGGATAGGTTTCGGCGATCTTTTCCAGCCGCCCCAAGGCCAGCCCCGCCTCTTCCTTTGCCTCGCGCCGTGCCGCCTGTTCTGGTGCTTCACCGGGATCAATACGGCCAGCCACCGGTTCCAGCTGCCAACTGGCCCGATCCCCGCGTGCAATGGGACCAAGACGCACCTGCTCAACCAGAAGCACCCGGTCGCGCAGCGGATCATAAGGCAGCACAATCGCCGCATCCGCATCAATCAGCACCGCACGATCAAGACTGTCGGACAGGGTGCCATCAAAACGCGAATGGCGCAGGGTGATGTCGTCCAGCGCATAAAAGTTGGAATAGCTGCGGATGCGGGACAACACTTCAACATGGCCCGGAAAACCATCCTGCCCGTGCAACGACCGCGCCGCGCGCAGCTGCGCATCCGCCCGCGCCCGGATCACCGGAAACATTGCCGCCACGTCATCGCGGGTCCGCTGGCCGAAATAGCCCATCACCTCCTGCGCTGCGATCACGCTCATCTCTCCGGATTTTTCGGCCCATGTGGTCAGGGACCAAGGCCCGTCCGCGGTCCACAGCCCCGCTTGCGGCACATAGACTTCTGCCGCCTGCCCCCCTGACAATGTCACCGGCACAAGATCATAGGCAAAACTGCCCTCGTAAAAATCCAGTCGCGCAATGTCATCCGACGTCAGACCGCGCACCAGCACCCCCTTGGCGGTCTGGCCAGCCTGTGTCTCGATCATCGGAAACGGCCCTTCGGCCACGGCGCTGACACGGTAGCCTGACAGCGTGGCATCCATCGTATCAATATCGTCCGCAGCGCGCCCCAACACGACCTCCAACAACGGAAGGTGCCGCAAACTGCCGTAAAAAAACAGGTTTCTCATGACCCTAGGGCCATCTGTTGCTCGCAAATTCGGTCAAAAGCCCGCAGAATAACGTGCCAACCAGCAAGGCAATCCCAATCGGCACGGTTGCAACCATCACCGCATATTCCGCACCAATCCGAAAGATTGCCACCAGTGCCTCAAACGGGCCGTCATACCGGTTGCGCATCGCCAGCCGAACCATTTCATTGATCGCCTGCACACCGATGCCCCAAAGCATCAGCAGAAACATGCCCGTCAGCCCGTTGTTGATCGCCGCTGTGGTGCCGCGCCCAGCCCTGCGGCCCATGGCAAACCATCCGACACCAAGGCCAAGGCAGATGTTAACCGGAATGAAATACCCAAAGTCCGTGCTTTCCGGCATCAGCGGCATCACCATCAAAGAGATGAAATAAGCGGTCACAGCCACGCAGAAAGCGGCCATCAATCGCGCGGCGGTGGGCATGAACGTACTCCTGATGCATCCCCGTCAGCCGGGTCTGCGTATGGTAATCTGGGTTACGTCACAATTTCCACTGTCAAATGTCGCAGCACAGGAAGTGAGGTAAAAATTCCACATCCGCCGGAACCTGTCATCAAACCCCAGCGCCTTGATCTGATCCCATTTGGCATTGAAGGTTTCATGCCAGCGGCGCAGCGTGATGTCATAGCTTTTGCCAAACTCGATAGAGGTATCCACCACCAGTCCGGCGCGTTCGATCTGTTGGCGCAACACTTTAGGAGAAGGCAGCATCCCACCGGGAAATATATATTTTTGGATAAAATCCACACCACGCTTATAGACATCCCATCGGGCGTGATCGACGGTGATAATCTGTAGCGTCGCCGCCTTGCCCGGCTTCAGCCTCTCGCGCACAGCGTCAAAATAGGTCGGCCAATATTGCTCCCCCACGGCTTCAAACATCTCGATACTGGCGATGCCGTCGTAGTGACCTCGTTCATCGCGGTAGTCTTGAAGTTTAAAGTTAACTACACCAGAAAGACCCGCATTTTCAATGCGATGCTTGGCATAGTTAAACTGTTCTTCGCTGATTGTCAGCCCGGTCACTTTCAGCCCGCGTTCCTTGGCGGCATATTCGGCGAAACCGCCCCAGCCACAGCCTATTTCCAACACATGATCACCGGGTTTAACGCCCATCTGGTCAACCATGCTTTTGTATTTGGCAATCTGCGCCGCCTCCAGAGAAAGCTGCGCGTCCTGCTCGAACAAGGCTGACGAATAGGTCATCGTGTCGTCTAGCCATAACCCGTAGAAATCATTCCCCAGATCATAATGATAGCTGATGTTTTTGCGGGCTTGTGACTTGGAGTTACGCTGCAACCAGAACCGCAGCTGTTCAAACCGGCGCACCAATCCCATACCCGGAAACCCGTCATACATGTTTTCATTGCCATGATGCACCAGATCCATAAAGGCCTGCAGATCCGGCGTGGACCAATCACCATCCAGATAGGCATCACAAAACCCCAGATCGCCTTCGCGGATCAGCCGGGCAAACAGATCAGTGCTATGCACATGCAATTCCGCCACATGCCCCGGATTGGCCCCTTCGGCGCGAAAGACCCGCCCGTCAGGCAGCACAAAATCCACCCGCCCGTTGCGCATTGCCTGCGCCATCTCAAACACCCGTGAAAAGTATCGCGGCAGGCCTGTCTGCCCGTCTGTAGTGGTTAAAATCATGGTCACTCCCTGTGGGATGGTATGGGGGCTTCACCCGCATCCTCATCCTGCATCATCGTTAAAACTCTCTGTTTTCGTAGGCATCCAATGCGCGCGCACGTCCCTCTGCCAAGGGAACCACGGGATCGGGGTAATCGGCATCTGCCGATAGAGACCAGCTGCGCGGCACCGCATCAAAATAGGCCAGCGCATCCTTGTGCGGCTTACCCCTGTCTTCGGCAATCCAGCGCGAGGTATAGGCCCGCTCGGGATCAAACTTGTCCAGCTGCGTCTCCGGGTTGAAGACCCGGAAAAACGGAGATGCGTCCGGCCCCGACCCTGCTGTCCACTGCCACCCCATGGCGTTGCTGGCGGGATCCCAGTCAATCAGCGTATCCTCAAACCACGCCATGCCGATGCGCCAGTCGGTCATCAGATGTTTGGTCAGATAGCTGGCCACAATCATTCGTGCCCGATTGTGCATCCGGCCTGTCACATAAAGCTCGCGCATTGCCGCATCGACAAAGGGCACCCCGGTACGCCCTTGTTTCCACGCCATAACCTCGGCACTTTCACCGTCAGTTTTCCAGGGGAAGGCATCCCATTCCTTCCGCCAGCTGCTTTTGAGAAGATGCGGCGTGTGATGCATCAGATGATAAGCAAACTCACGCCAGACCAGCTCTTTCAGAAAGGTCTCGGCCCCTTGTTTGCCTTCTTGCATGGCGCGTTCGCCAGCTTGCCAGCATTGATGGGGGCTGATCTCACCTAGGGACAGGTTTTCCGACAGGTTGGAGGTGCCATCGACCCCCGGCAGGTTGCGATTGTCCTTATAACTGGCAATCTTGTCAGCAGTGAATCGGGCCAGACGGTCCTGCGCTGCCAGCTCTCCCAATTGCACAAAGGGGCGCACCACGTCTGCCCCGCGGTTCATTGCCGCGTCCATCTCCCATTGATCCAGTTCATCACTGTCAGGCCAAACTTCCGGTGCCGGGATCTGCTTTGGCGCAGCACGGGGCGTATCAACGCCCAACTCTTTGACCGCATTCCAGAACGGTGTGTAAACCTTGTAATACCCACCTGTCTTGGTCTCAACAGTCCAGGGTTCAAACATCAGGTGCCCACCAAAGGAACGCACCTCAAGGCCCTGTTCTTTGAGGGTTTCCTTGATGTCCTTGTCACGCGCGACACTGGCCGGATCATAAAGGCGCGACCAGTAGACACCGCCGGCACCAGTCTGCGTGATCAGCTCTTGCAAAACCGTCAGCGCATCCGCACCGCGCCGCAGGATCAGACGGCTTTCCATTTTCGCAAGTCGATCCGCCAAGGCACCAACCCCTAGGCCCAGCCGCCACTTCGGTGCCGCGCCTAGCTCTGCCACCAAAGGGTCATGGATAAACAAAGGGATCACCGGACGCCCGGACGCACAGGCTGCGGTCAGGGCCGCATGGTCGCTTAGCCGCAAATCGCGGCGAAACCACATCAGGATCGGTGTTTTCTCAGTCATGTCGCAGCCAGAATTCCTTTGTTGGTCGTGTTCTTAAAGGAGTTAGCGCAGGCACGTTTTAGTCAAGAAAATGGTTTCATAAAACAGCCTCAAGTGCCGATAAAAGCTGATCTATTTCCGATTGGTTGGTGTAATGTGTAAAGCTAAGCCGCAAAACACCCTTGTCCCCCTCAACCCCCATTGCAGACAGCGCACGGCCTGCATAAAAATCACCGCCCCCGCACATGATGCCATGCTTGGCCAACTCGGCCGCAACTTCTGCGCCCGGCCGGTTCAGGGCCAGTGCAACGGTGGGCGCCCGTTCTGCCGCTTCTGATGGGCCGATCAGACGGACGGAATTGCGCGTCCCCACCGCATTCAGCAACGGTTGCAACAATGTCGTCTCATGCGCGCGCATCAGATCATGCACCGCCGTGCCCCGCTCCGCCGGTGACGCCACCCCGTCAAAGTGATGCGCATAGACCGCATCAATGTAATCCGCCATGCCAGCGCAGGCCGCGATCTGTGCATGATCAGGACCAGCGGGGGTAAACCGTTTATACAGCACATCGCCATTAAAAACATGCCCCTGATTGGGTAGAAGTTCACCCAAGGCGCGGCGGATCACCATCAGCCCCTGATGCGGCCCAAAGGTCTTATAGGCCGAAAACAGATAGATATCCGGCCCCAGTGACCCAACATCAGCAAAGCCATGCGGCGCGTAGGACACCCCGTCCACACAGACAAACGCCCCTGCCGCGTGGGCCAAGGCGGTGATTTCCACCACCGGGTTGATCTGCCCGACCACGTTGGAACAATGCGGGAAACACACCAGACGCACTTTCTCGTCCAGCAGGTTTTCCAGATCATCCGGGTTTAATGCGCCGGTTTCGGCATCCACACACCATTCGCGGATTTCGATACCGCGCTCCGCCAAGCGGCGCCAGGGTCCGGTGTTGGCCTCATGATCCTGATTGGTGACGATGATCGCCTCACCTGCCTGCAACAACTGCCCAAACGCCTGCGCCAGAACATAGGTGTTCTGCGTCGTAGAGGGCCCGAAACTCAGCTCATCGGTTGCCACCCCAAGGATCGCCGCCATCCGTGTGCGGGCCTCGTCCATCTCCTGCCCGCCAAGGCTGCTGGCCTCGTAAGCGCTATAAGGCTGCACCTTGCGTTGGGTGTAAAAGCGAAACAGCCGGTCGATCACCGGCTTGCAGGTGTAAGACCCGCCTGCGTTTTCAAAGAAAGCCTGCCCCTGCAAGGACGGCTCGGCGAAGGCGGGGAATTGGGCGCGCACCCAAGCGGTATCAAGTATCTGTTTTGTCATCCCAACAGCGTCCAACGAAACGCCCGGCAGGTCAAACGCAAAAGCCCCGATGCAGCAAGGCACCGGGGCTTTTGTCAGGTCATTTCAGCGCGGCCAAATGGCCGTTGCCTTACTTGTTCTCAGCGCGCTCGCTTTGCAAGCCACGGAAGATGCAATAACACATCAATAGCAGCACCACCGTGAACAACAGCCCGGTTGAGATCACCATGGATTGCAACGCCGCCAGACCACCGCCCAGCAACAGGGCAATCGCCACGGCCCCCTCAAAAATACACCAGAACACTCGCTGCGGCATTGGCGCGTCGATCTTGCCGCCTGCGGTGATGGTATCAATGACAAGGCTGCCGGAGTCCGATGAGGTCACAAAGAACACGATGACCAGAACAATCCCGATGAAGGATGTGATCGAGGCCAAAGGCAATTCGCCCAACATCTTGAACAGCTGCAAGGGAAGCCCCGCATCCTGCGCACCGGTGAACCCGTCCGCCAGTACCTGATGGATCGCCGTGCCGCCAAAGATCGACATCCAGATCACACAGACCATCGATGGGATCAGCAGAACGCAAATCACAAATTCACGCACCGTCCGGCCACGGCTGACGCGGGCAATGAACATGCCGACAAAAGGCGACCAGCTGATCCACCACGCCCAGTAAAACGCCGTCCAGCCTTGGGAGAAGTTCACATCTTCACGCCCGAACGGATTGGCCAAGGCAGGCAGATATTCGACATAGGCCTTCAGGCTGTCCCAGAAGAAGGCGAACAGGAAGGCTGTTGGCCCAACGATCAGCGTGAAAATCGCCAGCAAACCGGCGAGCCCCATATTGATCTCTGACAGGATCTTAACCCCGCCATCAAGGCCCCGCATAACAGACACCAAAGCCACGGCAGTGATGACAGAAATCAGTACCACTTCTGTGGTCTTGCCGATGGGCACGCCAAACAGCTCGTTCAAGCCTGCATTGGCCTGTGTCGCACCAAAGCCAAGAGAGGTCGCCAGACCAAAGAGCGTGGCAAACACCGCGATGATGTCGATCACATGCCCCGGCCAGCCCCAGATGCGTTCCCCCAACAGCGGATAAAACGCCGAACGGATCGTCAGCGGCAACCCTTTGTTATAAGTGAACAAAGCCAGCGCCAGCGCAACAGTGGCATAGATCGCCCAAGGGTGCAGCCCCCAGTGATAGATCGTCGCCGCCATGCCAAGCCGTACTGCCCCCGCTTCATCCCCGGTTGCAGCACCCAAAGGGGCCCAATCCGTGCGCAATCCGTTCTCACCCACAGCTGTCTCACCAAAGGAGGTAGAGAAATGCGTCAAAGGTTCGGATACGCCGTAAAACATCAACCCGATGCCCATGCCGGCGGCAAACAACATCGCGAACCACCCCATATAGGTGTAATCCGGTGCCGCATCCGCCCCCCCCAGACGCACAGATCCGAAAGGTGACACAACCAGCAAAAGTGCAAAAATCACCACAAGATCCGCCGCACCAATCAGGAACCAGTCAAAGTTCTTGGTGGTGAAACTGAACATGGAAGAGAACACCCCCGCCGCCTGTTCAGGCAAGGCGAGAGTATAGAAAACAAACGCAACAATGGCCGCTGCGGAGATCGCAAAAACCGGATTGTGGATATCAAAACCGATGCGACCAAGCGAGCCATCGACGTTGTCCTGTCCGATCTCATAATCGGTATCGATAATATCTGCGGCCCCTTCGGGCTCCGGTATTCCCTGATTGGAAGTGGCATCTGTCATAGAGATGTCCTTTTCTTGAGTTTGATTGGAACGGAAGTCCCCCCTCCGTCACCGGTCAGCAGAACACATGGTACATGGGAACTGACGGCGGTTTTCGGCTGCCCATGCGCCGAACGCGACATCCGTGCCGCGCAAAAGCGGGCAGCTACAGCACTTTCACAGTGCCGACAGTTGGTTCAAAGGTCAATCAGATGTTAAATTTACAGCGCGGCAGTGATCCGCGCGGCATTGGCCTTGATCACATCCATATCACCCATCGTCCCCGGCGGGCGAATTGCCACACCTTCATGACGGGGATGAATGTGGAAATGCAAATGGAACACTTCTTGCCCACCGGCCGCTTCGCTGAACTGGAACAGGGAGATCCCATCTGCGTCAAAGGCTGTCTTTGCCGCATTCGCCACCTTATTCACCGTCGCCATACAGGCCGCAAGCTGTTGCGGAGTGGCATCCAGAATATTGCGGCAAGGAGTCTTGGGGATGACCAGACAATGCCCCTCCGTGCGCGGCATGATATCCATGAAACACAGCGTCTCGTCATCTTCAAAGACCTTGATGCTGGGGATTTCCCCCCGCAGGATTTTGGCAAAGATGTTCTGATCATCATAGATGTCTGACATGTGGATCTCCCTGGTTTCCTGACCTTCTAGGCGCTGGTTGCGGCAAGCTCAACCTTGCGCGCGGCCAATCGCAACAAGCCGATGGAATAAAGCCGATGCAGCGGCGTTGCCAGCCGAACCAGCAGCGGCAACTGTCCGGTGTTACGGCCCACAACCGCAGAACCAAAGATCAGCCGCGTTGTGCCATCCTCCTGTGCTGCCACCGCCAGATAAGACCGCGTTGTCCCAGCATTGTCACAAAGCAGGATTTCCGCGCTGCCCCGTGCCTCGACGGTCCAGATAGCAAAAGCCTCGCTGCGCCCCTGCGCCAAAGCCACCACATCACTGTCATGGATCTTTTTGCGCAGGGCCAGACTCAACACCGCGCGCTCAAGCCGGAACAGCCAAGTGGTGTAAAACGCGGTGATGAAGGCAGGCAAATCCACCTGCCCCGCATATGCGGTCTCAAAGCAATCAGTATAGGCCCCGTCACGCCCGACATAGGCGTTCAGCAAGGCCCCCTCCGGCACGCTGCATTCCTGCACCCTCATGCGTTTACATCAACAACAACGCGTCCCTGCACCTGCCCCTTCAGGATATCAGCGCCGAGCGCTGGCAAATCAGACAGGGTCGCCGGGCGCACCATCGCTTCCAGCTTATCCATCGGCAGATCGCGGGCAATCCGCTCCCAGGCGCGCAAACGGTTGTCATAGGGCTGCATCACACTATCAATGCCCAAAAGGTTCACACCGCGCAACAGAAACGGAATGACCGTCGCCGGCAAACCGGCCCCCCCGGCCAGACCAACAGCCGCAACGCTTGCGCCATATTGCATCTGGCCCAGAACCCGCGCCAGCATCGCACCGCCCACAGCATCCACACATCCGCCCCAGGTTTCCCCTTCCAGCGGACGTTTCACGGTCTCGTTGATCTCCTCACGCGCCACAATCCGGCTTGCCCCCAGCGATTTCAGATAGTCCGCTGTCTCCGGCCGACCGGTCACACCGGCAACCTCATGACCCAGCTGTGCCAAAATCGCCGTTGCTACCGAACCGACACCGCCGGCAGCTCCAGTCACCAGAACCGGACCATCTTTGATGCCGTGATCCTCCAGCGCCATCACCGACAACATCGCGGTGAAACCCGCCGTGCCCACCGCCATCGCCTGCCGAGTATCCAGCCCCGCTGGCAGCGGCACCAGCCAGTCCGCCTTGACCCGTGCCTTCTGGGCATAGCCGCCCCAATGGGCCTCTCCCACACGCCAACCGGTCAGAACCACCTTATCCCCCGCCTTATAGCGCGGATCATCCGAGGCCTCGACCGTGCCCGCAAAATCAATGCCCGGCACATGGGGATAATTGCGCACCAACCCGCCACCAGGCCCGATGCACAGGCCATCCTTGTAATTCACCGTGGAGTATTCGACCGCAACGGTCACATCCCCTTCGGGCAGCTGATCCAACGACATCTGCGTCACCTCAGCCGAGGTTTTCCCCTCATCATCCTTACTTACCAACAGCGCATTAAACATCGTCTTCTCCTCTTCAGGGCCTTCGCCCGATTTTCACCTTGCCTCTAAAGCACCCAAGGTCCGCAGGCAGAGCCTCCGACATGCGAAACCTGCCACTCTGGCCTAGGCCCAGAATTTTTCCCTGACCACAGCCTCGCGCGCGCCTTCAGGTGTCTCCACCCGGACCGCCGTGCCATCGTCCCAATGGGTCATGCGCACCATGCCAATCGCCACATTTGTCTTGAAATCAGGCGACCAGGCCGCAGAGGTCACCTGCCCCACAGCTTTTCCGCCCACCGTCACCGGCCAGATACGGTCACAACCGGGCACCCTGTCACCGGAAATTTCGATCGCGCGGATCTGCTGGATCGGCCCTTCCTTGGCAACGCGCAACAAAGCATCCCGCCCCATGCAGCCAATCGCCGTCTGCGTATCACAAAACCGCCCCAGCCCGCATTCATGAGGGGTATTGTCGTCATTCATGTCATTGCCATAGCTCAGCAGCCCACCCTCAACCCGTTCGATGCCATTGGGACACCCGGCGTGCACGTCCAGATCCCTGCCCGCCTCCATCAAGGCGTTCCACAAGGGCATTCCGATATCGGAGCCTTCAACGTAGATCTCAAACCCACCCTGTTTGGAATAGCCCGACCGCGCCACAAGCAACGCGCGGCCCTGAAACTCAAACCAGCCGAAACGGAAGAACCGAATATCACGCACTGCGTCGCCAAAGACCCGCGCCATCAATTCATCCGCTTTTGGTCCCTGCACCGCCAGCGGGCTGACATCGGGTTCATCAACCAACACATCCAGACGATAGCCATTGGCGATCCCCTTGACCCAATAGAGCAGATCACTATCGGCAATCGAAATCCACCAACGGTCCTCGGCCAGCTTCACCGCCACCGGGTCATTCAGCATGCCACCGGTCTCATCGACAATCGGCACGTAAAAACACTGCCCCGGCAACATGCCTCGCAGATCGCGCGGGGTCAGCATCTGCATCAGCCGCGCCGCATCCGGCCCGCGCAGTTCCACCTGCCGCTCGCAGGCCACATCCCAGACCTGTACCGCCTCTTTCAAGTGGCGATAATCCTCTTCCACACTGCGAAATACCGTGGGCAACAGCATGTGATTGTAGATCGTATAGGCTTTCACGCCAGCCGCTTCGACCCCTTCGGAAAACGGGGTGCGGCGCAACCGGCGCGACGGTGAAATCAGGGCCATCAGGCATCCTCCGGCATGAAGACAATATCAGTTGTCGGCGCGGATTGCCCTGAAGCCGTCAGCATCGCATGCACCTGACCGCGATGATGGGTTTGATGGTTAAACATATGGGTGATGCAAAGCGCGACAGGCTGGGTGAAATCCCTTTGCATCCCACCAGAGTACCAGGTCATTTCACCTGCCAGATCCAGGTTGGACAAAGTCTCTCCCCAGATCCGGATCCGACCATCCAGACGGAACCGCGCCGCCTGCCATTCTCCGCGGGTGGCCATGTAGTTGGTGCTTTCGCTTCCCGGTACGTCTGGCAGATCTACATCACTGCAAAAGCGGCTCATCCACAGGGTATCTGCCCAGAGGATATGGTTCAGCGTATGCATAATTGACCCGAAGAAAGCCTTGTGATCGCGCCATAAAGCATCTTCATCCATAGCTTTAACAATGTCCACGATCTGATTGTTTTGCCATGCATTATAGCGCGCTATTGTCAGAACATAGCCCTTGTCGATCATGGGCGTGGACCTTTCCAGTCAATCGGGCAGATCTCGGCTGATTTTCCGCCAAAGTCCCAGACCCGACCATAATCGCGCACCCGGCTTTTCAGGCCGGTTGCCGCAATGATATCCGGGCCCATCCAGTATTTGGAGTTTGAAATCATCACCGGATGCTCTGGTGATTTGCCCGCCAGCATCTCGATCTCTCCCTGAATTTTACGGCCAATCTGGATCGAGCGCTTGGTGCCCTCACGCAGGATCTGTACCGGCGCACGTTCCGCCCCTATGATCTCGGAAACCAGCATGGTGAACAATCCAGTTGTCCCCCCTGCGGCCCCCGAGAATATCTGCAAAATGCCGTTATAAGCCTTGCCGCTGGCGCGTTCATCGACATAGGCGGCAACCTTCCAGTTGCCCTCGCCCATGCGCCCGGGAATATCGACCAGCAGACCAACATTCAGCCCGCCCAGATCCTCGCCCTCGTAATGGCCTTCATCAATGGCAATTGCCATCCATGCGTGACAATGGCCCTCGGTAGGCGGATGCCCGCCCAGCGACACCACGCAGGGGCAGAACACTTCACAGGAACAGTTCAAAAACAGCTCCCCCTTGATCGCCCATTCGGTTGGATTGCTGTCGCGCCGCCCGGGGTTGGGCATGCGCTGGTCAATACGTTGCGAGATTGCCAAGCGATCCGCATCAGGTCTTTTCTTAACAGCCATGTTATCCTCCGGTTATCATTTGTATCTGGGGCCATGCGGCCACGGCAACAGCGCCGAGGATCAAGGCAAAACCCATTGGTTTCGTGATATAATGTCCAATCTGCGGCAGCTTTTCCACCACCATAAACAAGGTTGCGATCCCCATCCAGGCAAGGTTCATCACGCCGCCGGCAAACCCCAACGCCATAAATCCCCAGCAACAGCCAACGCAGAATGCGCCAAGGCCCAGCCCCATGCGCAGACCGCCAGCAAATCCAGTGCGCCAGTGGCCCAGGAAATACATGGTTGGGGAATGGCAAACCCCGTGGCAAATCTCTTTGGTACGGGTGAATTGGAACAGCCCCACCGCCAGCAGCAATCCGGCGGCAAACCAGCGCGACCTGGCAATGCCCAGCATATCCACCACACCGCCAAACAGCAGCGCCAGCTGAACCGCTGCGATCAACGCGGCAAAGAGCAGCCAAACCGTGAAATAGCCAAGAATCACCCCCAACCACCCGGCGCGCGTGCCATTGGCACTGACCATCAGATCCTCATAGGCGCGCAATGTCGGTACCATGGTCGGCAACATCATCGCCGCCATCATCGCCCCCCACATTACAAACAGCGGTCCGAAATTGGCCATCGGCATATACATCGGCATGCGCGGATCCATCATTCGCATCCGTTCGCCCATCTCGCCGGGACGGCCCAACAGGTCGACATCCATGTCCATCGCCATCAGATACATCATCACCCAAGACGCAAGGATCAGCGCAAAAAAGCCCAACCAGAGTGATGTGCGCACCGCAGCCGTCATGAAATCCCCTTCGACTCGCCTTCTTGCCTTTTTAATGTCAGACAATTAAAAGCCTCGCAAACATTAAATGTAAGACATATGAAAATAGACCCGCAAAACCCCGCTGATCTGTCGGCCCAGATTGCCAATGCCATCCGTGACGCGATTGTCTCCGGGGATCTGATTGTGGACCAACGCCTGCCCTCGGAGGCAGAGCTTTCCGAGCACTTCAATGTCTCGCGCCCCACGGTGCGCGAGGCGTTGAAAAGACTGGCTGCACAATCGCTTATCCGCACACAACGCGGGGCCACGGGCGGGGCTTTTGTCAACAGGATCAGCTTTGAAGAGGCCTATAGCCAGCAAATCACCACCTCGACCCTGCTGTTGTCGATGAACGCGGTCAGCTTTGAAACCGCCTGTGAGGCACGGTATGCGCTGGAACGCGCCTGCGCCCCACTCAGTGCGCAACGTCGCAGCGCAGATCACCTCGCCACCATGCGGGCCGAATGCTATCGCCAGTCACAACCGGGCCTTACCGACGAAGCCTTTTGCGCGTCCGACGTCGCTTTTCACCGGGCATTGGTGGACGGAGCGGGCAATCCGGTGATGTCCTACCAACTTGCCGGCGCGGTGGAGGCAATGCAGCCCCTGATGAACATGATCACCTTTACCGCGCGTTCACGGGAGGAAATTGTCGCCCTGCACACCCGTGTTGCAGATGCGCTTGAAGCGCAGGATGCCATGGCTGCCGACACGGCACTGAATGATCTGGAGCAATATACCCTGCACCTGGGCCGTGATGTGATGGCCAAACGGGCAAAATCACGCGAAAGCCTGACCGAGACCCATTGATTAGACGCAACGCCTGCCCTATATCTACCTTGTCCTTCGGGACTATGAACATAAACGCGCTTGTAATAATCGGATCGGACCCGGGGGCGGTACCCGGCGACTCCACCAAAACATCCTTCATTTGGGGATCATGGGGTCGAAATAGGATCGACGAACGCCTAAAGAAGTTAGCTTTGTTTCGGCTGGGTGCCACCGTATCGGCCCAAACTGTACAATTGCAAATGACAATCGTGCTCCAATGGCGATGGCTGCGTAAGCAGTTTCAGCTATTGAAACTTAACTCCTTGGGTTTAGCGACCTAAGGCGGGGCCTGTCGGAGCCTGGCAACAGAATCCGACACCTTTTCCCCTCCATTTCACCCTTTTGCCTTGGCAGAGGTCGATCTTGCGCTATCTGAGCGCAAGCAAATGTTGTTCATCACCGTTGGACCACGCTTTCTCGGAACAACGGTTCAGCCAAAGGGCATCCAAATGGACCTGAACCCCGATTGGGAATGCGTCACCGACACCGTGATGGGTGGGGTGTCAAAAGCTCATGTGGCAACCACCGCGTACAACGGGCGGCAAGCCACAAGGTTGCGCGGAGAAGTCTCGCTCGATAACAACGGCGGCTTTGTTCAAATGGCCTTTGATGTGGCCGAGGGCGGCGGCACTCTGGATGCCTCGCCGTTTGAAGGCATTCAATTGGACGTCTGGGGCAATGCCGAAGTTTATGATCTGCGGCTGCGCACGGATCAGCTTGAGAAACCCTGGCATTCTTATCGCGCTGATTTCATGGCGAAACCGGAATGGCAATGCATCCACATCCCCTTCGCGGACATACGGCCCCACCGGACCACCATCCCTTTTGCCCCCGCTCGCCTGCGCCGTATCGGCGTCCTTGCCATCGGACGTGCCTTTCACGCCGATATCGCAATATCCGGCGTCCGCCTGATCTGAGCGCGCTTGACTATCGTGCCGCGTCACTGCACCCTGCCCTTATGGGGTTCAACCGCGAACGCCCCGTGAGGCTTTGGCCAGAGGTTCGCATGTATCCAGAATAAGGACGCATGCCATGGCTGCCCCGAATGAAATTTCCGTCCCTCAACTGTTGCGCCTGATCGGCCTGCCCGATGCGCCTGTCTTGGTCGACATCTCGATCGATCCCGACTTTGCGGATGATCCTTTCCTGATCCCCGGATTTTTCCGTCATCCCCACACGGATTTTGGCGGGCTGGTTGCAAAACTGGATGGGCGTCCCAGCATTATCGCCTGCCAAAAAGGCATAAAACTATCCCAAGGCATGAGTGCGATGCTGCGCAATCAAGGGTTAAAATCGGAATATCTTGGCGGCGGCAATTACGCCTGGCGCGATCACCCACAGGCACCGCGCATTCCGGCTACATCGATCCCCGATAAGATCGCAGGCCGCACGCTCTGGGTCACCCGCCACCGCCCCAAGATCGACCGTATTGCCTGTCCGTGGCTGATCCGTCGGTTTATCGACCCGACGGCAGAATTCCTCTTTGTCTCTCCTGCCGAGGTCAATGGCGTGGCAGAGCGTTACGGGGCAACCCCGTTTGATATCGAAGACACATTCTGGTCGCACCGTGACGACAGATGCACGTTCGATACCATGTTGGATGAATTTGCCCTGCACACCGCCCCCCTGGACCGTCTTGCCACAGTTGTTCGTGCGGCGGATACCAACACACACGCGGCCAGCCCCGAAGCGGCGGGGCTGCTTGCCTTTTCGGTGGGTCTGTCACGGCAATACAAGGATGATCTGGCCCAGCTTGAGGCGGGCATGGCGCTGTATGACGCGCTTTACCGTTGGGCACGGGATGGTCAAGGCGAAGGCCATGACTGGCCCGGCGGCAAAGCATGAGCACGCCAGGCTGGTCCGACATGACCCGGGTGTTTGGCCGCATCGGGCTGTTATCCTTTGGCGGTCCGGCGGCCCAGATCGCCCTGATGCACCGAGAACTGGTGGAAACGCGCGACTGGCTGTCCGAAACGGCCTACCTTCGGGCCCTTTCCCTGTGCATGCTTTTGCCGGGGCCGGAGGCCATGCAGCTGGCAACCTATGCCGGTTGGCGCATGCGCGGCACAGCCGGTGGTATTCTGGCAGGGCTGTTGTTTGTTGTCCCCGGTGCCTTGGTGATCGCGGTTCTGGCGCTGGGATACGCTTATTACGGCGCGCTGCCGCTGGTGCAGGCGGCCTTTCTGGGCATCAAGGCCGCGGTGATCATTGTGGTGTTTCAGGCCCTGCGCAAAGTGGCGGGCAAAGCCTTACATGGGAAACAAGGATGGGCGCTGGCCGTGCTGTCGTTTCTGGGCCTTTTTGTGTTGGGGCTGCCCTTTCCGCTCATCATCCTTGCGGCAGGCCTTTGGGGAATGACGACGCGCAGCGGAGCTGCCACAGGAATTGACCCCGCGCCTGCCCGCAAGGCCCAGAGCCTTAGAACCTTAATGGTCTGGGGCCTGCTTTGGGCCACACCGCTGGTGCTGCTTTGGGCATTGGATCAGACATTTCTGCTGCAATTGGGGCTGTTCTTTTCAAAACTTGCGGTGGTGACATTCGGTGGAGCCTATGCGGTGCTGGCCTATATGACCCAGACCGTGGTGCAGAATTACGGCTGGATCACCACGGCGCAGATGATTGATGCCCTTGGTCTGGCCGAGACCACACCGGGGCCGCTGATTCTGGTTACCGAGTTCGTGGCCCTGCTGGCCGGGTTCGCTCAATCAGGCGTTTCCGGTGCCATCGCTGCTGGCGCAATCGCACTTTGGGTCACCTTTACCCCCTGTTTCTTATGGATATTCCTTGCAGGCCCGTACCTTGAACGTATTTCTGCGCAGCCTCGCCTTGCTGGCGCCTTACAGGCAATCACAGCCGCTGTTGTGGGTGTTATCGCCAACCTGTCGCTGTGGTTTGCGATGCATGTCCTGTTTGATCAGGTCAACGCCGCTGCCATACTGGCGATGCCGCTGCCGGTCTGGACCAGCTTCAACCTACCGGCTGCCTTGCTTGCGGTACTGGCCGGCGTGCTGATGCTGGTCCTGAAGCGCGGATTTGTTGTGACAATGCTGATTTGCGCGACAAGTGCTTTGGCAATTGCGTCGGTTTGACCTCACACCCCCCTTCCCCTTACCCTCAAAAGAAGTATGGTACGCGCAACTAAGGGACGCACCGAGGGACTGATGAGCCGCGAGATTGACTATGGCAACCTGATGCATGACGCGATGCGGGGCCTGATCCGCAAAGTGTTGTTGGACGTGGCCGACCGTGGCTTGCCCGGCGACCACCATTTTTTCATCACCTTTGATACCTCCCATCCTGATGCCGAACTGGCCGATTGGCTGTCAGACCGCTATCCCGGTGAAATGACTGTTGTGATGCAGCATTGGTATGACGGGCTGGACGTGACCGAGGACGGGTTTTCCATCACCCTGAACTTCGGCGATGCGCCAGAACCGCTTTATATTCCATATGATGCAATCCGCACCTTTGTGGATCCTTCCGTCGAATTTGGTCTGCGTTTCGAGCAGCAAGAGAACGAAGACGCGGATAGCCCGGAAACTCAGGATGTGGCGCCAGAGCCAAAGGCGGATCTCTCCGCCCCCCCGAAAGAGACCAAAAGCAAAGACGCTGAAATCGTCTCGCTTGATTCTTTCCGAAAATAGCGCGCTCTTTCTAGAATTGGACGGGCTTTCCTGCGGTCCTCCGATTGCGCTGACCCAAGGTCGGCGTTACACCCCAATGGAACATATCAAGGCAAGATCAGGAGCCCCATCATGGCCGATACCCGCACAGAAACCGATAGTTTTGGCCCGTTGGAAGTTCCTTCCGATAAATATTGGGGCGCACAGACCCAGCGTTCGATCATCAACTTTCCCATTGGTTGGGAACGTCAGCCGGTGGCGATTGTCCGCGCTTTGGGTGTGATCAAAAAGGCATGTGCCGAAGTGAACCTTGGCTTTGGTGATCTGGACGCTGAACTGGCTCCAGCAATCAAACAAGCCGCGCAGGAAGTGATCGACGGCAAGTTTGACGACAATTTTCCGCTGGTGGTCTGGCAGACCGGTTCCGGCACCCAGTCGAACATGAACTCCAACGAAGTCATTTCCAACCGCGCGATTGAAATTCTTGGCGGGGTGATGGGCTCCAAATCTCCCGTCCACCCGAATGACCACTGCAACATGGGGCAATCGTCAAACGATACATTCCCAACGGCCATGCATGTGGCAATTGGTATGGTGGCCCGTGATACCCTGCTGCCCGGCTTGCGCAAATTGCACGCCGCGCTTGAGGCAAAATCGGAAGAGTTCAAAGACATCATCAAGATCGGCCGCACCCATACGCAGGATGCAACGCCTTTGACACTGGGTCAGGAATTTGGCGGCTATGCCCATCAGATGGCCAAGGGCATTGCCCGTGTTGAGGCTTGCCTGCCTGACATCTACGAGCTGGCCCAAGGCGGCACAGCTGTGGGCACCGGGTTGAACACCCGTAAAGGCTTTGCCGAGAAAGTCGCAGCAGAGATTGCCAATATCACCGGCCTGCCCTTCGTGACCGCGCCCAACAAGTTTGAGGCGCTGGCCGCCCATGACGCGATGGTGATGTTCTCCGGCGCGCTGAAAACCGTCGCTGCTTCGATGTTCAAGATTGCCAATGACATGCGCCTGCTGGGGTCTGGTCCACGCTCTGGGTTGGGCGAGCTGATCCTGCCGGAAAACGAACCGGGTTCTTCGATCATGCCGGGCAAGGTGAACCCGACACAGGCCGAGGCGCTGACCATGGTCTGCGCCCATGTGATGGGCAATGATGCCGCCGTCGGTTTCGCCGGATCACAGGGTCATTTCGAACTCAACGTCTATAATCCCATGATGAGCTATAATGTCATCCAATCCATGCAGTTGCTGGGTGATGCCGCAGGCAGCTTTACCGACAACATGGTCGTGGGCACACTGGCGAATGAGCCGCGTATCGAGAAGCTGATGAAGGAAAGCCTGATGCTGGTCACGGCCCTGGCTCCCACCATCGGCTATGACAATGCCACCAAGGTGGCCAAGACCGCTCATAAGAACGGCACAAACCTGAAAGATGAAGCGATTGCACTGGGTTTTGTCGATGCGGAAACCTTTGACCGTGTGGTGCGCCCTGAAGATATGATTGGCCCCAAATAGGATCGATTGATGAGCACGCCGATTAATCTGAACAAGGTCAGAAAGGAACGTGCCCGCGCGTCCCGCAAGGCCCGCGCAGATGAAAACACCGTGCGATTTGGACAGAGCAAGGCAACAAAAGAAAGTCTGAGAACGCGCGCGGAAAAAGACGCGCGCGCGTTGGAGGGGCATAAACGCGAAACATGAGCGGCCGCCCTGTCAAACACTCCGTCACCCTCAAGGGGCATCGCACGTCGGTGTCTCTTGAGGATGAATTCTGGAACGAGTTTCGCGATCTGGCTGATGAGATGGACCTGCCGATCAACGCCCTGGTCGCGCAAATTGACGAGGCGCGCGGATTGGACATGGGGCTTGCCTCAGCGATCCGGCTGTTTGTGCTGCGCGCATTAAAGGATCGTTTACCAAACAGCGGTTAGGGTCAGAAGATGCAATCTCTGTCTTCACCTCTTACCACGCAAGAGTGGATTATTGATCTCTTCAGCTCGCGTGCTGCCGCGACCGGCGGTGTTGTTCGAAGAAAAAAGCGCGATATCGAACGCTATGTTGGCATGGAAGAATTCAAGGCAGAGCTGCGCAGGCGTGGCTTCCATGCCATAGAAAATGCGGGACAAATCGTGATTTTTTGCAACCAGGAAGCTGTCCGCGCAGTTTTGTAGTCGTTTTCTTTCAAAGAAAACGCTCGGAAACTTTGAAAGTTTTCGCCTTGCTAGGCCACCGACGCGTCAAAAATCTTGCCGATATTCGCACCCAAAGCCGCGTTGAACCCCTCATCCGTCATTTTGACGTTCAACCCTTCTGTCAAAGCCCGTGAAAAGCTCGCAATCATCTTGCTGTTCTGGCCCAGCCGCGCACAGGCATCATCGGTTGAATACCCGCCCGACAACGCCACAACCCGCAGCACGTTTGGATGATCCGCCAGCGCATCATAGATGCCCGGCCGCTCTGGCAGGGTCAGCTTCAGCATGACGATCTGATCTGCCGCCAATGCCGCGACATGGCGCATCAGGGCTTTTTCCAACATCTCTTCGGCCTCAGCCTTGGTTTCGGAATGAATATTCACTTCCGGCTCAATGATCGGCACCAGACCTGCGGCACAGACCTGTCGCGCCACCTCCATCTGCTGTGCCACAACCGCTTCGATCCCCGCCTCATCCGCAGAATGGATGACCGAGCGTTCCTTGGTGCCGAAAATTCCCGCTTTGCCGGCACGGGACAAAAGGTCCGCCAGATCTGGCATCGGTTTCAGCAATTGCACACCGTTCGCCTCGTCCTCCAAGCCCTTGTCGATCTTAAGGAAGGGCACAACACCGCGATCTTCCCACAAAAGCTGCGCCACGGGCTTACCGTTGATCTCGCCATCCATGGTGCGCTCAAACAGGATCGCGCCAATCACTTTTTCAGAGGTGAACCCATCCGCCAGAATGATCCGCGCGCGCATGTCATGCATCGCCTGAAACATCTCTGCATCACCGTTGTAATCGCTTGGTTCCACGCCATAAAGGCTCAGCGCCTTGGGGGTGGAGCCGCCGGATTGATCCAGTGCCGCAATAAAGCCTTTGCCGCTTTCCATCTGCGCTTTTTGTGCTGCGTTAAGTGCCATGGCCGTCGATCCCCGTCATTTTGATTCCGCTTGCAGGCGTATCTAATCCAAAGCGGCGGCGGATGATAGAACCTACCGCCGTTCCAGCCGCAACCAGATGCCTTTGTCGGACCGTACCGTCAAATGCGCCACGGGCACAGGAACGCGTCCGGGGTCCGCCACCACCCGGAAATCCCGCAAAATCCACGAAAGGATCAATGGCCCCTCCACCATGGCAAAGCCCGCACCGGTGCAAACACGCGCGCCAGCCGAAAACGGGATATAGGCGTCACGGCCACATTTCCTGCCATTCTCGCCCTGCCAGCGGGCCGGATCAAACCCGTCGGGATTCTCCCACAACCGTTCGTGCCGGTGTAGATGCCAGGGGCTTAGCACAATTTGTGATCCCTTGCCGACTTCGCGATCCCGAAACTGTTCAGGGCATGTTGCTTCGCGTACCATCATCGGCACCGGCGGATAAAGCCGAAGCGCCTCGCGGAACACATCGCGGCTGAGGCGTAGTTTCGACATCACGCTGAAATCGCAAGTCTTTAGCGCCTGTGCCTCTTCTGCAAGCTGATCCTGCCATTCGGGATGGGTTGCCAGCAGATAAAGCGCCCATGCCAAGGCAGAGGCACTCGTCTCATGCCCCGCAAGAAAGAAAATCGCGACCTGATCAACCATTTCAGCTTCGTCAAAGCGCGCGCCGGTGACCGGATCAACCGTGGTCATGATCTTGGTCGCCAAATCATCCGGTGCGCTGCCCGCTTCAATCTCCTGCATCCGTTGATGGGTCAGTTCAGTGATCAATGCGCGGATTTTTTCTGCGCTGGCTTTGGTGCCTTTGCGGAAAAATCGCGGCATCCAGCGGGGCAGCGGGATGAAGGCGGCGAGGTTCAGCAGAGGTTGCGAGCGCTGAAAGATACGGAATTCATCAAAAACTGCCCGCGCAATCTGATGTTCGATGGGAATGGAAAACAACGTCCGGCAGATCACATCAGCGGCCACATGGCTGGTCACTGCCTCGATTTCCACCATCTCGCCTGCACGGGTATCCAGTCGCGCGACAGCGGCTTCGGCGGCCTCCCACATAGCAGGAAAAACCTCGCGCAGCCGCCCGCCCTCAAATGCCGGATCAATGATGCGGCGTTGGCGTTTCCATGCCTCGCCATTACTCAGAAACACACCGGTGCCCAACAAGGGGCGCAGGCCTTCGCTGACCCGCTGGGACTTTGGAAAATCATCGGGACGGTCTTTCAGCACGGTTTTGATCAATTCCGGCTGGTTGATCAGATAGCTGCGGAAAAACGGCGTTTTAAACTCGGCCATCCACGCCCGATAGAGCCGCGCAGGCTGGGCCGACAGAATATCGGTTCGAAACAATTTGGCATAGCGCCAAAGCGACACTTTGGCCGGTCGGCTGGGGGGTTTGGGCGGCAGGGTCATGCGGCAACCGAGGTGTATTTGCTGACCGCGCGGGTGATGCGTGACTTGCTGGGCGGGCGATCTGCATATCTGCTGCCCAATGTCATCGGTCCGGCGGTGATCTGGAAATAATCATAATCCTTGGGCTGATCAAAAGCGCAAAGATATTGAAAATGCAGCCGGAAAAACCGCCAGCGCAGTGTTTTCCAGCGTTCAGGGCTTAACGTCTGGGTAAAAGCGGCGGAAAACACCAATGGCCATTGCTTGCCCTCTGGGGCCACGCCAGACACTGACACCGGATCACACAGAGCAAAAGAGCATCCGTCTCCCGGGGCTGTTACATCTACCCAAGTCAGTTCGTCACATGCGGAGAGATGGCGCAAGTCGCCGCGCAAGCGGTTGGCGTCGGGCAGGAAAGAAACCATCGGCACCACCTGTCCCAAACTCAGAAACGACAGTGCCGGACCAGATGCAGGCACCCTGCCCTGTCGGATCAGATCCGCAAGGATCGACACCCCCAGATGCGCACCAGAGGAATGGCCGACAACCAGAACCTCCTGGACATCCTCCTGCAAGGCCTGCGCAATGACATCGGTGAAAACCGCAATCCGTGCCTCAAGCTCTGGCGGATTGGCCCCTTTGGACGAAGCCGAATAAGAGTAATCATGCATCAGGTAATAGGCATAGAACTTGCCATCCAACTTCTTGAACCAACGCAACAAGGCCACGGCGCTTAACAACCCCACAGAAGCGGCCACTGCCGTGCCGCCAAGTGCGGCATCTTCCGGTCCCGTCACCAGGCCAACCAAAAGCGCCGTTCCATATCCCGCTACCTGCCCGAAGCCCCAGCCGAGGATCGCGGCCAGCACCAGTTGCACCAGCAACATCCCCACCGGATAAAGCGCAGCAATCACTGGCCCCTTGCGCAGCTTCATCATCCGCCACAGGGCCCCTGACCCGATATAGACCCAAGCCGTGCGGATCAGTTGCAGGTATGTTGCAGGGATAGAGCTGTCCATGGAATCGCGCACGATGTCGGACCAGACCAGCACGTCAACATCCGCCTGCACCTCTGCCCCGTCAATCCGCGCATCCACCAACCACCCGTAATGCGCCCCTTTGGGTTTGGGTTTAAGCGCGATCTCATAGCCAGAGATCCCCGCCTGTGCCGCGCTTTCCTTGCGGTACAACTCGCGGTAGCGGCGCGGGTGGATCGGATCATAGCCGGGAATGTAAAACACCCGGCGCTTTCTCACGCGGTCTGAAGATGTCTTGCCCATAGCGCCCTCTTTGATCCCACCTTATCCGCGATTTTTCGCAAGAGTAAGAGCTTGGGCGAGTCGCGTCAGCCCAACATGCCAAGAGCAGGAAAAGTATCCAAGAGCCAGAAAGCCAGCGTTGTGAAGGCCCCTGTGACCATCATCAGCCCGACCACCACCAGCAAACCGCCCATCACCCGCTCAATGGTTTTCATATGACGTTTCAGACGGTTCATTACCCCCATAGCGCGGGTGATAAACATGGCCGCCAGCAGGAACGGGATGCCCAAACCGGCGGCATAAACCCCCAGCAACAATGTCCCTTTGGACACAGAGGCTTCGGAAGCCGCCAAGGAAAGGATCGCGCCCAGCTGTGGCCCGATACACGGGGTCCAGCCAAAGGCAAAAGCAAGGCCAAGAACATAGGCCCCAAAGCTGGAACCACCCTTGTCGCCTGCATCCAGCCGCGCCTCTTGATCAAGGAAGGGAATGCGGAACAAGCCAAGGAAATGCAGACCAAAGACTATGATCACCACACCCGAAACTTGCGCAAAAAGCACCTGATTTTGCAGGAAAAACGCCCCAAAGGCCGAGGCTGTGAAGCCAAGGATCAGGAACACCGTGCTGAGCCCCATGACAAAGAACAGCGCGGCAATCACCGCCTTGCGCCGGCTTTCTTCCTGCGTGGACATATCGTTCAGGGAAACCCCGCTCATATAGGCCAGATAAGGCGGCACAATGGGCAACACACAGGGGCTAAGAAAACTGACAACACCTGCAATCAGGGCGATCAGCATGGCGGGCAAAAGGCCCGCATCAATGAGTTCAATTCCAAACATGCCACCATCCTTAGACCCGATTGGCAGGGGCGTCACGCGGCCAATGGTCACAAGGCTGTGGACCTGATGTAACAACTGGCGTACTGCGCAGGGCATGAAAACACATGAACTTGATGCCACCGGGCTGCTATGCCCCCTGCCCGTGCTAAAACTGCGAAAACGTCTGGCGGGTCTTGCACCGGGTGAACAGATTGCCATGCGGGCGGATGATCCCGCTGCGATCATCGACGTACCGCATTTCTGTGCCGAGGCCCGTCATACATTGGTCGAAACCCGCGAAGAGGAAGATGCGCAGATCTATCTTGTGCGCAAAGGCAATTAGAGACAGCTAAGGCCCCGGCACGCCAGCTTGCGCCCTGTCCAAGACACGCAGCATATTTCCCCGCGAACGCAAAAGGCAGGCCACAAGGGCCTGCCTTTTTCATTACTGGCGCAATCTCCTAGCGGCCCAAAGACCACCAGCCCTTTTTCTTGGGCTTCTTGGGTTCTTCCTTGACCGGCTCCGCGGCGGCAGAGGCTGCCAAGGGTTCCGGTGTAGACGTCACAGCCACAGGTTCAGGCACCTGCGTGTCAGCAATCGGTGCCTCTGCAACCGGTGCGGCCGGCGCGGCGGTTTCTTGTGCGACTGGCGCTGGCGCAGCTGTTTCGACCTTTTCCGCAGCCTTTGGTTTGGGCTTGGCGCGGCTGGCGCGCGGCTTTTTCAGCTTGGTTTCTTTGGTTTCCTTGGCCACCTCGGCCTTGCCGTCTTCAACCGGCGTGTCCTCGCCCGAAGTTTCCTCTGCTGCCTTTGCCTTTTTCGAGGTCGCAGTTTTAGAGGTGGCGGTGCTGCGCTTGCGGGGCTTCGGTTTGGGCTTTTCCTTGACCTCTGCCGGTTCTGATACAACTTCTGACGCAGATGCATCGGTATCGGCCGCCGCTTCTGCAACCGCTTCGACTTCTACCTTTGGCTTGCGAGTCCGGCTGCGCGAAGTGGGCTTCTTCGGCTTCTCCTCAGCAGTATCGCTCGCGCTCACCTCGGCAGCTGTATCGCTTTTCGGCGCATCGTTCTGTGTTGCGTCAGCTTGCGGCGCATCGCCCTGTGCGGTGTTCTGATCGCCAGACTGTGCGGCATTCTGATCCGCATCATCCGAACGGTTCTCGTTATTGCCGTTTTCACCACCGTTCTTGCCACGGCCGCCACGGCTGCGGCGACGACGGCGTTTGCGCTTGGGTTTCCCATCCGCATCAAATTGCTGTTCGCCGTTGTGATCACGTCCGTTCTGCTGCGATTTAGAGCGGGAGTCGTCGGCTTCTTCCTCAGCAGCAGCCAAGGCTTCGGCGGCTTCCGCCGCTTCGGCTTCTGCCTCGTCGATCTGATCCATCAGCGACGTATCGACAGAGACCACATGCGCACCGGCAACAGGCACATTGCGGGTTGCGGTTTTGAATTTCTCCATCGTGAAATCGGGGCTGACCAGATGCGGATCACCTTCGATACGCACAGCCATGCCGTAACGCGCTTCAATCTGCGCAACATGTTCACGTTTGGCGTTCATCAGGAAGTTGGCGATGCCAACCGGTGCCTTGATCAACACCTCACGGGTGCGACGGCGCGTGCCCTCTTCTTCCATGTGGCGGATGATTGACAGGGCAAGGCTGTCATCCGACCGGATCAAACCGGTGCCGTGACAGGCCACACAGGGCTGTGTCGTGGCCTCGATCATGCCGGGGCGCAGACGCTGGCGTGACATTTCCATCAGGCCAAAGCCGCTGATCCGGCCCACCTGAATGCGCGCACGGTCGGTCTTCAGCTTGTCCTTCATCATCTTTTCGACAGCCGTGTTGTTGCGGCGTTCGTCCATATCGATGAAGTCGATGACGATCAGACCAGCCAGATCACGCAGGCGCAGCTGGCGGGCCACTTCGGCGGCGGCCTCAAGGTTGGTTTTGGTCGCGGTCTGTTCGATCGAGCCTTCTTTGGTCGCACGGCCAGAGTTGACGTCAATTGCCACCAGCGCTTCGGTCACACCGATCACGATATACCCGCCCGAGGGCAGCTGTACCGTGGGGTTGAACATGCCGGACAGGTAATCCTCAACTTTGTAACGGGCGAAGAGCGGCAGGTTTTCCTCGTAGCGCTTCACGTTTTTGGCATGAGACGGCATGATCATTTTCATGAAATCCTTGGCGATGCGATAGCCGCGTTCGCCTTCGACAAACACCTCGTCAATGTCGCGGTTATATAGATCGCGGATCGAGCGTTTGATCAGGTCACCTTCTTCGTAAATTTTCGCAGGTGCGATGCTCTTCAACGTCAGCTCGCGGATCTGCTCCCACAGGCGCTGCAGGTATTCATAGTCGCGCTTGATCTCGGCGCGGGTGCGTTTGGCACCGGCAGTCCGCACAATCAGACCTGCCCCCAAAGGCACGGTGATTTCGTTGGCGATTTCTTTCAGCTTCTTGCGGTCTGCGGCATTGGTGATCTTACGGCTGATGCCGCCACCCCGCGCGGTGTTTGGCATCAGGACACAATAGCGCCCGGCAAGGCTGAGGTAAGTTGTCAGGGCAGCACCCTTATTGCCGCGTTCTTCCTTGACGACCTGCACCAGCAGGATCTGACGCATCTTGATCACTTCTTGGATCTTATAGCGGCGCGGGCGTGGTTTACGCACCGGGCGGATGTCTTCGCTGTCATCCTCATCCGCAACAGACTCGATGCTTTCATCCTTGGATGTCGCATCTGCCGCTTTTGGCTCTTCCGCATCGTCGTTGGTGTCAGTGTCATCGTCTTTGGCGGCATCGCCATCCGTTGCAGCCACTTCGTCAGTGGCTGTTTCTTCGTCGGCGTCATCATCTGCGCTGACTTCCGGTGTCTCGATGGGTGTTTCCGGCACCCGCTCCATCGGAGAGGAGGCTTCGTTAGCATCGACTTCAACGTCATCATCATCGCTTAGATCGACGGTTTCCATACCCTCGATCTCGGTGGATGTCTTGGCATCCCCGGACACGGCATCCTCTGCCTTGGGCTTTGCACGGCTGCGCGAACGTGACCGGCGCTTGGGTTTGGCCTCGTCTTCGTCCTTGCTGGCCTGTGCTTCGGCATAGGCGCGCTCTTCTTCAAGCAGCGCCTGACGGTCGGCCACCGGGATCTGGTAATAGTCAGGATGGATTTCAGAGAAAGCCAGAAAACCGTGGCGGTTGCCACCGTAATCCACAAAAGCGGCCTGCAGGGACGGCTCAACGCGCGTCACCTTGGCCAGATAGATGTTGCCAGCTAGCTGGCGTCTGTTCTCTGATTCAAAATCGAATTCCTCGACCTTGTTTCCGTCAACCACAACAACGCGGGTTTCTTCCGCGTGGGTGGCATCGATAAGCATTTTTTTAGGCATGTTTTCACTATGCACAGCACATGCGCCAGATCAGCCCCCGGGGGAGCTTGTGACGTTGCGGTGTGGCTTGTCAGGGCGATGGATGGCGGTGCCAGCATAGCGTACAGCGAAACGGGGCCTGAAAAGGCCAGTCCATTCCTGCTCGTAGCTTCTGCGCGCGTCATCGCGGTTCTTCTCCGATACGGTCATGCCTATCCGGCCTGCCGCATCCATTATTTACTGAACATCTTCGGGGTCTGGCCCATCCAACATCAGCGGTTCTCTGGCCGTTTCCGGCCCAATCGGTCTGCATGCGTGCCCAGCTTGGGGCTGCCGCAAGCAGCGAATCTCTCATTCAAGGATCTGTGACGCCTTAGCGCGACTTACCCGTGATCCTACTAGATAAGGGGATTGTCCCTGAGAACACAATGGGCAATGTTCGCCCACTTCAGCAAAACCACCCTTTGCACGGGGCTTGCTTGACAAAATCTGCCTGATCAGGCTCATCTGATGCCGCGCATGCTGCGCCTGAAAATATTCAAACCGCGACCAAGCGCGGTGCCCCTGACCAACGACCCAAAGGACCTTCCATGCATATTCTGACCCGCTCTGTTCTTGGCTTTTCCCTTTTGGGACTTGTCGCCTGTGATGAATTGGCAGTGGCCAATGATCCTGTCGCCCTGGCCGATCTGCGGGGCCAGAAAAGCTGTGTGGCTGCGGTTACTGCGGAAACCGGCGCTGCCAATGTCGCCATCAACACCACCATTCCGGTGATTGAGGTACAGCGCTTTATCGTGGATGTGCCGGGGGGTGGGATGTGGACCTGCGTGACCGATGCAAATGGCAAGGCACTCGAGATCGTCGAACGCAAAAACGGTTGATGCCCGCGCTTACAGTCAGGCCAACGTTAGCATCTGACATGCCAGCGCTGAAACAAGTGCTGGATGCGACAGAGCTGTTTCCTTCTGATATGTTGCAAGACATGGTTACGCCGTTCTTGAATGGCAGTACCGAAGTGCTCTGGCTGACGGCAGAAAGCGACGGCACGCCCTGCGGTTTCTGTTTTGCCCAGTCCGAACAGCTTACCGAGGGAACCTGGAACATGCTGGCGATTGCTGTGGCCCCTGCCCAGCAGGGCGCGGGTGTTGGCACCGGTCTAACCGGTGCTCTTGAACAGCACTTGCGCGATTTAGACGCGCGTATTCTGATTGCCGACACCTCTGGTACCGACGACTTTGCCCAAACCCGAGACTTCTATGCCAAGAATGGCTACGCAGCCGAAGCCCGCATTCGCGACTTCTGGGCCGCAGGGGATGACAAGGTGACCTTTCGCAAGGCGCTATAGCCGTGCCGCTGGCCCACGCAGCATCCCCGCGCGGACCAGCAGCGAGCAAGACTACAGATAATCCGAGCGCTGCAACCCGTATTTCGCCATCTTTTCGTTCAACGTCCGGCGTGGCAGACATAATTCTTCCATCACCGATGAAATCGATCCCTTGTGGCGGCGCATGGTATTGTCGATCAACATCCGCTCAAAGGCTTCAACATATTCCTTCAGCGGCTTGCCTTCGGTTGTCATCACCGGCTGCATTTCCTCATGATCCGACATCAGCAGGGATGCGATGGTCCCCGACCCGCGGCGCGATTGCAGCACAGCACGTTCCGCCACATTGATCAGCTGACGTACATTGCCCGGCCAGGGGGCCTGCAACAGTTGCGCGGCTTCCTGTGCGCTGACCTGTGGCGTGTCACAGCCGTATTCCTCGGAGAACTGTTCGCTCAGCCGGGTGAACAGGGTCAGGATATCCTCGCCCCGCTGGCGCAGCGGTGGCACAGTGATGCGCAATGCGGCAAGCCGGTAGAACAGATCACTGCGCAGCGCATCTTCCGAAGTCCGCCCCGCCTCTTGCAGGTTCGAGATCGCAACAATCCGCGTTTCTGCCGGGGTGCCCTGTTCGTTGATCACACTCAGCAGACGCGCTTGAAGCGTTTCAGACAAGGCTTCCACATCTTCCAGAACCAAGGTGCCGCCGCGGGCCTCTTCAATGGCGGGCAATTGCGCATCTTCGGGCTGCATCGGGCCGAACAACCGTTTGCTCAGCATCTCCTCTTCCAGCGCCCCGCAGGACACCAGCACGAATTTCTTGCCCGCCCGCGATCCCACAGCATGCAGCGCATGGGCCACCAGTGTCTTGCCGGTGCCGGTTTCGCCGTCGATTAACACATGGCCATCCGCCTGCCCCAGATCCAGAATATCCTCGCGCAGGCGCTCCATCACCGGCGACTGGCCGATCAGCTTTTTCATCAGCTGTCCGCCGTCGCTTAACTCGCGGCGCAGGGCACGGTTGTCCATCACCAGACGCCGTGCATTGGTGGCCTTTTTGGCCAGCTCGCTCATCCGGTCGGGGTTAAACGGCTTTTCCAGAAAATCAAATGCACCCACGCGCATCGCCTCAACCGCCATCGGCACATCGCCATGCCCGGTGATCATGATCACCGGCAAGGCGCTGTCACTGCCCATCAGCTTTTTCAGGAACTGCATCCCATCCATACCCGGCATTTTGATGTCCGAAATCACAATGCCCGGATAGTCCGGCCCCAGCGTTTTCAAGGCGTCCTCGGCGGAACCGAAAGTTTCCGTGTCATACCCCGAAAGGGCCAACCACTGGCTGATTGACTGGCGCATGTCCTGTTCATCATCGACAATCGCAATCTTCATCGCCTGAGCCATAGCTTACTCCGCTGCTTCTACTTTGTTCGTTTCACCCATGATGGGCAATTGCATCTCAAAGACCGCCCCGCCCGCCTGTCCGTTGCGCGCCGTCAACCGTCCACCTAGGTCGTTGACGATGCCCGACGAGATGGCAAGCCCCAGGCCGACACCGTCGCCGGGCTGCTTGGTGGTGTAAAACGGTTCGAACAGCGCGTCGAGATCCGCAATCCCCGGACCATTGTCGCGCACCGTGAGGGTTGCGGTCTCCCCCGCAGACAGAATGATCTCTACCTGCGGGTGGCGTTCGGATTTGGTGGCATCCAGAGCATTGCGGATCAGGTTCACCATCACCTGCTCAATACGCATCCGGTCCCCCATCACAATCACCGGCTCATCCGGCAGAATGCGCACAATTTCCACCTGACGCTGACGCAACTGCGGCTCCATCATCGACATGGATGACGCAAGGGCTGCCCCCATATCTACCGGTGAAAGCGCCTCCTGCCCCTTGCGGGCATAGGATTTCAGCTGTCTTGTGATTGCGCCCATCCGCTCGATCAAATCGTCGATCCGTCCAAAAGACGACAGCGCCTCATCCGGCCGGTTGCGGCGCAACAGCAACCGCGCCCCCGCCAGATAGGTTTTCATCGCCGCCAAAGGCTGGTTCAATTCATGGCTGACCGCCGCAGACATCTCGCCCAAAGCGGCGAGTTTACTGGATTGTTCAAGGGTCTGTTCGGCCACCGCCAGCGTTTCCTGAACCCGTTTGCGTTCAGCGATTTCCCGCTGCAAGGCCACGTTCAATGCGCGAAGTTTGGCCGACTCGCGCTGGAAAATCGCCAGACGTCCCGCCGTGCGTCGGCTCAGAAAGTAAAAAGCCAGCGCCAAAAGAATCGCAAATCCCATCACCTCAAGCGCCAGTACGGCATTGACCCGCTCGCGCACGCTTTCATAGGTGGTGAAACTCACCATGCGCCAGCCGCGAAAGGCGATCCGGTGTTCCAACCGCATCACCGCCTCGCCCTGCAAATAGGTATCTGCAGGCAGTGCCGTCCAATCCGCGGTGACCTTGATGGCCCGTTCAATTGCCGTTTGTGGTGAGGTGGCGGTCAGGGCCTCTGCCTCGCTCAACCCGCGCCAACGCGGCGAGGTGCCCAGGATGATCTCCCCAGCGCTGTCCATCACTATGACCGCATCTGAAATCCCGGCCCAGGCACGTTCGAATTTTTGCAGGTCGACCTCGACCGCGATGACACCCAGCGTATCACCACCTGCCTGAATGCGCCGCGAATAGACAAATTTGTAGCCGCCGCCCTCCAGTTTGATCACACTGAAAATCGTCACATTGGCGCGGATTGCATCGACGAAATAAGGCGATGATTTATGCAAGGATTGCAGACGGTTGCGATCCGTTGCCGCCACCGTGCGCCCGTCCAGATCATAAAGCATCAAAGAGGCCGCCCCGATCTCCTCGACAAAGGAAATCAACCGCTGGGTCGACAGGGAATAATCCGCTTCTTGCAGGGCAATGATCAGCGACGGGTCACGCGCCAGCAATTGCGGCACAATCGCGTTCTGGCGCAGCTCGGCCATCAGGTTACCGCTGTAGAGCGCAATCCGCAGCTCGGCCCGGTTGCGCGTGCTTTCGGTGAAACGGTTGGTCAGCAGATTATTGGTGATCGAAATCACCAACACTGCCAGTATCATGATCAGTGCCACCGCCAGACGCACGCGCCAGGAAATGATCAATGCAGGTTTGCTTATAGAGGAGGTCTCGCTCATCCCCCTACCCTACGCAGGCCCCGCCGCGCACTCAAGTCACGCGGTGGTCAGCGCCCCTGCCAATGCGCGAAAGAGCGCCTGCCCATCAGTGCCCCCATGGCCAGCATCCGCCGCCCGCTCCGGGTGTGGCATCATGCCCAGCACACGGCGGTTTTCAGACAGGATGCCGGCAATATCCGCCTGCGCCCCGTTCGGGTTGTCCGTATAGGTAAAGGCCACGCGATCCTCGCCTTGCAGACGCGCCAATGTATCAGCATCCGCAAAGTAATTTCCGTCATGATGGGCGATTGGAATATCGACCACATCGCCAGCGTTATACCCTTCGGTATAAGCACTTTGCGAGGTCTCGACCCGCAGACCAACGGTCTTGCAAATGTACTTCAGCCCGGCATTGCGCAACAAGGCACCGGGCAACAGACCGGTTTCGGTCAGGACCTGAAACCCATTGCAGATCCCCAGCACGTAACCGCCACGTTCCGCATGGGCCCTGACCGATTTTACAATCGGCGACTGCGCCGCAATGGCCCCACAACGCAGGTAGTCCCCATAGGAAAACCCACCCGGGACGCCCACAATATCAACACCTTGCGGCAGATCACTGTCCTTGTGCCAGACCATATCCACCTGACAGCCCGCAGCCTCGAAAGCCACCGCAAGATCACGGTCGCAGTTTGACCCCGGAAAGACAACAACAGCAGCGCGCATCAGGACATCTCCACCGTGTAGCTTTCAATGACCGTATTCGCGAGCAGCTTTTCGCACATCGCGTTCACATCCGCCTCGGTCGAACCCTCAGCCAAATCAAGCTCAATCACCTTGCCTTGACGCACGCCGTTCACCCCATCAAAGCCGATGGCCCCCAGCGCGTGGCGCACGGCTTCGCCCTGCGGGTCCAACACACCATTCTTCAACATCACATGCACCCGTGCTTTCATAGCGCGTCCCCCAGCTTCATCTTGCCATTAAACTCAATCCCGCGGCCTGCCACGGGCTGTTTCGATATTAATTAATAAGCGTCGGTTTGGTAATCGGCGTAGAGGTCTTGGGCATCACGCCCAACCGCTTGGCCACTTCCGTATAGGCATCGGTCAACGATCCCAGATCCCGGCGGAACACATCCTTATCCAGCTTTTGTCCTGTCTCAATGTCCCACAAACGACAGGAATCAGGGCTGATCTCATCAGCAATGATCAAGCGCTGGAAATCACCGTCATAAACCCGGCCGATCTCGATCTTGAAATCCACCAGTTTGATCCCGACACCAAACATCACGCCTGAGATGAAATCATTCACCCGCAGGGCAAGGCTCAGGATATCTTCCATATCCTGCTGGCTGGCCCAGCCAAAGGCGGCGATATGTTCTTCAGTGACCAAAGGATCACCCAGCTTGTCGTCTTTATAGCAATATTCGACAATCGGCCGCGGCAACTGCGTACCCTCTTCGATGCCCAGACGTTTGGACATGGTCCCGGCGGCGTAATTGCGTACAATCACCTCAAGCGGGATAATCTCGACCTGGCGCACCAGTTGTTCGCGCATGTTGAGGCGTTTCACGAAATGCGTCGGCACACCGATCTGATTCAGACCTTTCATGAAATATTCGGACAGCAGGTTGTTCAGCACCCCCTTGCCTTCAATCACGTCCTTCTTTTCAGCATTGAACGCCGTGGCATCATCCTTGAAATACTGCACAATTGTGCCCGGTTCGGGGCCTTCATACAGGATTTTCGCTTTGCCTTCGTAGATCTTTGTGCGCCGGGCCATGGGCGTCCTTTCGGGATATGGGTCAGGGGGGGTCCCCGGCACCTGTTGCGGCCCTCTTAATCTATGCCCTGCTCTGCTGCAAGCAATCGCAAACATCTTGTTAAAGGGTCATGTCATACACATCTAACAACTACGTCAAATGAACACAGGAGAAGCCCCTATGTCGACAATGAAAGACCGCGAAAACGCATTTGAAACCAAATTTGCCCATGATGCGGAAATGCAGTTCAAGGCGGATGCCCGACGCAACAAACTGCTGGGCCTTTGGGCGGCGGATCTTCTGGGCAAAACCGGGGAGGACGCGGCGGCCTATGCAAGCGAGGTTGTGAAATCCGATTTTGAGGAAGCGGGCCACGAAGATGTTTATCGCAAGGTATCCGGCGATCTGGGCGGCGAGGCGGATGAGGCGACCATCCGGCGCAAGATGTCCGAACTGATGCAGCAGGCCCAGAACGAAATCCTGAACGAAGCCAGCTAATCCCAAAAAATTAACGCGGTTTTCACTCGAATGGAAACCGCATTTCCCCTGCCCTGACGCCTGCCGTTAACGAATTGGCGTCTTTCCTCCGCCTAGCATGCCCTTGGGTGCGTATTTGGGAAACTTGGCGAAAATCGGGCATGAAGTGGCAGTTACGCAGTTTTTCCTGGGCGGTGATCGGGCGTTTTTCCGCTCCGCTCTTGATCATGGGTGTGAGCCTGTGGATTCTGACCGGCGTGGTTGACCCGCCACTTTTATCCAGCTTGCCAAAATCATTTGCCACCTTGCCATCTGATACCCTCCTGCTGGCCGGATTGCTATGCGGGATCAGCTTTTGGGCCGTGGCGCGATATGATGGGCTGGCGCATTGCCATTTTCGCACCGGCGTTGATCCGGCCCTCGCCCGAAAAAGCGGTTTTGCCGCCATCGCCGTGGCACAGACTGCGGGCTTTGGCATCTTCACCGGCGCTGCCGTGCGCTGGCGCATGCTGCCCCACATCGGTTTCAAAGGTGCGATGCGGCTTTCGGTCTTTGTTTCTGTCACCTTCATGACGGCACTTGCCTTTCTCTGCGCCCTAGCCTGTCTGATCCTGCCCGCGCCTGATTGGACCAGCCTGCCCGCGCTGCTGGTTGCAACGATGCTGCCTGTTGCGGTCGTTATCCTCAGCTTTACCCCCGCGCTTGCCCCTTTCAGACATTATGCTCAAATGCCCAGCCTGCATGCGATCCGAAATATTCTGGCATGGGCGGGGCTGGACATATTGGCAGCCGCAGGTGCTTTCTACCTGCTGATCCCCGCACCTGAGCTTGGATTTAGCAGCTTTCTGCCGGTGTTCATGCTGGCCATAGGCGCGGCGATGCTGTCCGGCGCGCCCGGCGGTGTCGGGCCGTTTGAGCTGACATTGATTTCCCTCCTGCCGCAGGTGCCAACCACGGATCTAGTCACCGCAATCCTTGTGTTTCGCGCATTTTATTATGCCTTTCCTGCAGTATTGGCGGTGGCGACCGTTTTCCTCACAAAACAGCCCAAGCCGGAGGCCGCCCGCCCCCCCGCAACGCCCAGCGGTCAGCAATTGGCCGAACATGGTATTCTGGCGCAAAACGCCGGCCATATGCAGCAGCATGACACCGGGTCTTATGCGCTTTGGTTCACTCCGCAAACCGCAACCATGTTGTTTGACCCCGCCACCGGCCAACCCGCAGACGCCCTTGCGCATCTCAAGGCAAAAGCCACGGCCCATGCCCTAAGCGCCTGTGTTTATAAATGCAGTGCCCGCACCGCTGTAGCTGCCCGCGCCCAGGGCTGGCACGTGGCGCAGATTGCACAGGAATGTGTGGTTGATCTGTCCGCCTATGATCTGGACCATGCCAGCAGACGTGGTCTGCGTCGTAAATTGCGCAAAGCGCTGCGTGCGGGACTGATCGTGGAAAGGGCGACAGCCTTGCCCCTAAGGGAAATGGCCGCGATTGATACCCAATGGCAGCAAGCGCAAGGATCCACACGGGGCGGCACGATGGGACGGTTTTGTCAGCACTATCTGGCCGTACAGGATGTGTTTCTGGCGCGACAGAACGGACGGCTGATCGCTTATGCCAGCTTTCACAACGATCCCACCACGCCTTGTCTTGATCTGATGCGCCAAATCCCCACCGCGCCTGATGGCACCATGCATCTGTTGATCCACAGTGCGATTGACGCTGCCCGCTCAGATGGCAAGTCCCGGCTCAGCCTTGCGGCGATTCCACAGGCCCCCGAATGGGTCAAACACAGCCCGCCCCTGCGCCATGCCTATGAAAACCCCGGTTTACGCCAGTTCAAAGCCAGTTTCGCCCCCCTCTACCTGCCAAGATACGCCGCCGCGCCGTCAAAACCCGCGCTGGTTCTTGGGTTGATTGATATCGCAAGCGAGGTGCATCACCCACGTGCCCTGCCATCCTCCGACCAACCTCATGAACAACATGAAGATTATGAAGTTGCGTTGAACAGCGCCCCATGGAAGGGGAGGTAAAACCTTACAGAATTGGCACCCCATATGAGCAATGCTTTCACTGATCTCCTAGCCGAAAAAGGCACCCTTCTGGCCGATGGGGCCACAGGGACAAACCTGTTCAACATGGGGCTGATGTCGGGTGAACCACCTGAGTTTTGGAACACCGATGAGCCACAGAAAATCCGCGCCCTGTATAAAGGTGCAGTGGATGCAGGCAGTGACCTGTTCCTGACCAATAGTTTCGGGGCCAATGCCTCACGTCTCAAATTGCATAACGCCGCGAAACGCGCCCATGAGCTGAGCCGTGTCTCCGCCGAGATTGGCCGCGAGATCGCGGATACAGCTGGGCGCAAAGTGATTGTCGCAGGTTCTGTTGGCCCCACGGGCGAGATTATGGAACCTGTCGGCACGCTCAGCCATGCGGTTGCTGTCGAAATGTTCCATGAAACCGCAGATGGGTTAAAAGCAGGTGGTGCCGATATCGGCTGGCTTGAGACCATCAGCGCCGCCGAGGAATATGCCGCCGCCGCCGAAGGTTTTGCGCTGGCCGGATTGCCATGGGTCGGCACGATGAGTTTCGACACTGCGGGCCGCACGATGATGGGCATCACCTCTGAGGGGATGGTCGATATGGTCGAAGGTCTGGCCAATGCGCCGCTGGCCTATGGCGCAAACTGCGGCACGGGTGCGTCGGATCTGCTGCGCACAGTTCTGGGTTTTGCCGGCAAGGGCAGTACCCGGCCAATCGTCGCCAAGGGCAATGCGGGCATCCCGAAATATGTCGAAGGGCATATTCACTATGACGGCACACCCGAATTGATGGCGCAATATGCGGTGATGGCGCGCAACTGCGGTGCCTCGGTGATTGGCGGCTGTTGCGGGACCATGCCAAACCACCTTAAAGCGATGCGCGAAGCCCTTGATACCACAGTAAAAGGCAGCGCGCCGGAACTGGCAGAAATCGTATCTGCTCTGGGTGAATTTTCATCCGCCAGTGACGGAACCGATGGTGCAGCCCCAGTACGCGCCCCGCGTAAAGGCCGCCGTCGGGGGTAACCTTCACATCGTATTCAATATTCGATATTGGGCGGCGCTTCACGTCGCCCGATCTGCTACGGCGTCAAAGGCGCAGCCCTTGCCCTGACCTAAAATACTGCCCGCTCACGCGCCGTTCCCGGAAACCGAACTGGCCGGCAGGATCAACCAAGCATTCAGGTATTGCGTTAGCCTGCTTTGCATCGGCTCTTCGCGACTGATCGCACAGAATTGCAACCCCATGGATTGCACTGCAAAAGCTTGAATCCCTTCCGCCAAGATCAAGGGTGACACATCCTTGCGAAACGGTTTTTCACTCAGCCATCGGGTAAATATCTCCAGTTGATGCTCAAAGGTACTGGCAATCGGGCCAATGTCCTCTTTCGCCGCAGCGCCTGAATGGCGCAGGATAACGTCGAAGACATATCTTTCACTTGTCATGAAATTCATCAGCGGCATCAGCCGGTCAACCAGTTCATCCAGACTTTCCGGCGGCGGCATTTCTTCAAAATCGTCAAGATAGGTCTCGATCTCTCTGCCGATCAAAAGATCCATCAGGGCGTCCTTGTCCTGAAAATGGGCAAAGAAGGTGCCTTTCGCCACACCGGCTTCCTGAACCACATCCTCCACCCGCATCGCGGTAAAGCCTTTTGACAGGATGGCTTTCTCTGCTGCGTCGATCAGTTTGGCACGTGTTGCCTGGCTTCGCTTTTGTATGGGCTTGTTCATGACGTGAAATTACAGAACTTCCTGACCACGGTCAATTTATGATTGACCAACCCATTGTGCAGAAATATGACCACGGTCAATATTCATAAATCGTCAGGAAACGCCATGAGCACCAAACGCATATTTGTCTTGAACGGACATCCCGCCGCCACCTCCCTCACCAAAACCATCGCCGAAACCTATGTCGCTGCAGCGCGTAAGGCCGGGCATGAGGTGCGCCTTACCCATCTGCATGACCTTGATTTTGATACCGATTATGGCTTTGCAGGTTATGCGCAGAATAAACCGCTGGAGCCCTGTCTTGAGGCCGTGCAAGCCGATATTGAATGGGCACAGCATGTGGTGATGACAACGCCAATGTGGTGGGGTGGCCTGCCCGGCAAGCTTAAGGGGCTTTTTGACAGGGTCCTGCTGCCCGGATGGGCCTTTGACACCCGCAAACTGACCATGGGGATGCCGCAACCCATGCTGAAAGGACGCAGCGCGCGGGCGATTGTCACCTCTGATACGCCTGATTTCTTCTTTGCCTTGCTCTATCGCAAGGCGCTGTTCCGCCAGATCAAAGGACAGATTTTCCAATTTATCGGCCTTAAGCCAGTGAAACTGACCCATTTCGCACCAGCAGGCAAAGCCACACCTGACAAGGTGAAAAAATGGCTGGGCAAGGTCGAAGCCATCGCAGGTGAAGGTGCATAGGGCGCGGCCTTAAGCTCATGATCTTCGGGGAACCGTTGCTCTGGACCTCCTCCACCACTGACGGTCCAACTGTGGGCCAGCGCCCCCCTTACAGCAACGACATTTGCGTCCCCGGCAACACGGGGGCGCAAAACAGATCACAGCGCATTGGTGGCGCGTTAGACTTCAACCCCAAGCGTTTGACCGCCACGTTAAACCGCTGCGCCACCATCTCTGCATAGGGTCCCTCACCGCGCATCCGCCGGTGCCAAGTGGCGTCATATTCCTTGCCCCCGTGCATTTCCCGCAAGCGGGTCATGATACGTTCGGCACGGTCGGGATAATGTTGCGCCAACCATTCCTGCACCAATGGCGACACCTCTTGCGGCAGGCGCAGCATGATCCAACTGGCGGTGCCCGCACCTGCGTCTTTCCCGGCGGCCAGTATCGCCTCCATCTCGGGATCGGTCAGCGCCGGGATCATCGGGGAGGCCATGATGCGCACGGGTACCCCCGCCCTGGCCAAGCGCCGGATCACCGCCAGCCGCCGGGCCGGTGACGGTGCACGTGGTTCCATCAAACGGCATAGTTTCGCATCCAAGGTTGTCACCGAAATGCCAACACGCAGCAAGCCGCGCTGTGCCATCGGGGCCAGAATATCGATGTCACGTTCGATCAGACTGCCCTTGGTGACAATCGCCACCGGATGCCCTGCTTCTGCCAGCACTTTCAGACAGGCACGCATGATGCCCTGGGTCTTCTCGATCGGTTGATAAGGATCGGTGTTTGTGCCGATGGCGATCGGGGCCACTTTATAGCGCTTGGCCGCCAGTTCGCGTTTCAAAACTTCCGGTGCTTCGGGACGGGCCACAAGCCGGGTTTCAAAATCCAGCCCCGGCGATAGCCCCAGATAAGCATGGCTGGGCCGTGCAAAACAATAAACGCAGCCGTGTTCGCAACCCCGATAAGGGTTAATCGAGCGATCAAACGGCAGGTCAGGCGAACGGTTATAGGTGATGACACTGCCCGGCCGCTCTATACTTGTCTCTGTGCGCAACAGCGGCAATTCTTCGTCCCTGTGCCAGCCGTCATCGACAGTTTCACGGCAATGGCGTTCAAAGCGCCCAACGTGATTACTGACCGATGCGCGGGCCTTAATGCGGTATCTGCTGCGTTCATTATCCATAGGGCAGAGTAGAACAAATGAAGAACGCTAGAAAGGAGCATTTCGTATTCCCGCGCTATCCCCCTGTCCACATGTGCAAAATTCATGATCAACGTGAGAAAAATGAGTCGCACAAACGGCAACCAATGTCGCAATTTGCGTGTCAATTTTGCATATTACATGACAATAAGAACCATGGGCCAAGCGCCAGCACGATACGCATAGAGGAAATGCCAATGTCCGAAGAAGACGAAATCATCCTGTCGGAACTCGACGACGAAGAGCTTGTTCAGCAGATGTTCGATGACCTGTATGACGGCTTGAAGGAAGAAATCGAAGAGGGCGTGAACATCCTGCTGGAACGCAAGTGGGAGCCCTATGAGGTACTGACCAAGGCGCTGGTGGGCGGCATGACCATTGTCGGTGCCGATTTCCGCGATGGTATCCTGTTTGTGCCTGAGGTGTTGCTGGCCGCCAATGCAATGAAGGGCGGCATGGCCATCCTCAAGCCGCTGCTGGCCGAAACCGGTGCGCCGCGCGTTGGCAAGATGGTCATCGGCACCGTCAAGGGCGACATCCACGACATCGGCAAGAACCTTGTCGGCATGATGATGGAAGGTGCCGGGTTTGAGGTTGTCGATCTGGGCATCAACAACCCGGTTGAAAACTACCTGTCGGCGCTGGACAGCGAAGAAGCTGATATCCTTGGCATGTCCGCCCTGCTGACCACAACGATGCCCTATATGAAAGTTGTCATCGACACGATGGTTGAACAGGGCATCCGCGAGGATTTCATTGTTCTGGTGGGCGGTGCCCCGCTGAACGAGGAATTCGGCAAGGCCATCGGCGCGGACGCCTATTGCCGCGATGCCGCTGTTGCTGTGGAAACTGCAAAAGAATGGATGGCACGCAAACATAACCAAGCCAAATCGGCCTGAGTGCGATGCTTTGAACGGATAGGAAGGCCTCGCAGGATTGCGGGGCCTTTTTTGTAAGGACCGCTGCGCCTATCTTGAACCAGACAGGAGACCGCCATGCCCCATGCCCGCTTTGCCTTGATCTTTGCCAGTGCCATAATCGCAGCGGCGGTTACCGTGTGGCTGTTGACCCTTGGCGGCCCCGCTGTTTTGGTCGCCGCCCTGCCCGCCTTTTTGATTGCCGCCGTTGCTTTGCGGGTGTTGCGCCGATGATTCCCTCAGACAAGGTTCTGACCGAAGAAGGCCTGCCGCTCGACGCTGCCAAAGGCCGCATTCTGCTGATTGCCTGCGGGGCCCTTGCACGCGAGATCATCGACCTGAAGGCGGTAAACGGCTGGGACCATCTGGACTTGACCTGTCTGCCTGCCAAATATCACCTGTTTCCGGAGAAAATCACCCAGTCGGTGCGCGAAAGCGTCGACAAACATCGCAACGACTATGCCGATATCTTTGTGGTTTATGCCGATTGCGGCACCGGTGGGTTGTTGCAGGCCGCCTGTGCGGAGATGGGCGTAAAAATGATTGCAGGGCCGCATTGCTACAGTTTTTTCGAAGGCAATGACGCCTTTGCCGAAAAAGCGGACCGTGAGTTCACCAGTTTTTATCTGACCGATTTTCTGGTCCGCCAGTTCGACGCCTTTATCTGGAAACCCATGGGGTTGGACAGGCATCCCGATTTGCGCGACATGTATTTTGGCAATTATGAAAAACTGATCTATCAGGCCCAGACCGATGATCCCGAGTTAACAGCCAAGGCGCAAGACTGCGCCGCCCGCCTTGGTCTGCCCTTCGAGCGGCGCTTTACCGGCTATGGCGATCTGAAAACCGCGCTGGAAACCCTCTAGGCACGGGCCGATTTTGGGCAGTCTCAAGCCAGCGGCGCGTTACTCTACCGCTGCAGCTGTCTCGCGTACCCGTTCGATCATCGCCCGCAGCCCGTTGGAACGTTGCGCGGACAAATGATCGTTCAACCCCAAGCGCCCCATTTCAGCGCGGGCATCCACCGCCAGAACCTCTGCCGGGGTCAACCCGTTGTAAAGAATCCGCAGCACGGCGATCAGCCCCGAGACAATCATCGCGTCAGACGCGCCGTCAAAATGCAGCGTCCCTTTATCAAACTGCGCATGCAGCCAGACCTGCGAGGCGCAGCCGTCTACTTTGGTGCTGGGCACACGCAGCGCCTCTTCCAAAGGCTCCATCGCCTTGCCCTGATCAATCACATGGCGATAGCGGTCTTCCCAATCGTCCAGAAACTCGAAATCCTCCACCAGTTCCTCAAACGCGTCATTGGCCATCTGTGCACCCTTTCAGTCTTTGCCCAGACCTAGAAGTGCAGATGGCAAAGGTCCAGCCCCTTCCCAAGCCCCACGCGATAGGATACTCAAAACACGACCAGATTTTCCAAGGCGGCCCCTATGCGCAAGACAATCCCCCTTCTCCTCGCAGTGACACTCGGCCTGGGCGCCTGTACTGCCATCAGCCAAAGCCGTGTGAACCCGCTGAACTGGTTCGGACAGTCGCGGTCAGAACCAGTTGCACAGGTGGAAAACACCAACCCGCTGATCCCGAAACGTGGCGGTTTGTTTGCAAACAGGCGCGCCGCTGAAGCAGTTTATGCGGGGCGACCCTTTGAACAGGTCACCAATCTGACAATCGAGCGGGTGCCCGGCGGTGCCATCATCCGCGCCACAGGTCTGGCCGCGCGTCAGGGCATCTATGCTGTGCAGCTGACACCTGAAAATGAGGAAGAATTGCCGGTAGAAGGTGTTCTGACTTATCGGCTTGAAGGGGTTCGCCCGACCGCACAGACGGCAATCGGCACCAAACCCACCCGTGAAGTGATTGCAGCGCGTCACGTGACGGATCAGCAGTTGGCTGGCGTGCGCCGGATCCGCGTTGAGGGTCAACTCAACGCGCAGGTGGCCCGGCGCTAACCTGTTTACTTCGCAGCTGTTACGATAATTTCTACCGTGAATTCCGGCTTGGCCAACTTGGCCTCGCCACAGGCACGTGCAGGCGTATGCCCTTCAGGTGCCCAGGCATCCCAGACACCGTTCATTTCCGCAAAATCATCCATGCTGTGCAGCCAGATCACTGTTTGCAGAATGCGAGTCTTGTCGGAGCCGACTTCGGCCAGCAGCGCGTCAATCTGGTCCAGGCAATCCTGGGTTTGCTGCGCCACAGAGGCACCGGCAGTGCCAACCTGACCGGCCAGATAGATCGTGTCGCCATGGGTGACAATCTGGCTCATCCGTTGGTTGGAGTGGTAGCGCTTGATCTCAGACATTTTATCTTCCTTGTTTCTTTTCAAAACTTTGCAGTGCGGTTCTAAACCTCAACCACCTGCACATCATTGCCTTTGGCGGTCAAAGCAATCTTGCCGTCACACAGACGCAGGGCATCGGTGCCAAACACCTCAAGCCGCCAGCCCTTCAGTGCCGGCACGTCACGCATCCCCGCCGCAATCGCATCCAGATCAGAGGCTGGCGCAATCAGCTTGGCCGCGACTCCGGCTTGTTCTGTCTTGGCCTTCAACAACACCCGCAAAAGATCCGCCAGCGCCGGATTAACCTGTAGCTTTTCGCGGCTGCGATCCGGTTTGGGCAGATCCTCGGCGCGGGTTTTCACGCCTTTGGCGATGCCAGCCAGAATGCCCTCTGCAATCTCGCCCTTGCGGGCTTCACGCAGCAGCAGCCGCGCCCGGCCCAGCTCTTCGGCATTGGTGGGTTTCAGACTAGCCAGCTCAACCAGCGCATCATCTTTGTAGACACGATTACGCGGTATATTGCGTTTCTGCGCGTAATCCTCGCGAAAGGCTGCCAGCTCACGCACGATGCCTAGGAATTTCGGCGAATTTGTCCGCGTCTTCACTCGTTTCCACGCATCCTGCGGCGCGGTGATATAGGTATCGGGTGATGTCAGGATGGTCAGCTCTTCCTTGACCCAACGCGCCCGCCCGCTTTCTTCCAGTTTTTCAGCCAGAAACTCGTAGATCTGGCGCAGATGGGTCACATCGGCCAGCGCATATTTCTTTTGCGCGTCAGACAGGGGACGGCGAGACCAATCAGTAAACCGTGAGGATTTGTCGACACCCTCATGGCAAATCTTGCGCACCAGTGTTTCATAGCCCACTTGCTCGCCAAAACCGCAGACCATCGCCGCAACCTGTGTGTCAAACAACGGTTCTGGAAACACCTGTGCATCGACAAAGAAAATCTCAAGATCCTGACGCGCCGCGTGGAAAACCTTCACCACAGAAGTATCGCGGAACAAGTCATAAAGCGGCTCAAGCGAAATGCCGTCAGCCAAAGGATCAAGCAAAACCGCGTTGCTGTCATCGCTTCCGGGCATCGCCAGCTGGACAAGGCAAAGCTTGGAATAATAGGTTCGCTCGCGCAGAAACTCTGTATCTACAGTGACATAGGGGTGTTTGGCCGCCTGCGCGCAAAATTCGGCAAGGTCAGCGGTTGTTGTTATTGTTTTCATGCTCTCACTTCGCGAAGAATAGGCTATCCTGACTTTGCTGAATAGCTACATCACGGACAGATGATTGACCAGTCAGCCGTTCAACTGCACCAAGCTGCGGTCACCCGCAGCAAAACGGCGCAGCACAGCGGGGTACAGCTGATGTTCTAGCTTCAATACCCGTGCGGCCAGTGTTTCCGCTGTATCTTCACAACCCACTTGCAGGCTGGCCTGCCCCAGAATCGGCCCGTCATCCAATGCTGCCGTAACTTCATGAACAGTACAGCCATGTGCCCTGTCCCCCGCGTCCAAGGCCCGCTGATGGGTATGTAATCCTTTGTATTTAGGCAATAAGGACGGGTGGATATTGATCATACGACCGGCCCATTGATCGGTAAAATCTCCCGTCAACTTGCGCATGAAACCGGCCAGACAAATCAGATCGGGTGCATGGGGGGCCAATGCGGCGCTGATCGCCTGTTCAAAAGCCGCACGGTCACCAGCAAAGGGGCGGTGATCCACCACCTCCGTGGGAATGCCACGGGCTTTGGCCCAGGCGATTCCGCCCGCTTCAACCTGATTGGAAAACACCACACAAGGCCGCGCCGGATGATCCTCTTGTGCAGTTCCGGTCATATCCTCAACCAGCGCCCGCATGTTTGATCCGCCACCGGACAGGAAAATCGCAACCCGTTTGGTCAAAGCAGGCTGCCCTTATACGCAACCCCTGCCCCGGTTGTGATGCGACCCATTTCAAAGGCCTGATGCCCGTCTGTCGCAAAGGCCGCTTTCGCTGCCGCGACCTGATCCTTGGCGACCACGGCAATCATACCGACACCGGAGTTGAAGGTCTTGAGCAACTCCGCCTCAGCCATGCCGCCAGATGCCGCCAGCCATTTGAAAACAGGGGGTAAATCCCATGCGGTCAGGTCAATCTCCGCACCCAGCCCTTCGGGCAGAACCCGCGGCAGGTTTTCCGTCAGACCGCCCCCGGTGATATGCGCCAGCGCCTGAACGCAATCGCCCCGCAACGCCGCGACCGCACCTTTGACATAGAGTTTTGTCGGCGTCAGCAAAGCCGCACCCAGCGTACCTTCACCCCAGGGACAGTCATCTTCCCACGCCAGTCCAGAGGTTTCCACAATCCGGCGCACCAGCGAATAGCCATTGGAATGCACACCGTCGCTGGGCAGACCCAGCAAAACATCCCCCTCGGCGACTCCGCGCGGCAGTTCTGTGCCCCGCTCCATCGCACCAACAGAGAAACCCGCAAGATCGAAATCGCCCGCATGATACATCCCCGGCATTTCAGCGGTCTCGCCACCAATCAGCGCGCAACCGGACAGGGCACAACCTTCGGCGATGCCTTCGATGATGCGCGTCGCCTGATCCAGCTCCAGCTTGCCGGTTGCGAAATAGTCGAGGAAAAACAGCGGCTCCGCCCCTTGGCAAACCAGATCATTGACACACATGGCCACCAGATCAATGCCAATCCCGTCGACGTTCCCGGTATCAATCGCGATCCGCAGTTTGGTGCCCACACCATCCGTTGCCGCCACCAGCACAGGGTCAACAAACCCTGCCGCCTTAAGATCAAACAGCGCCCCAAAGCCGCCCAAACCGGACATGGTGCCCGGGCGCGCGGTGCGCTTGGCCGCTGGTTTGATCCGCTCAACAAGCGCGTTTCCTGCGTCGATGTCGACGCCTGCATCAGCGTAGGTCAACCCGTTCTTTGTCATGCGTGATCCCCAGTATCCAAACAATGACGCCGCGATACCCTATCAACCCCAGCCAAGCAACCACAGGCACACCGACAAATGCCGTCTAAAACGAAAAACGGGGGACAGATGCCCCCCCGTTCACCGCTTGTAATCCGTTTGACCCGGATCAGTCGTAAATCACCTGAAAATCCACGCGCGATTGCGGCAGACCCGGCTCGCCCTCAACATTGACCGCATATGACGGTGCGCCGACAAGAATCCGACCCTGCGTATGTCCGGCAGACAGCAAGGCATTTCGCATGGCCAATGCCCGCAAGCGTCCGGTTGAGACATTCTCGCGGTTGCCCGCACGATCAGAGTGTTGCCCGACAATGCGCAGCCACGCCCCGTCACATTGTGCAACCTCTGCAGCAAGGTCCAGTACCGCGCCTAATTCACCAGCCGGCGCAATAATTGAACCGGGCGCATAATATTGACGCGCCAAGGCTGCCTTGCTGGTCAATTGCGCCACACAATCCGCCGCTGGCTTTTCCTGCCAGGGTTTGGCCGATGGGGTAAAGCTGGCCTGCTGGGCCGATTTCACGATCGAAAACTCAACCCGTCGATCATAATAGGCAGCACTTTCCTCGCCCACCACATTCGAAGGTCGCGTGTCGCCAAAGCCCACAGCGATGAATTTCGATGTGTCCATACCAGATGCAGCCAAACGGTTGATCACCGCCTCGGCCCGTTGCTTGCTCAGCTTCTGATTGGATTGCGGGTTACCGGAAGGATCCGAATGACCTTCAACCTGCACCGCATATCCCGGACAATCCTGCAACACCATGCCCAGCAAACGCGCAGCTGAAAGCCCGGCGTCTTCACCGGAAAGCCCACCGGCAGGGAAATATATCCGTGCAGAAGATGCCAGTTCGCCCAGATCCTGTTCGCAGGAATTGGCCACTGCCAGATTCGCCTGTGCGGAAGCAAAGAAATCCGCAGCGCTTTCGCCGTTAAACGGTGCATTCTGGCTGGCGGGTTCGACCTGTGGTTTCTCCACGGGGGCGACCTGCAAAAGATCAAGCGGTGCGTTGCGCGTCACCTCCCCAGAGGGATTGTTTTCAGCTGTGGTGATGCTGCCTGCGGATGCCTGTGACTGTGCCGTGTTAGCACCGTTCGGGCTGGCCAATGCCGCAACAACCGACGCGTTGAAATCCGCCAGACGCTGCTGTTCGTAAGGATCAGCCGCCGCTGCGATTTCGCTTTCCTGTCCATCCGAAGAGAATAACGAAAAGCCGTTTTCCCGATCTAAATATCCCGTTGCTACCAGAACAATCGCGATTGTTGGTGCAATCCAGACTATATTTTCCTTGAAAAATGACATTGTGTTTTAGTCCCCCCACTAAATCTTGCAGTTGTGTCAAGCCTGATCAGCAGAAATCCGCCCGCACACAACCTGTAGTGTAGCTTCTCTTACCTTTGGTCAAGATGAAGTAGGGTTTTTCCCACAAAAATCGGTGCAATTTTCTGAAAAACCACCAAGGAAAGGCGAATTTCGCAAAATCCCACCTGCAAATGCCCCTTTTAGGCTGCAAGTCACTGGCCTGCGGGCCAGCTGGTTAAAATCACATCCCAAGCCTTGACGAAACCACCGCCGCAGAATACCCCCAGCGCCATGGCGGGCCTGTAGCTCAACTGGTTAGAGCAGAGCGCTCATAACGCTTTGGTTGCGGGTTCAAGTCCTGCCGGGCCTACCATCGCCGCCATTTCAGCCAGATACCACTAGCGATTTGCGCTTACGTACCAGTTTACCGTCATTTCCACGACCACATCACCAGATGAATCGCGCAGCTCTACCTGCACATCAAAAGCGACCTTGCCGTCGGCCTTGATCGCTTGCATCAGCGCCGCCCCGTCTTGTGATGTCTTCGCCTGAGCGGTCAGCAGACCTTTGGCAACTTTCTTGAACGCGATATTTGCCACAGCCGCCACCGGCCGCATGTTCAGGATCACCGGGGCCAAAGCACCCGCCATCGCTGCGCCCGAGGCTGCCTCGCCCAGAGTGAACATCGCACCTGCGTGCATCGACTGGATGTGATTGGAGACTTCATCGCGCTGGTCAAGTTCCGCACTGGCGGTGCCATCCCCGATCTCAAGCAGTTTTACACCAACGTGATTGGCAAAGGGCACGGCAGAATCGAGGTGGGATTTGATCATGTCATAGGGGGTCATGGGATGCTCCGGCTGTTGTCGGGCCCAGCGTGACGAATCTGCCATGGCTGTGCAATTGTTCCGCTGGGTCGCATTCGGTTTAACGGGCGATGACGATATCCGCGCGTAACCCACCCAGCCGCTGCGATTCCCCTAGGCGCAGGACGCCGCCATGGGCACGGGCAATATCCGTGGCAATTGCCAGTCCAAGCCCCACACCACCCCCCAGATCCTGATTGCGTGACGGATCAAGACGGGTGAAGGCGCGAGTGGCCTCGACCCGGCGTTCTTCGGGGATGCCGGGTCCGTCATCCTCGACACGGATGCGCAGGGTTTTGTCGGTCAGCAGCACCGACACCTCTGCCCGCGCCCCATAGCGCACCGCATTTGAGATCAGATTGTCCACCGCACGCCGGATCGCCAGCTGACGCAGCTTGACCGTACCGGTGCCGTCGCCTTCACGATTCAGTAATACCACATCGCGCCCTGCCCGCTGGGCCTCTGCGACAATCTCAGCCACCAGATCATAAGGTGCCACTGCTTCCGGTGTGCCCTCGGCGGCCCCTTTGGCAAAATTCAGGAATTCATCCAACATCCGCTGCATGTCATCCACATCCTGCATCAGGGGTTCAGCCTCATCATCCTCCAGCATCGACAGGCTAAGCCGCATCCGCGTCAAGGGGGTGCGCAGGTCGTGGCTGACCCCGGACAACATCAAGGTGCGCTGTTCAATATGACGTTCGATCCGGTTGCGCATATCGATAAAGGCGTTGCCCGCGCTGCGCACTTCCACAGCACCCGCCGGGGAATAGGGTTCATGCCGCCCCCGGCCAAAGGATTCGGCCACCTGCGCCAGACGTTTGATCGGCCTCAGCTGGTTGCGCAGATAGACGAAGGCGATACAGGTCATCAAAACACCAAAAAATATCGTGTAAACAAATAGTTGATGTGGATTACTGGCCGAAATACGCCGCCGATCCAGTATAACCTCAAGCGGCCCAATGTCGGAGATCAGATAAATCCGCACCCCATCACTTGCGGTAAAATCAACCGCTTTGAAGGCTGGCATATTCTGTGCAAAGCGATTCGCGCTGACCCGCCCTGAATAGTCATACCAGCGCATCATATTGCGCGGCGGCAGATCCTCCGCAGTTACCGGGATCACCTCAATCTCCAAAACCCCCAGTTGCGCGGCCACCACCCGTGGCACGGCGGCGCGAGAGGGTGCCGCTTCGGCCACGTCCAGCACCAGCGCCAATTCGCGCAGCACCGTATCGGTCATCTGATGGGTAACTCCTTCAAAATGCCGCTGTGCAAAAAGCACCGTAACAACCAGCTGGATGATCACCACCGGCAGCAGCAGGATCAGGGCCGCCCGCCCGTAGATTCCACGGGGCATATATTGTTTGAGCCAAAGGAAGGACATGGGCTACAGCTTAGCCAGCCCCCATCCCCAACGAAAGGCCAAACCATGCTGCCCCCCGACGACTTTGACCCCGCCATCGGTATAGCCGAAGAGCTGGAACCCGGTTTGCGCAGAATCGTTGCCCCAAACCCTTCTCCCATGACCTATCGCGGCACCAATACCTATCTGTTGGGCACCCGTGGCCTCGCGGTGATCGACCCCGGCCCCGCAAGCGATAGCCATCTGAGGGCGATTCTCGATGCGGTCGGGCCGGATCAGAGGATTACCCATATCATTGTGACCCATACTCACCTTGACCATTCGCCCCTCGCCCGCCCGCTGGCCAATGCCTGTGGCGCGCAAATCCATGCTTTCGGCGACGCAACAGCCGGACGTTCCCCGGTCATGCAAACCCTGGCCGAAAGCGGGTTGATGGGTGGTGGCGAAGGCATCGATGGTGCGTTTTCGCCAGACCATCTGCTCGCCGATGGTGCGGTTGTGCAAGGCGACGGCTGGCAGCTTGAAGCGCTCCATACCCCCGGTCATATCGGCAACCACCTGTCGCTTGCCTGGGGTGACGCCTGTTTCACGGCGGATCATGTCATGGGCTGGGCCTCCTCGCTGGTCTCGCCACCAGACGGCGACCTGACGGATTTCATGGCCTCCTGCGCCAAACTGGCAAGCCGGGAGTGGCGCGTGTTTTATCCCGGCCATGGTGCCCCGGTCACCGAAACGGCCGCGCGGCTGGCATGGTTGGTGTCCCACCGCACATCACGCGAAGCCGCGATTTTGCAGGCCCTTGAAGCCGGTCCAGCCACCGCCCATAACATCGCCCGGCAGGTCTATGCCGAAACGCCTGCTGCCCTGTTGGGTGCGGCCACCCGCAACGTTCTCGCGCACCTCGTTGATCTCACGGGGAAATCCCGGGTCGAACCGCTTGGCCCCCTGCATGCGGAAGCCGAATTTCAAAGGGCAGTAGGGTAAGGTGAAAAATATCTGACTTTCCGGCGAAATCCCTCTGGACGTCCCAAAACACTTTGGCTATTACGCCCTTACCGTTCCGACGTAGCTCAGCGGTAGAGCAGTTGACTGTTAATCAATTGGTCGTAGGTTCGATCCCTACCGTCGGAGCCATAAAAAGCCACTAAGCTCAACAGCTTGGTGGCTTTTTTGCTTTTGACAAAAAATACACCGATATTCCGCCAAGCGGTCTCAAAACCCATAGATGACCTGTTCCGAAGATCCTTGCAGCTCCCTGCGCACCTAGTGACGCAGCGAGACAGACAATTGGCTTTGATGCCCGAACGGGACGTTACCGCACAAGCTCCTCTAGAAATATTTCGAATCCAAAGGAGGGACAGCACATGCCCCCAAAAGCAACCCGGCTTCAGGCTTCCTGTACGGCGATCTCGGCCATCTTCATGATGGCTTCCCGGCTATCCGCCACAGCGATAAAGCGGGCGTTGTGGCAGAATTTGGCCCCCGCAACACCGCAAGCCGCTTCAAGGGCCGCATCCGTTAATCCCGCCCATGCGGCAGGCAGGTCGGCGCGTTGTTCGAACGTATCATTCGACAGTTTGATTCCGCCCAGCGTCCAGTCCTCTCCACGCGGGCAGACGACAAACAGAATATGATCCGCACCTGCCTGATCCAGCGCCGCGCCATAGGGCATGCCCATGGGCAATTCCAATATCGCCGAACTGCCCGCCGCCTCTATCGCCGCCAAAACAATGCTGCGGGCCCGTGCCTTGGCTGTCATGGTTCGGATTTCCGCCTCGATCAGGGCCGTGACAATCGGCAGGGCCGCCAGAAATGCCTCATCATCTGCTGTGGGGTTTGCATCATCAAACACCGGTTTAAGACTGCCCAACAGCGCCGGCAAAGTCAGCGCCGACAAAGGCCCTGCAACCGAAGGTTCGACGGCACCATTGTCCAGCAAATCAATCGGCAGTACGAATTTCGTATCAAATTTGTCATGAATCGCCTCGATATCCTGTTCAGGCACGGCCAGGGCGGTCAGATATGCACGCCCATATTCCGCCCAGATCAACCCGAAAGAGCTGAACGGTTGCCCATCCTCACGCAGCGGGCTGGGGCGTTGGTGATGATCGAAAATCTGCGCCGCCCGATCAAAATCACCGCCCACATCATAAATGATCCGATCCGGTGCCGGTGTGATCCACTGCCGGTCGCGACTGCGCTGCAATTGCGCATCCGGATAAAGCCGCGTCAGGATCGCAGAAGATAACAGTTCGTCAGCGTGAAAACCGCCGGAATGGGTCACAAGATAGGAAATGCTCATGGATGCGCTCCTGATGAAGTCAAATGGCACAGGCGGCGTAAACGGCCCCCTTTAAACGGGTCAGCCCCAGCATTTCACAGATGTGGGCACATAGGACAAGGCTTTGATTGGAAATGAACAAGCGCGACTTCATATATAGCGCAGTTTACGCTCAACCGGAAATCGGGTCTGCTGACCTTCCATGAAGGGATATCAGCCAGCGGAACGCCCCGGCCCCATGAAGCTTGGCCGCAAATCGCCAGCCACGCGATCCATTGGTCCAAGATAGCTACCGTGTTTTCTAAAATTGAAGTCAAACTATTGCCACATTTGCGCCCAGCTGAGGCCCAGCTTCTGCGGCAGCCTTCTTGCATTGGCCGGTTTCTCCCTCTTCCGGTCGCAATTCAGGAGCAGCCAGATGGCACGCCTAGACATCAGTGAAACACCCAAGACGCCCGCACCAAAACCCGAAACACCTGCACAGGCCAGCACCCCAAAGCCAAGCCCAAAACCGGTTTTTACAGATTACGCCAGCCTTTAACAGCGCTTTTGACGGGTGACAGTACAACGGCCAGCACGATATGCTGCACAGCATGTCCACACCCGTTTCCACCATCCGCAACCTTGGCCCGGCTTTTGAAGCAAGCTGCACCGCAGCTGGCATCAAAGATGCCGAAACCCTGCGCGATCTGGGCCCGGACGCCGCCTATGCTAAAATCCTTGCGACAGGGGCAAAGCCGCATTTCATCGGCTATTACGTTCTGGTGATGGCGCTTCAGGGCCGCCCGTGGAACGATTGCAAAGGTGCCGAAAAAGCCGCCTTGCGCAAAAGATTCGACGCGTTGAAAACAGCACATCGCCCTGCCCCGGAACATACGCTTGACCAATTGCTTGACGACATTGGCGTGCGCAAACCCTGATCCCCCCACATAAAAAAGGCCGCATCACTGCGGCCCTTTCCAAATACGTCTGATCTAGCTCAGCAGGCTTAGCCCACCAGCTCCAGACCAGAGAAGAAATAAGCGATCTCTTCTTTTGCAGTTTCCGGTGCGTCTGACCCGTGAACGGAGTTTTCGCCAACGCTTTCAGCGAACTCGGCGCGGATGGTGCCGGCAGCAGCATCCGCAGGGTTGGTTGCGCCCATGACTTCGCGGTTTTTCGCGATGGCGTTTTCGCCTTCCAGAACCTGTGCAACGATGGGGGCAGAGGCCATGAATTCACACAGTTCGCCATAGAAAGGACGTTCAGCGTGTACTTTGTAGAATTCGCCAGCCTGCGCCATGGTCAGGTGAATACGCTTGGAGGCGACAACGCGCAGACCTGCGTCTTCGAATTTCTTGACAATCGCACCGGTCAGGTTGCGGCGGGTTGCGTCTGGTTTGATGATAGAGAATGTGCGCTCAAGGGCCATGTGGCTTGCTCCTGTGGGGGTTAATTTGGCCGCTCCCTAGCATGCAGTCTGGCCCATGAAAAGCCGTGATTGACGGCGCGGGCGCATTGCGGCACACCCCGCCCATGTTACGTATCTCAGAAATCAACTATTCCGTCGAAGGTCGCCCTCTGTTTGAGGAAGCCTCCGCTGTCATCCCCGATGGTCACAAGGTGGGCCTTGTCGGGCGCAATGGCGCGGGCAAAACCACGCTGTTCAAGATCATTCGTGGCGAATTGGGTCTTGATGCCGGGGAAATCACCCTGCCCTCCCGCGCCAAAATCGGCGGCGTGGCCCAGGAAGTGCCCTCATCGGAAACCTCGCTGCTGGATACGGTGCTGGAGGCCGACACAGAACGCGCCGCTTTGATGATCGAATCCGAAACCGCCACTGATCCGGGGCGCATTGCGGATATTCAGGCGCGTCTGTCTGACATTGATGCATGGTCCGCCGAAGGTCGCGCCGCCTCGATTCTCAAAGGTCTGGGGTTTGAACCCGAAGATCAGCAAATGCCCTGCTCTGCCTTTTCCGGTGGCTGGCGCATGCGCGTCGCGCTGGCAGGGGTTCTCTTTGCCCAGCCCGACCTCTTGCTGCTGGATGAGCCGACAAACTATCTCGACCTTGAAGGGGCTCTTTGGCTTGAGGCATATCTTGCCAAATACCCGCACACGGTCATCATCATCAGCCACGACCGCGGCCTCTTGAACCGCGCGGTCAATGGCATCCTGCATCTGGAAGACCGCAAGCTGACTTTCTATCAGGGGCCCTATGATCAATTTGCCCGCCAACGCGCCGAACAACGTGCGGTTCAGGCAGCCATGGCCAAGAAACAACAGCAACGCCGCGACCATATGCAATCCTTCGTGGACCGCTTCAAAGCCAAGGCGTCCAAAGCGAAACAGGCGCAATCCCGTCTGAAGATGATCGAAAAGATGGATATGATTTCAACGCCGGAACAGGCGGCGAAACGTGTGTTCACCTTCCCCAAACCCGAAGAGCTCTCGCCCCCGATCATATCCATCGAGAACGGCGCAGTGGGCTACACCGAGGGCAACCCAGTGCTCTCGCGCCTCAACCTGCGCATTGATCAGGATGACCGCATCGCGCTTTTGGGCCGCAACGGTCAGGGCAAATCGACGCTCTCAAAACTGCTGTCGGACCGGCTGGTGCTGATGGACGGCAAGGCGGTCAACGCCAATAAACTGCGCATCGGCTTCTTCGCCCAGCATCAGGTCGATGAACTCAACATCAATGAAACCCCGCTGCAGCATCTGATCTCGGCCCGCCCCGGCGTGCTGCATTCCAAACTGCGGGCTCAAATGGCTGGCTTCGGCCTTGGCCCGGATCAAGCCGAAACCGAAGTGGGCCGCCTTTCCGGCGGACAAAAAGCCCGCCTCTCGCTCTTGCTTGCAACGCTCGACGCTCCGCATCTGCTGATCCTTGATGAGCCAACAAACCATCTCGACATCGAATCTCGCGAGGCATTGGTCGAGGCGCTGACCCAATATTCCGGTGCCGTCATCCTTGTCAGCCACGACATGCACCTGTTGTCGATGGTCGCTGACCGCCTCTGGCTGGTCTCGAACGGCACCGTGGTCCCTTATGAGGACGACCTTGAATCCTACCGCAAACTTTTGCTGACCCCGACCAAACCGGTCAGCAAAAACACCAAGGCCAAGGAAAAACCCAAAGAGAAACGCGCCAGCCGCGAGGACATCCTCGCCCTGCGTTCCGAAGTGCGCAAAGCCGAGGCCCGCGTCACCAAGATCAATGAAATGCGCGATAAGCTGGCCAAGAAACTCGCCGACCCCGCCCTCTATGAAGGCAGCAAGGTTGGCGAACTCGAAGTCTGGAACAAGAAATACGCCGAAGTCATGGACGCCCTCGCCCGCGCCGAAAGCCTCTGGATGCAGGCAGAAGAGAAACTCGAAAAGGCCTCCGCCTGAGCTTTCTCTTTTTGGCCTTAAATGCTGCGGGGAAACGGTCTTTGACCGATGGGGCAGAGCCCCTTAAAACAAAAGAATGGGCGCAGCCCGCAATTGGATCGACGCTAAGATGACCTTCGACACGGCCTATATGATCACCGCCCTTGTCACCATGTTTGTGGTGATCGACCCCATCGGCATCGCACCCCTGTTCCTCGCACTCACCTCTGGCATGACACCGGGGCAACGCCGACGGGTCGCATTAAATGCCTGTCTGGTGGCCGGGCTGGTCCTTGCCCTCTTTGCCTTTTTCGGCGAGGCGGTGCTAGGCTTTGTCGGCATTTCCATGCCTGCCTTCCGCATTGCGGGTGGGATCCTGTTGTTCCTGACCGCCCTTGATATGTTGTTCGAACGGCGCACAAAACGCCGCGAGGACCGCACCGAAGGGGAAGAAATCGACGACCCTGCGGTCTTTCCGCTCGCCATCCCGCTGATCGCCGGTCCCGGTTCCATCGCCTCGATCATCCTGCTGATCGGCGAAAAACCCGGCGGCGAGGGATTGCTCACGGTGCTGGGCATCACTGCCCTGACGCTGATCGTGCTGGGCCTGACCCTGATGGCAAGCAGCTACCTTGACCGGATCATTGGCAAAAAAGGCATTGATGTCATCACCCGCATTCTGGGCATGTTGCTGGCTGCGCTGGCGGTGCAATTTGTGCTGGACGGTCTGGCCGCCTTTGGTTTTGGCCCCGCCACGGGCTGACAGCAAGGCGGTGCGTCCCTATATGTGAAAACACCGCAACAGCCCAAGGGAACACCATGGCAGACTTAGATACCGGCAACCTGATCTATCTGATTGTCCTCTTGCTGATGGTCGGTGGTTGGTTTTTCATGCAATCACGCGAGGGGTTGAACAAAACCCTGCAATACGCCGCGGTCTGGATGATGATCTTTATCGGCGGGGCCGCTGCTGTGGGCCTTTGGCAGGACATCAGCCGCGATGCCCGCACCCCGCAATTCAGTGTTGCGGGCAGTGATCAGATCATCGTGCCCCGTGCCCGTGACGGCCATTATTACCTGACCGCCGACGTGAATGGTGCCAACCTGCGCTTTGTGGTCGACACCGGAGCCAGCGATATGGTGCTGACCCAGAAGGACGCCAAACGCGCTGGCATAAACCCTGAATCCCTTGCCTATCTGGGCCGCGCCAATACCGCCAACGGCGAGGTGCGCACCGCCTTTGTGCGGCTTGACCAGGTACAGCTCGGCGGCATTATCGACACGGATGTCGCCGCCGTGGTGAATGAAGGGCAGATGGAGCAGTCGCTTCTGGGCATGGGCTATCTGCAACGTTGGGGACGCATCGAAATCACAGGTGGCGAATTGATCCTGACGCGATAGATGCGCGCGCCGCCTTCCTTTCTGCTATCCCCGCACTATGATCCCTTCGAATTTACCCCTCCGTATGTGAACCCAAGGTGAGGCATGAAACCTCTTTCGACAGCCCCTGAATTGCGCACCCAACGGTTGGTTCTGCGTGGCCCCGAACGGGACGATCTGGCGGCGCTTACCCGCTTCATGACCAGCGCCCCTTCCATGCAAGCTCAGGGAGAAACGGTCACAGCCGAACAGGCGTGGTTCGGGTTTCTGACCGGCGTAGGCCATTGGCAATGGCACGGTTTCGGCTTTTTTACCGTTGTGGAACAAAGCACCGGTGATCCGGTCGGCCGGGTCGGGCTGCTCAAACATTCAAACTGGCCCGACATCGAACTGGCCTGGCATCTTTTCGAGGGTGCCGAGGGCAAGGGTTATGCCACCGAAGCCGCATTGGCCGTAAAGAAATGGGCCCATGAAGATCTGGGGCTGGACAGGCTGTTTAGCTATATCGACATTGGCAACACGCGGTCTCAGGCAGTGGCAAAGCGTCTCGGTGCGGTGACGAACCACACGCGCGCGCCTCACGAACCGCAGGCCGAAGTCTGGGTACACCCGATGGACGCCGACCGCAGTTCGCGGAAGCCCTGACAGACCGCAGCCGTGAAAATCCGCGCGCATTGGCAGAGGTCGGGCCCTGACGTCACTGCCGAACGGGCAAGATAACTTTTATCCAGCCCCCCTCAAGTCTCGGCCTTCTTCTCCCAACGCCCTGATTCCTCTGACCAATATTGCGCCGATGCCCCTGCGTCCTTCAGTGCCTTCCACTGGCCCCGCGCAACGTTCAGCGCGGCCTCGTCTTCGCCGTCAAACAACACGCAAACCCGCTGCAACGCCGCGACCTCCTCTGCCGTGACCGCTGCGCCATGCACCGACATCACGCAATCCGGTGCATTTGCCGCCACGTCCGCCGTGGTCAGCAAAACCGGTTGCAAGGCATCATCATCGCCCCCTGCCATGGCATGGGGCAGGAACTCTTCCTCTGGCCCCTGCCACAACACCCGATCCAGATCCGCCAGCGCTTGCATATCGGTGCCGCGCACCGCCACGGTCCAGTCATTCTCCATCGATTTGGAAAGCAACATCCGCAGGGTCTCGACCAGTGGCCGGCGCGTCAGATGGTAGAAATAGGCCGCCCCCATCGCGCCTATCCTTTTTCAAACCGGTCGCGCACAAGGCGGTTCAACGCCGCCACCCCCCAGCCGGTGGCCCCTGCTGGTGCCAATGCGGTTTCCGATTTGACCGAGGCCACACCGGCAATATCAAGGTGAATCCACGGGGTGCCCTCCTTCACAAACCGTTTGAGGAACTGCGCCGCGGTGACAGATCCCGCAGCCCGCCCGCCAATGTTCTTCATATCCGCAATCCGGCTTTTCAGCAGCGCGTCATAGCCCGACCCCATCGGCATGCGCCATGCGCCTTCGCCCTCGGCCTCTGCCGCTTTCAAAAACGCATTACACAGGCTGTCGTCATTGGAAAACACGCCAGCATTTTCATGTCCCAGCCCGACAATAATCGCGCCTGTCAGCGTTGCCAGATCAATCATCGCCGCCGGTTCAAACCGGTCCTGCGCGTACCACATCACATCACAGAGCACCAAACGCCCCTCGGCATCCGTGTTGATCACCTCAACCGTGTCGCCTTTCATAGAGGTCACAACATCACCCGGACGTGTAGCATTGCCCGACGGCATGTTCTCAACCAGACCGACCAGCCCGACAACATTTGCCTTGGCACCGCGCAGCGCCAGCGACCGCATGACCCCGGCCACAACACCAGCGCCGCCCATATCCATGGTCATGTCTTCCATGCCCGCCGCAGGTTTCAGGCTGATGCCGCCGCTGTCAAACACCACCCCTTTGCCGACCAGCGCCAAAGGCGCGTCATCCTTCGCCCCGCCGTTCCATTCCATGACAACCACCTTAGACGGGCTGTCCGACCCCTGCCCCACAGACAGCAAGGTGCGCATGCCCAGCTTGGCCAGCTGGTCCTCTTCCAGAACCTCGACTTTCAGGCCCAGCTTGGTCATCGCGGCCAGTTGATCGGCAAACTCTGTTGTGGTCAGCACATTCGCTGGTGCGTTGGTCAGATCGCGGGTCATAAACGCGCCTTGCGCAATCGCCAGCAAGGGCGCGGCTGCAACTTCGGCCTCCTCCGGCTTGTTGCACATCACGACCACCGCGCCGCTGCGCTCTTTTGCCTCGGTTTTGTGATCGTCAAACCCGTAGTCCCGCATCACCAGACCAAAACAGACCTCGGCCACGTATTTCATATTGGCGGCAATCAACAAAAGCTCTGCCCGCCCACGCAGTTTCGCCAGTGCCGCCCCGGCCTTGCGCGCCTCCTGCACATCCGTGCGCCGCGGCAGATGCACGATGTCCACCGCCTCTGCGGCCATGCCTACGGGAAAGGCCAAAGAGAAGGCCTCACCCGGCTTGGATTTGGCGAATTTCTGCCCGTCCATCAACCGCTGCACCGCCCCGCGCGTCAGCTTGTTGACCCGCCGCGCGCCTGCGTCCAAAGGACCCTCTGGGGCCACAAAAATGGCGACGCGGCCTTCCTGCGTGGCGATCTGGTCAATGTCGGTGGCGGTAAAGGTGATCGGGGTGAGAGCAGTCATGAGATGGGCCTTTGTTTGCGATTTCACACAAGACCTAGCGTGAAGGGCCACCCATGACCAGTTAGCAGTTTTCCCCGCCCATATTTTGCTTTAATGATTGCGTCAAAACAGACCAAATCAATCTGTTTGGCGCCAAATGAACCTTTGGGGAGGAACGAGTGGCACGACTAGACCGCTATATGCTGTCACAGCTTTTGCTGCTCTTTGGCTTTTTCGCCCTTGTTCTGGTTGCCCTGTTCTGGATCAACCGGGCTGTGGTCCTGTTTGACCGACTGATCGGCGATGGGCAATCCGCGCTTGTTTTCCTTGAGTTCACCGCCCTTGGCCTGCCCAAGCTGATTACCACCGTCCTGCCCATCGCCACCTTTGCCGGCGCGGTCTATGTCACCAATCGGATGGCCTCGGAATCAGAGTTGACCGTGTTGCAATCCACCGGATCCAGCCCCTGGCGACTGGCGCGGCCGGTGTTGATCTACGGGCTTTGTGTCGCGGCGATGATGAGTGTGCTCAGCCATTTTCTGGTGCCTATGGCACAGGCCGAACTGACCCAGCGTGAAAACGAGATTTCGCAGAACGTCACCGCCAGCTTGCTGCGTGAAGGGCAATTCCTGCATCCCACGCAAAACGTCACCTTCTACACCCGCGTGATCGATTCCAGCGGGGTGCTGCGCGATGTTTTCCTGTCAGACCGGCGCAATCCGGCTGAAGGGGTGATCTATACCGCCGCCGAAGCCTATCTGGTGCGTAACGGGGCTGGTACAACCCTGATCATGGTGGATGGTCTCGCCCAGCGGTTGAACAAATCCGATACCCGTTTGGCCACCGCGAAATTCCGCGATTTTTCCTTTGATATCTCTGCCCTTGTGAACCAAAGCACGGATGGGTCGCAAACCGCCTCCAACCTCATCTCACCACGGTTGATGGCAGATTGGGACGTGGTCTCGACCCTGACCGGTGATGCCAAGGGCGTCATTGCCGAAGAGCTGCATGCAAGGTTTGCCCAACCGCTGTTTTGTATCATTGCGGCCCTAGTCGGCTATGCCACCTTACTGGTGGGCGGGTTTTCACGTTTTGGCGTCTGGCGCGAAATTGCCATCGCCTTTGCCCTGCTGATCGCCATTGACGGCATGCGCGGCGCGCTGGTGGACACTGTACGCGAGGACGCCAGCCGCTGGCCGCTGCTTTACCTGCCCTCGCTTGTCGGCGGCATGATGGTTGTGGCGATGCTGTGGCATGTGGCCAATCCCAGCTGGCTGAACAACATGCGACGGAGGCGTGCAGCACCATGATTCTACACGTCTATTTCGCCCGCCGCTTCATGCTCGCCTTTTTGATGATATGCAGCGTCCTGTTTGCTCTGGTCATGCTGGTGGATGGTGTGGAACAGGCGCGCAAATTCAGCGGGCTTGATTTGGGGTGGCAGCGAATTTTGGGGCTGACCTTTCTGAATGCACCGCAAACCATCAATCTGATCCTGCCGTTGATTGTGATCTTGGCAACCATCACTCTGTTCATCTCGCTGGCGCGTTCGTCTGAGCTGGTGGTGACACGCGCCGCAGGCCGCTCTGCCCTGCGGGCCTTGATTGCCCCGGTTTTTGTGGCGCTGATGATCGGCATCATGGCGGTCGGCATGCTGAACCCCATCGTGGCGGCCACCGGCAATCGCTATCTGCAACTCTCCGAAAGCTATCGCGCGGGTGGCGCATCTGCCCTGTCGATCAGCGATGAAGGGCTGTGGCTGCGTCAGGGCAATGCGGATGGGCAAACCGTGATCCGCGCCTGGCGTTCGAACCCGGATGCCTCTGTGCTCTATGAGGTGACCTTTATCTCCTATGACATGGAAAACGGACCCGTGCGGCGGATCGAAGCTGCAAGTGCGGCATTGATCGAGGGTGCCTGGTCTTTACAGGGTGTCAAATCATGGCCGTTGACCCCCGGTGTCAATGCCGAAGCCAACGCGCAGTATTTCGACGATCTGCAGCTTCCATCCTCACTGACTCTGGAACGTATTCGGGAAAGCATCGGCAAACCGGCTGCCGTGTCGATTTATGATCTGCCGACCTTCATCGGCCAGCTCAAACAGGCCGGGTTCTCTGCGCGCCGCCACGAGGTTTGGCTGCAAACCGAATTTGCCCGCCCGCTGTTCCTGATGGCGATGGTGCTGGTGGCCAGCGCCTTTACCATGCGTCACACCCGCTTTGGCGGCACCGGCGTGGCCGTGCTGATGGCGGTACTGCTGGGCTTTGGGCTCTATTTCATCCGCAGCTTTGCGCAAATTCTGGGTGAAAACGGCCAGATCCCGGTTTTATTGGCTGCCTGGGCACCGCCTGTGGCCTCGGTGCTGCTTGCGCTTGGTCTGTTACTACATGTGGAGGACGGGTGATGCTGCGGACCCTGTTGATTGCCCTCACCCTGTCACTTCCTGTCACCCTGTCATCGCCGGTGGCGCTCCGGGCACAGGAAACCCAATCAAATGCGGCCATTCTAATCGCAGATGAGGTGTTTATTGAAAGCGACCGCACCTTGGTTGCACAAGGCAACGTCGAGGCCTTTCAGAATGGCACCCGGCTTCGCGCGAAGTCCGTTCGCTATAATCAGAATGACGGCAGCCTGACCATCGTGGGGCCGATCACCCTGACAGATGGCGGCGAGACCCTGATTTTTGCCGATGCCGGTCAGCTGGACGCGGATATGCGCAACGGTATTCTGACCGGTGCACGGTTGATCCTGAACCAGCAGTTGCAACTGGCCGCCGCACAGGTGGACAGGGTTGAGGGGCGCTATAGCCAGCTGTCGAAAGTCTCCGTAACCTCCTGTAAAGTCTGTGACGACGGCAGCGCCCCGCTGTGGCAGATCCGTGCCAAACGGGTGATCCACGACCAGCTCGAAGATCAGCTCTATTTCGATCAGGCACAGTTTCGCATTCTGAACATGCCGGTGTTTTATGTGCCGCGCCTGCGCTTGCCCGGCCCCGGTCTGGAACGTGCGACAGGTTTTCTGGTGCCCTCCACCCGCACCACGTCTCAATTAGGCACCGGGCTGAAAATCCCGTATTTTATCAAACTCGGTGATCACCGCGACCTGACTCTGACGCCCTATCTGTCCAGTGTCACCCGCACGCTTGAATTCCGCTATCGGCAAGCCTTTCGACGGGGGCGCATCACCTTTGACGGGGCCTATACCCGTGACGACCAGCGGCCCGGAAAGCAGCGCGGCTATGTATTCGGGCGCGGCGATTTCGATCTGGAGCGCGATTTCAAGCTGGATTTTGATATCGAAACCACCACCGACCGCGCCTACCTGAACGAATACGGGTATTTTGTCGAAGACCGGCTGGAAAGCCAGATCACCGCCAGCCGCGCACGGCGCGACGAATTTATCCGCGCCAGCTTCTACAACTTTGAAAGTCTGCGGGCAGATGACATCAACGACAACCTCCCCACGGTGGTGCTGGACGGGGAATATGAACGGCGCATTTTCCCACAAACTGTAGGGGGCGAACTGCGCCTGCGTCTGCAAGCCCATGCGCATCGGCGCAACTCGGATCGCGATACCGATGGACCAGACGCAGATCTGGTGACGGATGGGCGTGATGTGGCGCGGCTGCACGGACAGGCGGATTGGCGCCGTCGCTTTACGTGGAACAACGGGCTGGTTGCGGATCTGCGCACCGGTGTCAGCTTTAACTTCTTTGACATCACGCAGGATGCTTCTTTTGCGCAGAACCATTCCGACATCGTACCCGTGGCTGCCTTGGCGCTGCGCTATCCCATGCTGCGCCGCGAAGGTGGCGGTGTGACACAGCTGCTGGAACCTGTTGCACAAATCGGCTGGACCCGGGGACGCCGTCTGAATGTGCCCAACGATGAAAGCACGCGGGTGGAATTTGACGAAGGCAACCTGTTGTCCCTGTCACGGTTTCCCCGCCCGGACCGGCGCGAACGCGGCACCGTAGCGGCAGTTGGCTTGAACTGGTCACGGATCAACCCGCAAGGCTGGGACAGCCATATTTCACTGGGTCAGGTGTTTCGCAGCGACAGCGACCCTGACTTCTCGATCACCACCGGCTTGGGTGGCGTGTCGTCCAATATCCTGTTTGCGGCACAGATTGTGACCCCAAACGGGCTGTCCCTGTCTGGACGCAGCCTGTTTGACAAAGATCTACATTTTGCCAAAGCGGAATTGCGCGGCAACTGGGGTTTCAAACGCGGATCACTTGCTGGCAGCTATGTATGGCTGGACGAAGATGCTGCTGAAGACCGTGATGAAGCGGTTTCGGAAATCCTCTTGGCCGGGCGGTATGAAATCAACAACAATTGGGAAGTCAAAGCTGACTGGCGCTTTAACGTGGCAGACGATCGTGCCGCAACAGCGGGCCTTGGCGTCAGCTACACCAATGAATGCGTCAACGTCGATCTCTCGGTGGCGCGCAGCTATTCTTCGTCAACGGCGGTTGAGCCTACGACAAGTTTGGGGTTTAACGTGGGCCTAAGGGGCTTTTCAGCCACGGCGGGCAACCAAAAATATAATCGCTCATGTAAAAGGTGATACAGATGAAATTCTCAGCAGTGTTTCGGGGCCTTGCCCTTGCAGGCGCGATTGTTCTTGGCGGCCAGATGGCGCAGGCACAAAACCTGTTCGCCCCCGCCGCCCGTATCAACGACACGGTGGTCACCGAATTTGAAGTGCAGCAGCGTCAGCGGTTTTTGCAGTTGCTAAACGCGCCGGGGTCGGATCGCGACACAGCTTTGCAAGGGTTGATTGATGACCGGCTGCGCGCGGTCGCCGTAGCACAGGCCGGGATCGCCCTAACCGATGAAGGGCTGAACGAGGGGCTGAGCGAATTTGCCTCCCGCGCCAATCTGACCCTGCCTGAATTCACCAAGGCGCTGGAACAATCCGGCGTGTCGCGTGAAACCCTGCGGGATTTTGTGGCCAATTCGCTGGGCTGGCGCGAGCTGATCCGGGCCCGCTATTCCCGTCAGGCCGCTGTCTCTGAGGATGAAATCAAACGTGCCCTCGGCAACACGCGTTCCACCGGCTCCGGGCTGCGCGTTCTGTTATCCGAAATCATCATCCCTGCCCCGCCACAGCGCGCCACACAGGTGATGGCATTGGCCGAACGCATCGCACAGTCCCAATCAGAGGCTGAATTCTCTCGCTACGCCGCACAATATTCCGCCACCGCATCACGTGGGCGCGGCGGGCGCATGCCCTGGACGCAGCTGGAACAGCTGCCGCCATCGCTGCACCCTTTGCTGCTGGCCCTTGCCCCTGGTGAGGTTACAGCACCGCTGCCAATCCCCAACGCCGTTGCCCTGTTCCAGCTGCGCGGCATTGAGGAAAGCGGCAAACCGGCCAAAGTGTATTCAGAGATTGAATATGCCGCCTATTACATGGCCGGTGGCCGCTCTGAGGCGACATTGGCACAGGCTGCACGTTTGCGCGGCGAGGTTGACACCTGTGATGATCTTTACGCCATCGCCAAAGGCCAGCCGGAAGAGGTGCTGGAACGCGGAGCCAAGGCCCCGGCCGAGATCCCGCAGGACATCGCCTTTGAACTGGCCAAGCTGGACAATGGCGAGGTCTCAACGGCCCTGACCCGTGCAAATGGCGAAACACTGGTGTTTCTGATGCTGTGCAACCGCACCGCCGCCGCCAATGCCGAAGCCAGCCGCGAAGATGTGATCAGCGCCCTGCGCCAGCGCAAATTGCAGGGGTTTGCGAACCTCTACATGGAGCAGCTGCGCGCCGATGCGCATATCTTGATGCAATGAGCCGCCCCGCACTGCCGGTCGCGATTTCCTGCGGCGAACCTGCCGGCATCGGACCCGAGGTCGCCGCCGCCGCCTTTGCTGCGCTGGCACATGAGGTGCCGATGCTTTGGCTCGGCGATCCGCGCCATCTGCCCGAAGGCACGCCGCACAGGCTTGTGAACCATGCCAGCGAAGCCGCTGACCCCAGCCCCGACGCCCTGCCCGTGCTGGCACAGGATTTTGGCAGGCCACGTCAACCGGGTGTCGCGGACCCGGTCCATGCCCCGCAGGTGATCGAGATGATCGCCCGTGGTGTGGCACTGGTGCAGGACGGGCATGCTCTTGCGCTCTGTACCGCGCCGATCCACAAAAAAGCCCTGAAAGACGGCGCAGGTTTTTCCCATCCCGGGCATACGGAATATCTGGCCGCGCTGGCCGGTGTAGATGATGTGGTGATGATGCTGGCCTCGGACCAGTTGCGTGTGGTGCCTGCCACCATCCACATCGCGCTGGATCAGGTGCCGCTGCAATTGACCCCGCGGACCCTGCGTCATGTGATCGAAATCACCCATGCCGGTCTGCGCGACCTGTTTGGCATTGCCGCGCCGCGCCTTGCCATTGCCGGATTGAACCCGCATGCGGGCGAAGGCGGCACCATGGGCATGCAGGAACGCAGCTGGATCAACGATCTGGTCACGCAGATGCAGGGCGAAGGGTATGGCCTGACCGGCCCGCTGCCTGCTGACACGATGTTCCATGCCGCTGCCCGCGCCCGTTACGACGCCGCGATCTGTATGTATCACGATCAGGCGCTGATCCCGATCAAGACGCTGGATTTTGACAAAGGTGTCAACGTCACGCTGGGCCTGCCCTTTATCCGCACCTCGCCTGATCACGGCACCGCCTTTGACATCGCCGGCAAAGGGATCGCCAACCCCACCAGCATGATAGAGGCAATCCGCATGGCACATCGTTTGGGGCAGAACCGATGAGCGCCATCGACACCTTACCGCCCCTGCGCGAGGTCATTGCTACCCATGGGCTGTCGGCGCGCAAATCACTGGGGCAGAATTTTCTGCTGGATCTGAACCTGACTGCGAAAATCGCGCGACAGGCGGGGAACCTGACCGGCTGTGATGTGCTTGAAATCGGCCCCGGCCCCGGCGGGCTGACCCGTGGATTGCTGGCCGAAGGGGCGCGCCATGTGCTGGCGATCGAGAAAGACCCCCGCTGCCTGCCCGCGCTGGCAGAAATCAGCAGTGCCTATGACGGCAAGCTGACGGTGATGGAGGGCGACGCCCTTGAGATCAACCCGCTGGAACATCTCACACCGCCGATCCGGGTGGCCGCCAACCTGCCCTATAATGTGGGCACCGAACTGCTGGTGCGCTGGCTGACACCGGCCGAATGGCCACCCTTCTGGCAAAGCCTGACCTTGATGTTTCAACGCGAAGTGGCGGAACGTATCGTCGCGGTGCCCGGGTCCAAGGCTTACGGACGACTGGCCCTCTTGGCCCAATGGCGGGCGGATGCGCGCATTGTATTGCACCTGCCGCCGGAAGCCTTCACACCGCCGCCCAAGGTGTCTTCCGCCGTGGTGCATTTGACCGCCCTGCCGGAGCCGCGCTTTCCAGCCGATCCGGCAATCCTGAACCGTGTGGTCGCTGCCGGTTTTAACCAGCGGCGCAAGATGCTGCGGGCCTCGCTGAAAGGTGTGGCACCGGATATGGAAGACCGGTTACGGGCTGCGGGCATCAAACCTACCGAACGTGCTGAACAAGTTTCGCTGGAAGCCTTCTGCGCCCTTGCCCGCGAAGTCGCGAAAAAATGAAACGGCTGATGTCAGCCTTTATTCTGCTTGTGGTCCTGACGGCCTGCGCGACCAAAGGCCCGGTGACGGCCACGGAACCCCAAATCACTGCCCTTGCCCAAAGCCTGCGCCAGATGTCACCGGATGTGGACCCACGGGAAGCAGATCGTGCCGCACGGATCTCCTATCAAACCGCCTTTGCATTGGCGCAAACCTATCAGATAACGGACCATCCGCTGATCCATAACAGCAAGGTGAACGCAGGCACCAAGCCACGCGGCCTGTGTTATCACTGGGCTGAAGACATGCAGGCACGGCTGCTGGCAGAAGGCTTTGAAACGCTGGATGTGACCCGCGCGATTGCCAATTCACATACGCGGTTCCTGATTGATCACAGTACCGCCGTCCTGATCCCTACCGGGGCCAATATGAAAGACGGTGTGGTGATTGATCCCTGGCGCGGCGGCGGGCGGCTTTTCTGGTCCCCGGTAACTCAGGACAGCCGTTACAACTGGCTGCCCCGCGCGCAGGTCCTGCGCGACAAAGGCCGTATTCACTATGTCCACCGCACGGACGGGTCATTGGCAGCACCACCCATCGACTAACCCCGCAGACCGGATACAAAAAGCCCCGCTCTCTGGCGGGGCTTTGGGTTATTCTGCTGCCTCTGGCTGATCGCCACTGTCGCCGCTGCCGTCCGGCTTTGCCTCAGGCTGGGCCTTTGGCTTGGGTTTGCGGCGGGGCGCGCGTTTCGGCTTGGGCTTGCTTTCAGGGGTATCCACCAGACCGCTGTCTTCTTCCGCCTCTGGCTCGACAATCGGCTGGTCACCATCCGCCGCATGTCCGCCGCGTGGCTCTTTACCGCCATGCTGGGGCTGCTGTCCGCCCTGCTGTTGCTGCTGGCCGCCCTGATTGTTGGCCTCACGCTCCTGACGTTCGGCGCGTTCACGGTCGCGTTCGGCCTGACGTTCACGGTTCTGGCGCTCTTGCTCTTCGCGCCGTTCTTCCATCTCACGTTGGGCTTCGGACAGCATCCGCAGATAATGTTCCGCATGCTGCTGAAAGTTCTCAGCCGCAACACGGTCATTGGAGAGCTGGGCGTCGCGGGCGAGCTGGTTGTATTTCTCAATCACCTGACTTGGCGTGCCACGCACCTTGCCTTCAGGGCCGGAGCTGTCAAAGACGCGGTTGACGACATTGCCGCCCTGATTGTTATTACTGCGGTTGCGGTTGTTCTTGGACCGGCCCCGGGATCTTGTGGATTTCATGAAAGGATATCAGCCTTTGGTGCTGTTTCGCGAAGAATGACCGATTGCGCAAAGCGCGGGCATCATCGGTCGAGAAAATGTTGGGTTAAAAACCGCGCGGGACCGCCGAAAGCATCCACCGCTGCAACATCTTTGAATAACCACGCCAACGCCCCTACGGCAAGGGTAAAACCGCTAAATTTGCGCAAAAAGTGCAGTTTCACGCCGGTTGCGCTGCACAAACCACACGGGGCCGCCCATCTAGATCATGCGCCAGCTCAACACTGGCCCAGCCTGCACGGCTGAAAATGTCACAAACCGCCGTGCCTTGCTGCCAACCGATTTCAACCATCACACGGCCATTTGCCGTCAGATAGGATTGCGCATTCTCTGCAATGATCCGGTAGACCGACAAGCCATCCAGCCCGTCGGTCAGGGCCATCCGCGGCTCGTGATCCCGCAATTCCGGCGCAACATCCGCCATTTCCGTGACCGCCAGATAAGGCGGATTTGACACGATCAGATCAAAGCGCCCCGCAACCGCCTCAAACCAATCCGACTGAATGATTTCTGCCCGCCCTGCGACCTCATGCAGCACCGCATTGGCACTGGCTTGCAGACAGGCGGTTTCTGACAGATCCGCCCCGACGCCGGTGGCATCAGGCCGCTCTGCCAGAAGCGTCACAAGGATGCAGCCCGATCCGGTGCCAAGGTCCAGCACCCGATCGAAGGGCGCGCCAAGGGCCAGATCGATCAGCGTCTCGGTTTCCGGCCGTGGGTCGAGCACCTCGCGGCTGATTTTGAACTCGCGGCCATAAAACGCCCGTGCGCCGACCAGTTGCGACACCGGTACACGCACCGCCCGCAAGGCGACAAGCTGTTCATATCTTTCAGCAATTTCGGGTGCGATCTCTTCGGGTGCAATCAGTGTCACCCGCGCCGCATCCACACTTGCGGCATGGGCCAACAACAGGCGCGCATCGCGTGCAGGGTCCGGCACCCCGGCGGCGCGCAGACGTGAGGCAGCAGTGGCCATGGCCTGTGCGGCGGTACTCACCCGTTCATCTCGGCCATCAGCCGGGCCTGTGCATCTGCGGTCAAAGCATCGACAATTTCATCCAGATCACCCTGCATCACCGCATCCAGCCGATAGAGCGTCAGGTTGATCCGATGGTCGGTCATGCGACCTTGCGGGAAGTTATAGGTTCTGATCCGCTCTGAACGGTCCCCTGACCCCACCTGCGATGCGCGATCCGCAGAGCGTTCATCATCCATCCGGCTCCGCTCCAGATCATAGAGCCGCGCCTTGAGAACCTGCATCGCCTTGTCCCGGTTGCGGTGCTGCGACTTCTCTGAAGAGGTCACCACGATTCCGGTGGGAATATGCGTGATGCGCACCGCGGAATCGGTGGTGTTCACATGCTGGCCCCCTGCCCCTGACGAGCGCATGGTGTCGATACGAATGTCATTGGCGTTGATTTCAATGTCCACATCTTCGGCTTCAGGCAAAACAGCCACTGTCGCCGCAGAGGTATGAATGCGCCCCCCTGATTCGGTGGTTGGCACCCGCTGCACCCGGTGCACGCCGCTTTCGTATTTCAGCCGCGCAAACACGTTCTGGCCAGTGATATGCGCCACCACTTCCTTGACGCCGCCCAGTTCGGTCATCTGCTCTTCGATCAGATCAAAGCCCCAGCCGCGTGTTTCGGCATAGCGTTGGTACATCCGCAACAGGTCTGCCGCAAACAAGGCTGCCTCATCCCCGCCTGTACCAGGCCTGATCTCAAGCATCGCAGGTTTCGCATCCGCCGCGTCTTTGGGCAAAAGCGCCACCTGCAAGGCCGCTTCCGCCTCCGGCAAAGCCGCCTTGATACGCGGCATTTCCTCTTGCGCCAGCTCTGCCATCTCAGGATCGGCCATCATCACCTGCGCCTCATCCAGATCGCGCAGCAATTGCATATAAGCATCGATCTGATCGACCACCGGGCGCAGATCCGCATATTCCTTAGCCAGGGCCGCAAAATCAGCGCCATCCGAGCCAGATGACATGGAGGCTTCCAGAAACTGGAAACGTTGAGAAATTTGTTCAAGGCGGTCCAATGGTATCATGGTCAGATGCTGTCGCTGATAGAAGGGCTTTGGTCAAGGGCCGCGTCGTGCTATGGTACCTGCATGAAACGCCTTTGCCTCCTTGCGGGCCTGATGGCCCTGCCCGCCCCTACGGCAGCTTTTGCCGATGCAACCTACCCCAATGGCAAGACGGTGGATTGCTATTGCACAGACCGCAGCCATAACCGGATTGAACTGGGCGAAACAATTTGTCTGCAAGTTGATGGGCGCATGTTCATGGCACAATGCCAGATGTCGCTGAACGTGCCGATGTGGCGCGAGGTGCAGGAAGGTTGCCTGTCCTCCTCACTCCAGCGCAGCGAGCCACCCCTTGATCCGCTTGCCATTCACCCCAAGATCTGAGCGCCCGAAACGCGACCGCCCGTAAACCTCAAGGTAACGGATGTCACCGTCTTCCACGAGGCCCTGATAGATGCCGATGGTGGTGTAATCAGGAAAGCCAATCATTGGTGTTCGGGTCACAAAGGTCATTTGCCCCGCCTCGACAGAGCCCGCCACCAGCGTGCTGCGCGGCGTGGCACTTATGATCTTGGCCAACTGACGGAATTTTGCTGCCCCATCCCCCTCAACTGGTTCGCGCCAGACAAAGCTTTTTGCCCCTGGCCTTTCCCCCATGCCGGAAGGATAGGCCTGTTTATGCCAGTCCTGCGGATCAACCGGTGCCAGCCGCACATAAGCCAAAGCCGCAACAACCACAAAGAATATGCCCCAAAGGACCATAGGCATCACCCCCAGATTCATCCTGCCCATAAGCTCATTCCAGCGCGCGCAACCGCCCGAGCCTCAGCGATATGTCACACCGGGCAGAACACATAACATCTCATAGAGAATATTCGCCCCGGTCAGCGCGGTATTGCCGCTAGTATCATAGGGCGGTGAGACCTCTACCAGATCGCCGCCGACAATGTTCAGCCCACGCAGGGCCCGGATCAGTTCCATGGCTTGCGGCGTGGTCAGACCGCCGATTTCCGGCGTACCGGTGCCGGGCGCATAGGCGGGATCAAGGCTGTCGATGTCATAGGTGACATAGACCGGTGCCTCCCCGACATCGCGCCGGATTTCAGATCCCAGACTGGCAAGGCTACGCCCCCAAAGCTCCTGCGCGGGGAACTGTTGGAAACCCCAACCGGCGGCTTCTTTGAAATCCTCTGCGGAATATCCAGTGCCCCGAAGCCCCACTTGATAAGTCTTGGCCGGAAGGATCAACCCCTCCTCATATGCACGGCGGAACACCGTGCCATGGCATTCACGCTCGCCAAACATCTCGTCATTCACATCCGCATGAGCGTCCACATGGATCAGCGCCACCGGCCCGTGCCGCTTGGCCATGGCACGCAGGATCGGCAGGGTGATCGAATGATCACCACCAATCGCCAAAGGCATCGCATCCGACATCAGGATACTATCGTAACTCTCTGCAATGATGCGCAGACTGTCACTTAACGAAAAGGTATTGATCGCCAGATCACCGATGTCCGCCACCTGCAAACTATCAAAGGGAGCCGCCCCGGTGCCCAGATTATAGGGCCGCAACATGGCACTTTCCGCGCGCACCTCCTTGGGCCCAAACCGGGTGCCGGAGCGCCAGGAAGTACCGATGTCCAGCGGAATACCCAAGACCGCCACATCCAGCCCTTTAAGATCATTCACCGCCGGCAGGCGCATGAACGTGTTAGGGCCGGAAAACCGTGCCAGATCATTGCCGCTGATGGGTTGGTTTTTCTGGCTCATGCCAAAGGCCTTTCGGAAGGGCAAAAGATACGCAGCAGCCCGGTAAGAGACAAAACGACCAACCACGCGTTGACCGCCCACCATGCAATGTCGAACCAACATTGCAAGACCCAAAAGTTCAGCGCCATCAAACCGGCGCAGAACATCAAGGTAAGTGAAACAATTTGTAAAACAACCGCGCGCTCTGGTGCCATCGGCACAAATCTCGCGGCCAGCCCGCAAAGTGCAAACAGGATGTCAATCGGCAGGAACGACCAGTTCCAGATCACGATCAACGGGTTCCGGTAATAGGGATACATCGCATCGGGGGCGACGATGACCCATCCCAGCACAACAACAGATGCAAACCCCCAATAAATCAGCATCCCAACCTCGGTGACTGTCAGCGCAATTTTCATTCTGACCGCATCCTATGTCCGAGCAGGCAGAGGATCTCGGTCGCCACATGCGCCCCCGCAATCGCGGTTGCCCCGGTTGTGTCAAACGGCGGTGACACCTCGACGATATCTCCGCCCACAATGTTGATCCCCGCAAGATCACGCAGCATGATCACCGCCTGCGCAGAGGTCAGCCCGCCCCAGACCGGTGTGCCGGTACCCGGTGCAAAAGCCGGATCCAGCGCATCAATGTCAAAGGTCAGGTAACAAGGTCGATCCCCCAGAACCTCCTTGATCCGCATCACCGCCGCTTGCGGTCCGCGCTCATGCACCTCGCGGGCATCAATGGTGGCCACCCCCAAAGTATCGGGGTTTGTCGTTCTGATCCCCACCTGCACCGACGTATGCGGATCAACGATCCCGGATTTCACAGCCTTGTAAAACATCGTGCCGTGGTCAATCCGCTCCATATCATCATCGGGCCAGGTATCGGAATGGGCATCAAACTGTAACAGGCTGATTGGGCCATATTTTTCCGCATAGGCCTTGAGGATCGGAAAGCTGATATAGTGATCCCCGCCCAGCGTCACACTGGCTGCCCCCGCATCCAAAATCCCCTTGATATGGGCGGTCAGGGCCGCGGGAAACTTCGAGGTATGTCCGTAATCAAACGCCAGATCACCATAATCCGCGATGGCGAATTCGCTCAGCACATCGAAATCCCAACCATAAGGCGGATCATAGGGTTGCAGGGCGCTGGCCTCGCGGATCGCACGCGGCCCCAGCCGTGTACCGCTGCGGTTGGTCACCGCTTGATCGAAAGGCACGCCAGTCACAGCGATATCCACGCCGGTCAGATCCTTGGTGTATTTGCGCCGCAGGAACGATGTTGCCCCGCCAAAGGCATTCTCAAAACTCGCGCCTTTCAGATCGTCGCGGGTGAACGCCTGATCAACCTGAGTTGCTGCATCTTCCAGCGCCATCCTCTATGCCCCCGCGACGGGCTGCGCCCGCTCTACCAGACGGGCAAAGAAGGAGGCGCCAATTGGTGCAATCTCATCGTTGAAATTGTATTTCGCGTGATGCACGCCTGCGCCTTCACCCTGCCCCAACATCAGATAGGCACCGGGGCGCGCCTCCAGCATATAAGAAAAATCCTCTGCTCCCATAACGGGCGGAAAGGCCGCTTCAACGCCAGCTTCGCCAGCGACATCCCCCGCGACATCAATGGCGAAATCCGTCTTCTCTGCGTCATTGACCGTTGGCGGATAGCCGAATTCGAAATCCAGCTCCGCCTGCAAATCATAGCTGGCCGCATGACCATCCACGATCGCCTGCATCCGGCGCACCACCATGGCCTGTACCTCTTTGTCAAAGGTGCGCACTGTACCGTTAATATAAACCTCTTCGGGGATCACATTATCGGTTGTGCCGGTGTGGATCTGTGTGGTCGAGATCACCAGCTGTGCTTTGGGATCGGTGTTCCGGCTGACAATGGTTTGCAAAGACTGCACAATCGCACAGGCCGCGACAACGGGATCAACACAATCATGGGGCCGCGCACCATGTCCGCCCTTGCCAGTCAGGTTGATCGTAAAGGTATCCGCCGCCGCCATGATTGGCCCCGGCGTGGTGTGGAAACGCCCAAACTCCAGCCCCGGCGCATTGTGGATGGCATAGACTTGGGCAATCTCAAACCGATCCATCACCCCTTCCTTCACCATGATCTCGCCACCGCCGATGATTTCCTCCGCGGGCTGAAACAGCAAGGCCACACGCCCGGCGAAATTGCGGGTCTCTGCCAGATATTTCGCCGCGCCCAGCAACATCGCCGTGTGCCCGTCATGACCACAGGCATGCATCTTACCCTCATGGGTACTGGCATAGGGCACACCGGTCTCTTCCGTGATCGGCAAAGCATCCATATCCGCGCGCAGACCAATGGTCGGCCCTGCGCCCTGTCCGTTGATGATCGCCACGATACCGGTCTTGGCAATGCCTTCGTGCAACTCATCCACACCAAATTCACGCAAACGTTCAGCAACAAAAGCGGCCGTCTGGTGACACTCAAGCCCCAGTTCGGGAATGGTGTGAAGATGTTGCCGCCATGCCGTCATATCGGCGCTGAAATCGGCAATGCGGTTGACCACGGGCATGGGCTGGACTCCTTGGGTGAGGTTGATCAGGGTGCATCTGACACCAGACAGGACAAAGCTGCAATGGCCCGCAACCAAAATCATGACCTTATCAACGACCCCGAGGGCGGCATCGACCGGCTGCTGGAAATCATGCGCCGCTTGCGTGATCCTGAAACCGGATGCCCCTGGGATATTGAACAGGATTTTGACAGCATCGCCCCCTATACCATTGAAGAAGCTTACGAAGTTGCCGATGCCATCGCCCGAAAGGATTGGCCCGAACTGGAAGGCGAACTGGGCGATCTGCTATTGCAATCGGTCTATCACACGGCCATGGGCGAGGAAGCGGGCCATTTCACCTTTGCCTCTGTGGTGCGCAATATCTCGGACAAGATGGTGGCTCGCCACCCGCATGTCTTTGGCGATGAAAACCGCGATAAATCCGCCGATCAGCAAACCGCCGATTGGGAGGCAATCAAGGCACAGGAACGCGCCGGAAAAGCCCAACGCGGCACGCTGGAGGGAGTCGCATTGGGACTGCCCGGGATGACCCGCGCGGTGAAACTGCAAAAACGTCTGGCACGGGTCGGGTTTGACTGGAGCGAAACCGGAAGTGTGCTTGACAAGATCGTCGAAGAGGCTGGCGAACTGGTAGAGGCCCGCGACACCATGGACGCTGACGCGGTGGAGGATGAATTTGGCGATCTGCTGTTTGTCATGGCCAACCTTGCCCGCCACCTTGGCGTGGACCCGGAAACCGCTGTCAGGCGCACCAACCGCAAGGTTGAACAACGCTTTGGCGAGATTGAGAAACGCCTTGCCGCCCTTGGCAAAACCCCGTCACAAAGTAACCTTGATGAAATGGACGCGCTCTGGAACGCAGTGAAAGCGGATGAGCGGAGCGATGCCACCAAGGGCTGACGCGCCCTTTTGTTCACCCTGTCTTTCCCCTATCTCTGCGCCAAAGAGGATAAAATCATGCAGCCACGCAAAGTAATTATCGACACGGACCCCGGACAGGATGACGCGGTTGCGATCCTGCTGGCACTGGCCAGCCCGGAAGAGATTGACCTATTGGGCATCACCTGTGTTGCAGGCAATGTGCCGTTAGACCTCACATCCAAAAATGCACGTATTATCTGCGAGTTGGCAGGCAAAACGGATGTAAAGGTTTATGCCGGATGTGACCGCCCCCTGGGCCGCGAACTGGTCACTGCCGAACATGTCCATGGCAAGACCGGACTTGACGGCCCCAACCTGCCCGATCCGGTGATGCCGCTATGCGACGGGCACGGGGTTGATTTCATCATCGAACAGCTTCGAACACATGATGCGGGCCAGATCACGCTATGCCCCCTGGGACCGCTGACCAATATCGCTACCGCCTTTGAGAAAGCCCCTGACATTGTGGCGCGCGTGTCCGAGATTGTCCTGATGGGTGGCGGCTATTTCGAGGGGGGCAACATCACACCCACGGCTGAATTCAACATCTACGTCGACCCACAAGCCGCTGATATCGTGTTCAAATCCGGCGTACCTATTGTTGTTATGCCCCTTGACGTAACACATAAGGCATTGGTCACTAAACAACGCAATGACGCGTTTCGCGCACTGGATACGCCTGTGGGCATTGCCGTGGCACAGATGACCGATTTCTTTGAACGGTTCGACAAGGAGAAATACGGTTCCGAGGGGGCACCGCTGCATGATCCCTGCGTCACCGCCTATCTGATCAAACCCGAGCTGTTTTCAGGCCGCCATATCAACGTGGAAATCGAGACCCAGTCAGAGCTGACCATGGGCATGACCGTGGCCGATTGGTGGGGTGTGACGGACCGCAAGCCAAACGCATTGTTTATTGGTGATCTGGATGCTGATGGCTTTTTCGCCCTGTTGACCGACCGATTGGCAAGGTTGTGAGCGCCGCCCTCACCCTTGCCAAACCGGAGCATCTCGACCGACTGGTCACGCTTTGCGCTGCCTTTCACACTGAAGAAGGCATCACCCAGAGCGATGAGGCCCGCCGCGACGCCCTTGCCCCGCTGCTGGAGGGATCGCCCTATGGTGCGGTCTATCTGATTGGGCCAGCCCGCGCACCGATTGGATATCTGGTTGTTTGCTTTGGCTGGTCTATCGAATTTGGCGGGCTGGATGCGATCCTTGACGAACTCTACATCCGCCCCGGCGTACGCGGCCGCGGGATTGCAACCGAAAGCCTGATCGCCTTGCCGCGCGCCTTGGCCGAAGGCGGGCTGCGCGCCATTCACCTTGAAGTGGATCGCGAAAACACCGCTGCGGTCAAGCTTTACAAACGCGCCGGTTTCACGCCGCGTGAGAAATATATGTTCATGTCGAGAGAGCTTTGACCCCAATGCGCATTCCTTTTGACAACAGCTATGCCAATCTGCCCGAAAGTTTCTATTCCCGGTTGAAACCCACTTCCGTTTCATCCCCTAATCTTTTGGCATTCAACGACAAACTTGCTGATCTACTGGACATCGAACAGAATGATCCGGCAGAACTTGCCACCGCATTTGGGGGTAACTCCATACCCCAAGGAGCCGCACCCCTGGCACAGCTTTACGCCGGTCACCAGTTTGGCAGCTATAATCCGCAGCTTGGCGATGGCCGGGCGATCCTGCTGGGTGAGGTTATTGGCACGGACGGCATCCGCCGCGACATTCAGTTAAAAGGATCGGGCCCCACACCCTATTCGCGCATGGGCGATGGCCGTGCCTGGCTGGGGCCGGTGTTGCGCGAATATGTGGTGTCAGAGGCGATGCATGCCCTTGGTATTCCCTCCACCCGCGCCCTTGCAGCAGTGTCCACCGGCGAACAGATCTGGCGTGAACAAGGTGCCCTGCCCGGTGCCATCCTGACCCGCGTGGCACAAAGCCATCTGCGGGTCGGCACCTTTCAGGTCTTTGCCCATCGCGGCGAGGTTGAGAACCTGCGCATCCTGACCAACTATGCCATAGAGCGCCACTATCCTGACGCGACTGGCCCGATGGACCTGCTGCGCGCGGTCTGTGCCGCACAGGCTGATCTGGTCACCCATTGGATGTCCGTTGGATTTATCCACGGTGTGATGAACACCGATAATTGCACGATCAGCGGCGAAACCATCGATTACGGCCCCTGTGCCTTTATGGATGCTTTCCATCAGAACCGCGTGTTCAGTTCAATCGACTCCCAAGGGCGCTATGCCTTCGGGGCGCAGCCGGGCATTGCCGTCTGGAATATGGCTCAGCTGGCCACCAGCCTTGTCCAACTGTTTGACGACCGCGATGCGGCAGTCGAAGAAGCCACCGAGATTGTCCATGCCATGCCAAAGCTTTTGGAAGAAAACTGGCTGAAGCGCTTTGCTGCCAAGATCGGCATCAGCGCCCCCGAAAAAGGTGACACAGAGCTGATCGAAGAGCTGTTGGGGTTGATGCAGACGGATGGGGCCGATTTCACCAATAGTTTCCGCGCACTTGGTCGCAAGGCCGCAAGGGACCAGTTCACCAACCGCGACGCCTTTGAACACTGGCATGGGAAATGGCAAAGCCGGATCAAGGGTTTGCCGGACACGCAACCCGTCATGCAGGCGGCGAACCCTGCGCTAATCCCGCGCAACCATCGGATCGAACAGATGATCGAGGCTGCGGTCGCCGGGGATATGGCCCCGTTTGAGCGGCTGATGCGGGCGCTGGCCACGCCTTATGTCGAAACCGATGCTGACCTCTCACATCCCCCTTCCGCGCAAGAGATCGTGCCGGCCACCTTTTGTGGCACCTAGGGGTGAACCCGCGGTTTGCGGTTGATCAGGTAGATGCCGCTGGCCACCAGCACCAATGCCCCCCAGACCGATGGGGCAACATCCTCGGACAGCAGCAGCCAGCCCAGGATCACCGAGAATACCGGTGACAAGAAGCTGAAGGAGGCAACAGAGGATGCCGGATAGATGCTCATCAGCCAGAACCAGACCAGAAACCCAAGGCTTGCGATGGCAATGATCTGAAACAACAGACCGGCCAGATGGATCGGCGCGACGTCGCGCAGCAAGGGGCCGAAAAGCGGGGCCAGTATCAGCAGGATCGGCGCAGAGACCAGTACCTGAAACATCAATTGCTGCGCCGGTGGTACAGTGGACAGCGGCGTGGAGCGCA